>NZ_JAJOND010000001.1:1222229-1527786 GCF_024700055.1 Rhizobacter sp. J219
ACGCAGCCCGGCCAGCGCGTGCCGGTGGCCGGCGCCGGCGCGCGGCGCGTGCTGCTGGTCGAAGACGACCGCGATGCGATGGCAGCGATGTCGGAGTTGCTGCGCCTGATGGGCCACGAGGTGGTGGCCGCGCGCAACCGCGACGAAGCCCTTGCCGCCATCGACGCCCACGCCATCGACCTGGTGCTGCTCGACATCGGCCTGCCCGGCCACGATGGCTACGCGGTGGCCACCGAGTTGCGCAACCGCCCGGGCTCGCGCCGCATGCCGCTGATTGCGCTGACGGGCTATGGCCGAGAGGCCGACCGCGCACGTGCGCTGGCCGCAGGCTTCGATGCACACCTCTCCAAGCCGGTCGACCCCGACCTGCTCGCTCGCACCATCGAGCAGGCCACCGCACAGCGCCCCCTCTGAAGCGAGGGGTCGCCGGCCTGGCGGCACCGTCTTTGCCAGCAATTGGCAATGAACGCACCGCCCGCCATATTCCGGTCAGATTTGCACCCTCCTCCCGCTCGGCTGCCGATCGGTGCACATCCTTTGGCGGAGGGCGCGGGGGTGTCGTTTCGCGTCTGGGCCCCCGAGCGCCGCTCGGTCGACGTGGCGCTTGAGACAGCCAGCGGCGCGCGGCACCATGCCCTCACGAAAGACGCCGAGGGCTACTTCGCCGGTGTGGTGAAAACGGCTGCGACCGGCTCGCGCTACCGCTTTCGGCTCGATGGCGACATCACCCGACCCGACCCGGCCTCGCGCCATCAGCCCGAAGGACCGCACGGCCCTTCCGAGGTGATCGACGCATCGCGGTTCGCATGGACCGATGCCGGCTGGCGCGGCCTGCCGCTGGCCGGCCAGGTGCTGTACGAGTTGCACGTGGGCACCTTCACCCGCGAAGGCACCTGGGCAGCCGCGATGCGCGAGCTGCCAGCACTCGTGGCGCTGGGCATCACCGCCATCGAGCTGATGCCGGTGGCCGAGTTCCCCGGCCGCTTCGGCTGGGGGTACGACGGTGTGTGCTGGTTCGCACCCTCCCATCTTTACGGCAAGCCCGACGACATGCGCCACTTCGTCGACCATGCCCATGCGCTCGGCCTCGGCGTGCTGCTCGACGTGGTCTACAACCACTTCGGGCCCGACGGCTGCTACCTGCGCGACTTCTCGGCGTCGTACGTCAGCACCAGCCGCCGCAGCGAATGGGGCGACACGCCCAACTTCGACGGGCCAGGTGCTGCAGGCGTGCGTCACCTGGTGCTTTCGAACGTGGCGCACTGGATCGGCGAATACCACCTCGACGGCCTGCGGCTCGACGCCACGCAGAGCATCTTCGACGACTCGTCGCCGCACATCCTCGACGAGATCGGCCAGTGCGTGCGTCACGCCGCCGGCGCGCGCGCCACGCTCGTCGTCAACGAGAACGAGCCGCAGCACGCCAGGCTCGTGCGCCCGCGCGAAGACGGTGGCTACGGCCTCGACATGATCTGGAACGACGACTGGCACCACAGCGCCGTGGTCGCCGCCACCGGCCAGGACGAGGCCTATTTCACCGACCACCGCGGCAGCGCGCAGGAGTTCGTCTCGGCCGCGAAGTACGGCTTTCTCTACCAGGGCCAGTGGTACCGCTGGCAAGCACAGCGGCGCGGTGCGCCGGCCTTCGACCTCGCGCCGCTGCGCTTCGTGCACTTCCTCGAAAACCACGACCAGGTCGCCAACCACGGCCACGGCGAGCGGCTGCACCAACTGTGCAGTCCGGGCCGCTGGCGTGCGCTGACGGCCCTTCTGCTGCTCGGACCGCAGACGCCGATGCTCTTCCAGGGACAGGAGTTCGCCAGCAGCGCACCCTTTCTCTTCTTCGCCGACCACGCGCCCGATCTGGCCGCGCGGGTGCTGAGTGGCCGACGCGACTTCACCGCCCAGTTCGCCAACCTCGCCCCGCGCGAGGTGGCCGACACCCTCGCCCTGCCCCACGAGGCGACGAGCTTCGAGCGCTGCAAGCTCGACCACGCCGAGCGCGAGCACGGTGCGCATCGCCGGGCCTGGCAGCTGCATCGCGACCTGCTGGCGCTGCGCCGCGAAGACGCATGCCTGCGACGGGCGCAGCTGCAACGCCATGTGGACGGCGCGTTGCTCTCGCCCGACGCCTTCGTGCTGCGCTTCTTCGGCGAATGCCCGGGGGGCGACGACGACCGCCTGCTCGTCGTCAACCTCGGCCGCTCGCTTCACCTCGACCCGGCCCCGGAGCCGTTGCTCGCGCCGCCGGCCTGCGGCCCGTGGCGGGTGGCCTGGTCGAGCCAGGACCCACGCTACGGCGGCCTGGGCACGGTGCCGCCCGACGCGGCCGAGGCCGACCGACAGGTGCCCGGCCGCCCGTTGCCGCGGCCGTTCGACAACTGGCGCGTGCAAGGCGAGACGACCCTGCTGCTCGCGCCACCCCATTTCGAGGAGACCCTGTGAACACTGCCGAGAACACCGCCGTGACCGCTTCCGTCTTGCGACGGGTCGAGGCGCGCCCCCATGGCACCGACGACGAGGCCGGCGTCGCCCTCGGCCGCGAATGGCTCGTCACCAACGGCATCGGCGGTTATGCCTCGGCCAGCATCGCGGGCCTGGGCACCCGCAAGTACCACGGGCTGCTCGTCGCCGCACTGCCCAACCCGCTCGGCCGCACCGTGATGCTCAACCACCTGGTCGAAACCGTCGTGCTCGGGGACGGCACGCGGGTGCAGCTGAGCGGCGAAGAGCGCACCGGCAGCCGCCTGTCGCTGCCCGGCGTGCGGCGACTGAAGGAGTTCCGCCTCGAAGCGGGCCTGCCGGTGTGGACCTTCGAGGTCGACGGCCACGTGATCGAAAAGAGCGTGCTGATGCCACACCGGCAGAACACCACCCTGCTGCTCTACCGCATGATCGAGGGCCGCTCGCACCTGCGCCTGGAGCTGCGCCCGGCGCTGCACTTCCGCCACCACGAGGAGGAGCTCCGGTCCGAGCTGCAGCTCAACTACCGCTACAGCCTCGGCGAAGTCCACGAGATCACCTGCGACAACGGGCCCGCAGCGCTGCGCCTTCGCGCACACGGGCCCGACGTGGGCTTTCAGCAGCAGGCCGAGGAGCTGACCGAGCTGCACTACCGCATCGAGGCCGAACGCGGCTACCGTCACGAGGGCCGCCTGTGGAGCCCGGGCGTGCTGACGATGTCGCTGCTGCCTGGCGACACGGTGGCGCTGGTTGCCTCGACCGAGTCGATCGACATCATGAACGCGATGTCACCCGAGGAAGCGGTCGCCGCCGAGCTGGAGCGCCGCGCCCGCCTGTTGCGCCGCGCGCCGCGCGAGGCGCGCACCGGTGTCGCGGCCGAGCTGGTGCTGGCGGCCGACCAGTTCGTCATCACGCCCAACGGACGGCGCCGGGACACCGCCCGCGCCTGGGCCGAAGGCGACGAGATCAAGAGCGTGATCGCCGGCTACCACTGGTTCACCGACTGGGGCCGCGACACCATGATCAGCCTCGAAGGCCTGACGCTGTGCACCGGCCGCACGCAGGAGGCGGCGAGCATCCTGCGCACCTTCGGGCAGTACGTGCACGACGGGCTGCTGCCCAACATGTTTCCCGACGGCAGCAACGAGGGGCTCTACCACACCGCCGATGCAACGCTGTGGTTCTTCCACGCGCTCGACCGTTACCACGTGGCCACCGGCGACGACGCGCTGCTCGCGCGGCTCCTGCCGACGATGGTGAACATCGCCGAGAAGCACATCGAAGGCACGCGCTACGGCATCGGCGTCGACCCGGAAGACGGCCTGCTGCGCCAGGGTGCCGAGGGCTACCAGCTCACCTGGATGGACGCGAAATGCGACGGCTGGGTGGTCACCCCGCGTCGCGGCAAGGCGGTCGAGATCAACGCGCTGTGGTTCAACGCGCTGCGGGTGCTGGCCGGCTGGCTGCACCGCGCCGGCCGCTCGCGCGAAGGCGAGTTGTATGACCGCCGGGCCGACCACGTGCGCGAGAGCTTCAACCAGCGCTTTTGGTTCGCGCAAGGCGGCTACCTCTACGACGTGGTGGACGGTCCGCAGGGCAACAGCGCCGAGTGCCGGCCCAACCAGGTGTTCGCGATCTCGCTGCCCCACCCGGTGCTCGACCGCAGCCGCTGGGCCGAGGTGTTGCAGATCGTGCGCCAACGTCTGCTGACGCCCGTGGGGCTGCGCTCGCTGGCCCCCGGCAGCGCGAACTACGCACCGCGCTACTTCGGCACCCTGAAGGAGCGCGACGCCGCCTACCACCAGGGCACCGTCTGGGGCTGGCTGATCGGCCCCTGGCTCGACGCCTGGCGCAAGCAGCACCCGGGCGACGACGCCGGCGTGCGAGCCTGGCTCGACGGCCTGATCGCGCACATCGGCGACTTCGGCATCGGCTCGGTGGCCGAAGTGTTCGACGCCGAGGCCCCCTACACCCCGCGCGGCTGCATCGCGCAGGCCTGGAGCGTGGCCGAGCTGCTGCGCCAGCTGGTGGCCTGCCGGCCCGCCCCGTGACCGCCCCGGACCTTCCCCAAACCCGAGACATCGAACGATGAGCACACCCGCACAACACAACGCCCCGCGCAACGACAAACACCGCGACGAACTCGAGCGAGAGCGACGCGCGCTGCTGGAACGGGCGCGCCAGCTGGGCACCACGGCCGAAGAGCTGGGCGCCGAACTCGATGCTTTGGCCTTGCAGGCCGAAGCGGTGTTGCACCGCCTGCGCGGCGGCCGCCTGCACTGAGCCGGCCTGCGCTCAGTGCGCCGACCGCGCCTCGGGTTGGCGGCGGCCGGCGCTGGCCAGCAAGCCGCTCAGCAACGCCGGGTCGACCGGCTTGGTGAGGTGGTGGTCGAAGCCGGCCCGCAGCGCTTCTTCGCGGTCGCTCGCCTGGCCCCAGCCGGTGATGGCCACCAGCAAGGTGTCTTGCAGCGCGGGCTCTGCGCGCAGCTTGCGAGCCAGGTCATAGCCGTTGAGGTGCGGCATGCCGATGTCGAGCAGCGCGACATCGGGGGCTTCGCGGCGCGCGGCCGTCAACGCGGCGGCGCCATCGTGCACCACCTCGACGGTGTGGCCCGCGCCTCGCAGCAGCTCGGCCAGGCTGGTGGCGAAGTCGACGTTGTCGTCGGCCACCAGCACGCGCATCGGCGGTGCTTCGCCGCTGACCCGGCGCGGGGCCGGTGCCGCAGCCGCGGGCGGCAGCTGTGATGGCGGCTCCAGCGGCAGGCGCACGACGAAGCGCGAACCCTGATTGCGGCCCGCGCTGTGCACGGTGATCTCGCCGCCATGCAACTGCACCAGCTGGCGCGCGAGCGTGAGGCCGATGCCAAGGCCGGCACTGCCACGCTCCAGGCTTTTGTCGCCTTGCTCGAAGAGGTCGAAGATGCGGTGCTGCAGCGCCGGCTCGATGCCGAGGCCGCTGTCTTGCACTGCCACTTCGACCAGCCCGTCCACCCGCACCAGCGAAACCGCGATGCGCCCGCCGAGCGGCGTGTAGCGGCAGGCGTTGCTCAAGAGGTTGCTGAAGACCTGCGTCAGGCGGGCCGCATCGCCTGCCAGCGGCACCGTCACGCCGGGCTCCTCGAAGCTGAGCGACAGGCCCTTGTCGGCCGCCAGGCCCTGGAACAGCTCGACCGTGCTGCGCAGGATGTCCACCAGCTCGAGCCGCTCGATGCGCAGCGACAGCTTGCCGGTTGACACGCGCGACACATCGAGCAGGTCGTCGATCAGCCGCACCATGTGCGCAAGCTGGCGCTGCAGGATGGTCATCGACTTCTCGCGCACCTCGGGCGTGCTTTTCTCGCGCCGCAGCAGCGCCAGCGCGGTGGTCATGGGCGCGAGCGGGTTGCGCAGCTCGTGGGCGAGCGTCGCGAGGAACTCGTCCTTGCGGCGGTCGGCTTGGCGCAGCCCCTGCTCGGCCCGCACACGCTCGGCCATCTCGACTTCCAGCTCGCCGGTGCGCGCCTGCACCTCGGCCAGCATGTTGTTGAAGGCACTGACCAGCACGCCGATGTCCTGGTACTCCGTCTCGCGGGCGCGCAGGCCCCAGGCGCGCTTGCTCATCACTTCCTGCGCGACCTGCGTCATCTCGTCGAGCGGGCGCGACACACGGCGCAGCAGGCGGCTGAAGAAGAGCACCGCGATGCCCAGCCCCATCGACATCACCGCCACCAGGATGAGCCCGTAGGTCGCGATGCGGCCCAAGAGGTCGTGGCTGCCTTCGAGGTAGACGGTGCCCACGCGCTCGTCTTCGTGGCGGATCGGGTAGGCCATGGCGAGCGACGAGCCGCTGAACAGCACCCCCGCGCGCAGGAGCGCCGGGTCGACCGCGCTCGGCAGCGGCTCCTGGCCGCGGGCCCGGAAGAACGCGAAGACGCGGCCCTCCTTGTCGTAGACGGCAGCGGTGTGGATGCGCTGCTGCAAATGAAGCAGCGAGAGGTTTTCCTGGGCGGCGCGCGGGTCGTTGAAGACCAGCGCAGCAGCGCTGTTGTGGGCGATGAAGTCAGCCTGCGTGCGCATCTCGGCCGACCAGTTGCTTCGCGAGGTGAAGTACTCGTAGGTCAGCAGCGCCGCCGAGCACACCAGCAGCACGAGGAAGGTGGTGAGCAGCGAAGCCCGCGTGAGCTGCGACTGCAGCGTGGTGAGTTTCATGGGGCCTGAACGCGGCTTCATTTCACCACCCGCTCGGCCAGCGGCAGCAGGCGTGCACTGAGCTTGAGGCCGGCCGCTTCGGCCGCCGGCACCGAGGCCTCGAAGCGCAGACGCCCGTCGCTCTCGACGAAGCTCAGCGCGGCACCACGCTCCAGGCCCTGAGGCATGTCGGTGATGACGAGCACCGGCAGGCCCTTCACCGCGGCAATCCAGTCGCCGGCGCGCTTCCACGCACCGCGCCCGATCATCAGCATGTGCACCGTGGAGCCCTGGCGCGGCTCGGCCAGCTCGACCACCTGGATGGCGCGGTTCTGCACCAGGCGCCCGGCGACGATCTGCGCCAGGTCCTTGTGCAACACCGGCGCACCGACGATGCCGACGACGATGGGTGCTTCGGGAGATGAAAAACTCGCCTGCGGCCATTCGACGAAACCACAGAAGCGGTGCAGGTGCCCGGCCTTGGTCTCGTCGACGGTGGGTGCGGGTGCGGCCGGGGCCGTGGGCGCGGTCGCCTGTGCATGCGCGCCGACGGCCGCGCAACACAGCGCGAGCCTCGCCGACCAGCGCGACAGCAGGCGCAACAGGTCCCACCCTGCGAACTGCATGCGGGGGTGACGACGGAGGGCCAGGCTCATGGCAGCAGCAGCGGGCTCGGTCATGAAGGCGGCGATGGTAGCGCCGTACCCTGCCGTTTCTGCGTCATTCGTACAGCCCGTTGCACTTGTGCCGCGGGCCCGCCGGCGCGCTTTCAGCCGGGCGGTGCCAGGTGCGTGGCGAACCAGTCGAGCGCCAGCTGGGCCACCACGTCGAGCGTGCCCGCTTCAAGAAAATGGTGGGTCGCACGCGGTACCACGTCGATGCGCTTTTCGCAGCGCAGCCGGCTGAAGGCACGGCGGTTGAGGTCCACGATCTCGGGGTCGCCGGCTGCGACCACCAGCAAGGTCGGGCTGCGCACGTCGCCGAGCACTTCGCTCGCCAGGTCGACCCGACCACTGCGCGACACCAGCGCACGCAGTCCGTGTGGGCGGCACGCAGCGCAGTACAGCATCGCCGCAGCAGCGTGGTCAGACGCAAAGAGCCCGAGCGGCAGGTCCTTCACCGACGCGGGCAGGAGATCGAGCGCCTGATCGAGGCGACGCGCGAGCGCTTGCGCGTCGAGCGGTGGTTGCGCGTTGTCGCTTTCGTCGGGCGCGAGCAGTTCCAGGTCGAGCGTGGCGAAGCCACGCGCCTGCAGGCGCTGCAACACCGGTTGCAGCCGGCGTGACGTGCCGGTGTTGCCATCGGCGTGCACGCAAGCAACGAGGCCTTCCGCACCCCCCACACGGCACAACTCGGCGGGCGGCAAAGGGTGGCGGAGGGGGATGAGTGTGTGTTCGAGCATGCGAAGTTCCGTCCTCCCTAGATGCCGCAATTTCTTCATCTTTCAAGTCGTGGGTGCGAGGTACGCGGCCCCTTGCGGCGTGCGCGTCGCCGCTCAGCGTGGCGCATCCCAAGATGTAGCGCTGCGAGCAAACCGCGTGCTCGCAGTCGCCCCGCGGGCATGGCGGTTGCCCGTGAAAAGAACCGGAATCCCTCCGGCACTCACTGAAGGAGATCGCAATGACCCAACAGAACCGGGACCAGCAGGACCAGGCCAACCAAGCCAACCAGCCAGGGCAGCAAGGCGGCGGCAGCCGCAGCGGCCAGCAGCAGCAACAGGGTGGCCAAGGCGGTCAGCAAGGCGGCCAACCGCGGCGCCAGGAAGGGGGCAACCAGTCGGAGCGGGACCAGGACCGCCAGCGCGACCAGGAGCGCTGAGACCCAACGCGCGTTCAATCGAGGCCGGTCGACTGCATGGCCGGCCTCATCAGCGCGCTGCGCCCGCCCTGCCTGGGGCGGGCGCGTTCTTTTGCGGGTGGCACTGCCCGCACTGAGGGATAGGCGCGTGGTCAACAATGCGCCCATGACCGCACCGCGCCTTTCTGTCCCCAAGCACAAGCTCAAGTTCGTCCTGCTCGAAGGCATCCACCCCTCGGCGGTGGAGCTGATCCAGCGCGACGGTTACTCCGACATCGTCACCTCCCCGAAGGCCCTGGCCGGGGCCGAACTGCGCGAGGTGCTGGCCGATGCGCATTTCCTGGGCATCCGATCGCGTACCCAGCTCACGGCCGAGGTGCTGCAGGCCGCACCCAAGCTCACGGCGGTGGGTGCGTTTTGCATCGGCACCAACCAGATCGACCTGTCTGCCGCGCTCCAGCTGGGCATCCCGGTGTTCAACGCGCCGTTTTCCAACACGCGCAGCGTGGCCGAGCTGGTGCTGGCCGAGATCATCATGCTGATGCGCGGCATTCCGCAGAAGAACGCCCTGCTCCACCGCAACGGCTGGTCGAAGAGCGCCGAAGGTTCGTTCGAGGTGCGCGGCAAGACGCTTGGCATCGTGGGCTATGGTCACATCGGCACGCAGATCGGCGTGCTGGCCGAGCAGCTGGGCATGGTGGTGGTGTTCCACGACATCGAGTCGAAGCTCACGCTTGGCAATGCGCGCCAGCTCGCGAGCCTCGATGAAGTGCTCAAGCGGTCCGACGTCGTCACGCTGCACCTGCCGGAACTGGCATCGACCAAGGGCCTGATCGGCCACGCGCAGATCCAGGCGATGAAGCCCGGTGCGCACCTCATCAATGCCTCACGCGGCACGGTGGTCGACATCGAAGCACTGACCGAGGCACTGGAAAGCGGCCACATCGCCGGCGCGGCGATCGACGTCTTCCCCGTCGAACCGCAAGGCAACGATTCCAGGTTCGAATCGCCGCTCACCCGCTTCGACAACGTGATCCTCACGCCGCACATCGGGGGCTCCACGCTGGAAGCCCAGGCCAACATCGGCCGCGAGGTGGCCGACAAGCTCATCCGCTACAGCAACAACGGCTCGACCACGAGCGCGGTCAACTTCCCCGAGGTCGCACTGCCCGAGCACACCGGACGCAGCCGGCTGCTGCACATCCACCGCAACGTGCCGGGCGTGATGGCGCGGGTGAACGAGCGGCTGTCCAAAGCCGGTGTCAACATCGCGGCGCAATACCTGAGCACCCGCGAGGACGTGGGCTATGTCGTGATCGACGTGGACAGCGGCTCGCCCGAGGTGGCGATGGCCGACCTGTGCAGCCTGCCCGACACCATCCGCTGCCGCATCCTTTACTGACCCGGTTTTGTTGACGCGACGCAGGCCGCGCAGCGCGTCGCGGCGATATGCTCTCGGCCGCCCTTCCCATCTGCATGAGGACCCGAGTGCCGACCGCCGCCGCCCCACGTGCCCGCCGCATGGCCCCCGAAGAGCGCAAGGAGCAATTGCTCGACAGCGCCGTGGCCCACATCCTCGAACGAGGCCTGTCGGATTTCTCGCTCGAAAAAGTCGCGGCCCGCGCGGGGGTCAGCGTGCCGCTGATCTACAAGTACTTCCCCAAGCGTGAAGACATCCTGAAGGCGGTGCTCGAGCGCGAGTACCAGTATCTTGGCGCGCGCAAGCTCGCCGCACTGCCGGCCGACGTGCCGCTCGAGCCGCTGATCCGCAACTCTCAGAAGCACGGCTTCGAATACCTGTATGAGCGTGGCCCGATCATCCGCCTGCTGGCGAGCGACCGGGCAGTGTTCGACCTCGTGCGCCGCCGCGGCAAGGACGAGCGCGCCGCCATCACCGAGCATTTCATCGACCGCATCGTCGAAACCTACGGCATCCCGCGACAGGTGGCACTGGTGTGCTCGATCCTCGTGGTCAACGCGCCCATCCTCTCGGGGCGTGCCTTGAAGCGCGCCGGGGTGAGCGCAGAAGAAGCGGCCAACATCTGGACCGACTTCGCGCTCGGCGGCTGGGCGGGGTTGCAGAAGCGTTTCGAGGCCAAGGCCGAGCGCGCACCCGCTGCCAAGACCGCCGCCAAGACCGCCGCAAAACGCAAGGCCGCGAAGACAAAGGCCTGAGCTTGAGCTTCAGGGCTTCTGCTGACGCGCCTTTAGTAGATGCTATTTATATTAGTGGGATGCCGGCTCTCTTCTTCATCGTTCGATGAGGCCCTTCTCCATGACGAATTCGACTCCTCTGTCCTCGCGGCGCCGCGCGCTCGCCGCGGCTGCCGTGCTCACGCTCGCACCGGCCTGGTCGTGCGCACAAGGAAGCGCACCTGAAACACCGCAGCCCGGCGGCACGCTCAACATCGGCACCCTCGTCTACACGCTCAATGCCGGCTCGTTCGACCCGGCCGACTGGTCGTGGAAGTTGAACAACGACCTCGGCCTCACCTACGAGCAACTCATCGTGGCCGATCTCTCCAAGGCCAGGAGCCGTGGCGGCCCGCACCGCTTCATCGCCGACGCCTGGCTGCCGCACGACGGCATGCGTGGCGAACTGGCCGAGCGCTGGCGGCTGCTCGACAACCCGCTGCGTGCCGAGTTCGAGCTGCGCAAGGGCATCATGTTTCCCGCCAAGCCGGGCGTGATGGAAGCGCGTGAGCTGACCGCCGAAGACGTGGTCTTCAGCTTCAACCGCATCAACCAGAGCCCGAAGAAGATCCCGGGCTACTTCGACCACGTGGCCAAGGTCGAGGCCACGGGCAAGCACACCGTCGTCTTCACCTTCAAGAACTACAACAGCGAGTGGGACTACCGCTTCGGCTGGGGCTACTACTCCGCCATCGTGCCCAAGGAGGTGGTGGCCGCCGGCGCCGGCAACTGGAAGAACGTCAACGGCACCGGCCCCTTCATGCTCACCGACTACATCCAGGGCAACTCGTCGACCTTCACCCGGAACCCCAACTACTGGGACAAGGAAAAGATCGGCAACCAGGAGCACAAGCTGCCCTTCGTCGACAAGATCAGCTACCGCGTCATCAAGGAAGAAGCCACGGCGCTGACTGCGCTGCGCACCGGCAAGCTCGACGTGCTCGAACTCGTGAGCTGGTCGGCCATCGACGAGCTGAAGAAGACCGCGCCCAAGCTCAAGACCTCGCGCTGGCTCGGCATCTCGGGCACGGTGATCGGCATGCGGGTCGACACCAAGCCGTTCGACGACGTGCGGGTGCGGCGCGCCCTCAACATGGCCATCGACAAGCAGGCCATCATCAAGGGCTACTACGGCGGCAATGCCGAGATGTTCGTGCACCCGCAGCACCCCGACTACACCGGCTACTACGAGCCGCTGTCGGCGATGCCGGCGTCCATCCAGGACTCTACACCTACGACCCCAAGAAGGCGAAGAAGCTCCTGGCCGACGCCGGCTACCCCAATGGCTTCGAGTTCAAGGTGCAGGTCAGCGGCAACACGCAGAACCACGACCTGGTGACGCTGGTGTCGGCCTACCTCGAAAAAGTGGGCGTGAAGGTCAAGCTCGTCATCACCGAGCCGGGTGCGATGCAGAAGGCGCTCTTCACCGGCACCAACGAGCCGGGCTTCTACTTCGTCAACACCATCACCAACCCGACCACCTCGCTGCGCAAGAACTTCACCAGCAAGGCGACCTTCAACCCATCGCGCTGGAAAGACCCGAACTTCGACAAGAAGATGGAAGAGATCGTCGCCGAGCCCGATGAGAAGGTGCGCCAGGTGAAGGTGCGGCTCCTCACGCGAGAGATCCTCGAGCAGGCGCCCTACATCTGGCTGCCCACGCCCTACGTCTACACCGCGTGGTGGCCGTGGGTGAAGAACTACGGCGGCGAGCTGCGCGCAGGAGCCGAGCGGCCCGGCCCGATCCACACCCGCATGTGGGTGGACCAGGCGCTCAAGAAGAAGATGGGCTACTGATCAGGGCGGGCGTCGAAGCCCTCAGTGGTGCAGACGACGCTCCCAAAAAAAGCCACCCGGCACGAGGCCGGATGGCGCACCTTGGAGACGGGTGAAATCAGAAGTTGTGTGCGATGCCGGCCTGCAGGGCACGGGCCGAGCCACCGGCCACCGGCGCGAAGCCGGAGGAGATGAAGTTGTAGGCCGCGGTGTTCTTGTTGTCGAAATCGACGAAGGTCGTGTAGATCGCGGTGCGCCGGGAGAGGTTGTAGGCCACGCCGAGCGAGATCTGGCGCGAGTCGGCGTTTTCCACGCCCTTGTCGTTGCGCACCACGTACGAGGCCTTGAGCACCGTCGGCCCGATGCCCCAGCTCATGCCGAGCAGCGTGTCGACCACTTCGCGGTCGCGCTCGGTGCCGATGGCGGGCGTGGCCAGCGAGCCGTAGGCGTCGAGCGTCTGCGAATGGACGAAGCCCATGAGGCGGAAATTGCCCGGCAGCGTGTACCAGCCGCCCAGAGACCAGATCGAGAGCTTGTTGTCCGACGCCACGGTGAGCGGCGTGAGCGACGTGCCCATGTCGGTGAGCGGCGCATCGGTGCGCGAATAGCCGCCGGCCAGGAGCAGCGGCCCGTTCTGATAAGTGGAGCCGACCCCCCATGAAGCGTGGCCCCACGCCTTCACCTGCCGCCGCCTGCACGTAGACCTGCAGGCCGTTCACCAGGCTGCGCGGGATGTGATAGGCCACCGAGTTGCTCACCCGCACGAGCGTCGGCAGCGCGAGCGCGCCCTTGTAGAACGGCTGGTAGTTCACCGAGCCGCCCACCCCGGCCGTGCCCCAGGGATCGAAGTACGCCACCGGCGCGAAGGTGGTGGTGTAGTCGCGGCCGAAACGCACTTCGCCGGCCGGGGTGAAGAGGCTGACGGTGGCCTTGCGGTTCCACGTCATGCCGCCGCCGGTCGACGCGCCGGTGACACGGTTGTTCGTGTTGGTGGGCACGCCGTTGCCGGTGTCGCTGCTGGCCTGGGACTCCAGATAGAAGTGCGCGCGAAAGCCGCCGCCCAGGTCTTCGGTGCCGGTGAATCCCAGCTTGGTGACATACGTGCCGGCGTCACGCACCTGCCAGAGAGAGCCGCGCCCTTCGGCCCGCACGCGGGTCAGGTTGCCGTCGACGCCGCCGAAGACCGTGAGGCTGCCGCCGGACTGCGCTGCGGCGCCGGCGGCCACGAGCGCGCCTACCAGGGCCGCGGCCGCACGGGCCGCGCTGGTTCGATTCATGGTGTCTCCTCGTTCTTGTGGTGATGAATCAGGCGGCACGCATCATCTGTTCGAAGTTCTTCGAATAGAACAGCGTGCGGGCCTCGTCCGACAGCGCGCCCATCGAGCGCTCGAAGCGGCCGATCGGGTCGTTGGTGCCTTCGGGGTGCGGGTAGTCGCTCGAGAAGAGGAAGAGCCCGGGCCCCGCATCGGCGATCATGCGGCCCACGTCTTCGCTCGGGAACGGCGTGAACTTGAGGGCGCGGCGAATCTGCTCCGAGGGCTTCAGCTTGAACGACGCGAGCATCGGGTCGCTCTTGGCGAAGACTCCGTGCGCGATGTCGAGGCTGCGCAGGAACTGCGGCACCCAGCCCGCGCCCAGCTCGATCACGCCGCCGCGCAGTGTGGGGAATCGCTCGAACACCCCGTCGCTCACCATCGACGAGATGAAGAGCTGCGGCGCCATCGGCAGCGCCACCAGGTCGCGAAAGCGCAGGTTCTCACCACCGCCGTGCACATCGGGCGGGCGGGGGCGGCCGGTCTGGTCATAGCCCTTGGGCTGGATCGACGCGCCGGCACCCACGTGCAGCATGAACGGAATGCCCGACTCGCTCAGCTCGCGCCAGACCGGGTCGAGGTCGGGGTGTCCGGGCGCGCGATTGCCCGCCGGTTGCGTGGGAATCCAGAACGCGCCGCAGCCCAGGCGAATGCCCTCGCGGATCTCGCGCAGCGCGAGTTCGGGCTCCGACAGCGACACCTGGCCGACGGCGATCAACCGCTTGTCGACCCGGCAGAACTCGGTGATCCCACGGTTGTGGGCCCGCACGCCGCCGTAGCGCACGTCGATGTCTTCGTGCGAGAGGTACTGCCCGCCCGCGAAGGTCGAGAACACCAGCTGACTGGCGAATCCCAGGTCGTCGAGCGCCCGAGGCCGCTCGGCCGCCGCGATCGCGCCCAGCGCCGCCCAGCCCTTGGGCCCGGCGACGACGTTGCTGCTGATGGCGGCGGTCTTCTCGGCGTCTTTCACCCGCTCGACCTGGCGCTGGATGTGCTCGTAGGTGCTGCTGCCCGCCTTGGCGAGGTTGAGCGGCTTGAGCCGGTCGCGGATCTCGGCGTCGGCATAAGACGAAACCCAGTCCGGGGTCTCCATCAGGTGGCTGTCGGCGTCGTGCATGACGCGCTGTGCGGCGTAGGGCATCGGCTCTCCTGCTGCGGGGCGCAAGGTTGTAGTAGAGAAATTCTCTACTAGCGATTGCACTTGGCACAAGCGAGGGAATTCCCTTCGCCGAGGAGACGCCTGCGCGACACGGGAATGGCGCTTGCCGCAGGAAGAAGCCCGAGCACTGCCACCAGAGGAATTCCAAGATGTACCTCCGATTGCGCAAGCGCAAGAAGCCCCTCCCCACCGACCCGTCGAACCCTGCGCCGGCCGACGCCACCGTCGAACCGGCCACCGGCCCTGGCGAATTGCCCTCCTCGAGTTCCAGCGACTGGGTGCCCGCCGAACCCAACGAGGCCACGCCGGGCGCGAGCCCCGGCATCAGCACCCCGCGCCACCCCAACCGCGGCAAGGCCCGCGAGTCGGCGCGCGGTTCACATCGCTGACTGTTGCAACTAATGCAGCGTGTACGGCTTGAGCGCCGTCGGCGTTTGCAGGTCGGGTGCGGCCTGCATCGCGTCGCGCGCCTTGCCGCGCATCTCGTCGGGTGACAGCGCCATCCCCACGCGGTCGCTGTAGTCGCGCGGTGGCTCGGCCTGCCGGATCGCATCGCGACGCGCGGTTTCTGCCATCCACACGTCGAGCGCCGTCACGCCCATCACCGCGGCCAGCGACAGCGCGGTGTTGCGCCGCTTGTGGGGGTTCGACACCAGGTCGGCCGCCAGCGTGGCCAGATCCAGGGCGTCGCCAGCCACCCTCGCCCACAGCCAGGGCTGCGGGTCTTTCGCGGCGAGCAAGCCGATGCCGGTCGCGATTTCCCGTGCGCCATAGGCTTGCAGCAAGTTCTTCCCGTAATGCACGCCGGTCGCCTTCGCCGTGGCCTTCGGTGCCAGCAGCTCGGCCACGCCGAGGGCGATGCTGAACCAGCCCAGTCCCTTGGCCATCGCGGCGCGGGTGTTGTCTTTCATGGTGCGTCTCCTCAGGGCTTGAGCACGACCTTGATGCAACCGTCCAGCTTGTCGCGGAAGGTCTTGTACATCTCGGGCCCCTGTTCGAGGCTGGCCGTGTGGGTGATGACGAAGGCCGGGTCGACCTGGCCGTCGACGATGCGCTGGAGCAGATCGTCCGTCCAGCGGTTGACGTGGGTCTGCCCGGTGCGCACGGTGAGGCCCTTGTTCATCAAGGCGCCCATCGGCAACTTGTCGATCAGTCCGCCGTACACACCGGGGATCGAGAGGATGCCCGCCGGCCGGCACACGTAGATCATCTCGCGCAGCACGTGCGGCCGATCGGTCTCGAGCATCACCGCCTGCTTGGCCCGGTCGTAGAGCCCGTCGATGGCGCGGGTGGCATGGCTCTCCATGCCGACCGCGTCGATGCACTTCTCGGGACCCTTGCCCTTGGTCAGCTGCTGCAGCCGCTCGATCACGCTCTCTTCCTCGAAATTGATCGTGATCGCACCGCCGGCCTTGGCCATCGACAGCCGCTCGGGCAGCCGGTCGATCGCGATCACCTGTCTGGCGCCCAGCATCACGGCGCTTCGGATGGCGAATTGCCCCACCGGCCCCGCGCCCCACACCGCCACCGTGTCGGTGGGCTGGATGTCGCAGGCCATGGCCGCCTGCCAGCCGGTCGGGAAGATGTCACCGAGAAAGAGCACCTGTTCGTCGGCCAGCCCATCGGGAATCTTCACCGGCGCCACATCGGAGAACGGCACGCGCACGAACTCGGCCTGGCCTCCGGCATAGCCGCCGGTGAGATGCGTGTAGCCGAAGAGCCCCGCCGTGGTGTGGCCGAACACCTTGTCGGCCAGGTCCTTGTTGCGGTTGGTGGTCTCGCAGACCGAGAAGTTGCCGCGCCGGCACTGCTCGCATTCGCCACAGCAGATGGTGAAGGGCACCACCACCTTGTCGCCGACCTTGAGCTTCTTGTTCCCGGGGCCGACTTCCATCACCTCGCCCATGAACTCGTGGCCCATCACGTCGCCCTTCTCCATGCCCGGCATGAAGCCGTCGAAGAGGTGGAGGTCGGAGCCGCAGATGGCGCAGCTCGTCATCTTGATGATGGCGTCGCGCGGGTGCTCGATCTTGGGGTCGGGCACCGTGTCGTAGCGGATGTCCTTCTTGCCGTGCCAGCAAAGCGCTTTCATGGTGCGGTCTCCTTCACAGTGTTTTGGGCACTGCGCGGCAAACCGCGTTCCGGCGCGCTCAGCCCAGGGTGCCGTCCTGCATCGCCTTGACCGTGTCGCGGATCAGGTGGCCCGACACCGAAAACCGCGGCGGCACGTTGGGCAGCGCGTCGATCGGGAACCACTGCGCGTCTTCGATCTCGTCTTCCTGCCGCACGATCTCGCCGCCCGCCCAGCGTGCGGTGAAAGCGCACATCAGGCTGTGCGGGAAGGGCCAGCTCTGGCTGCCGTAGTAGCGCAGGCTGTCGACGTTCACCCCCACCTCTTCGGCCACCTCGCGGTGCACGCAGTCTTCGAGCGACTCGCCCGCTTCGACGAAACCGGCGAGCGCGCTGTACATGCCCTTCGCGTAATGCGGCGAACGCGCGAGCAGCAGCTCGCCCGGGCGCCACACCAGCGCCATCATCGCGGGGCTCACCCGCGGGTAGGCTGTTTGCCCGCACGACGGACACACCCGCGAACGTTCGCCGGGGTGCAGGTCGGTCGGCGTGCCGCACACGCCGCAGTAGCGGTGGCTACGGTCCCACTCGACGATCTGCGCGGCGCGCCCGGCGAGCGCGCTCAGCTCCGGCGGCAAGGCCATCATGGCCGCGCGCAGCGGCACGGGCCGCCAGCCGGGAGGCGCCTCAGGCAGCACCAGCGCCCAGCAGTCGACGGCGGCCATTGTGCCGAGGTAGTGGCGGCCGATCGCCAGCGGCGCGAGCAGCGCGGTGGTGAGCGGCTGCAGGGCGATGCTGTCGGCCTCCGGGATGAGGATTTCGCGCCCGACGAAGGCGAAGTGCCAGGCGTGGTCGGTGAGCTGGGGCGAGGGTCGGCTGGCGGGAACGAAGCTCATGCGGGCGTGCGGCGCGGGCGCGGTGGTCCTGGACCCCGCATCATCGCCGGAACGCGCCCATCATGTGCGCGTCATGACATCGGCGAGCCGCGCGTCAGACGGCACGCTCCGACCAGTAGCGGCGCAGCGCCGCACGCGGGTCGTCGATCACCGTCTCGTGATCGGTGTCGACCACGAGCGTCGCGCGGCCCGGCAGCGTATAGCTCGGCCAGTGCGGCACGTTGGCGTTGTTGGGGTCGCCCTTGGCGGCGAACGAGGCCCACACCGACGACATCATCTTCGCCAGGCGACGCTGACTGTCCATCGGGCCGTTCAGCGCACGGCGGATGTCGTGCAGGCTCGGGCCGATGTCGACGCCGTGCGTGGCCCCGAATCGCCCGCCGTACGCGGGGCTCGGCGCCCGCCAGAGGTAGGCCCACACCGGCGCGCCGAGGGCCAGCGCCTTGCGCTCGGCCTGCAGGTGCGCGGCGCGGCGAAAGCCCATGTCGGTATCGAGACGCACCTGCAGCAGGTAGGGGCTGGCCGTCGGGTCTTCGTCGCGGTATTCCTTGAGCAGCAGCGCCGCGTCGGCCCCCACACGTTGCTTGAAGACGGCTTCGAGGCCGGCTTCGTCGAGGTCGAAGTTGACGGTGCGGTAGCTGCGCTCGTCGAGCGTGGTGCCGATGATCATCGGCACCTGGGCCGACACCTCCGGCGCGTCGGGGTCGAAGGGGTGGCGCGGCAGCAGGCCGTTTGCATGCACCACCGGCGCGAAGCTGCGCGGCGCTTCGCCGCGCGCCCGGTCGCCCATCTCCAGCGTGACTTGCGCGGCCAGCAGCTGCTGCATCGGCATCTCGTGCAGCCGCGGGATCTGCGCACGGCTCAGGCCCAGCACCGAGAGAAAGCGCTCGGCCTGGCCGGCCGCGTATTCGGGCGTGGCGAGTTTCAGCACCGAGCCGCTCATCACACCCGCCCGGTGAAAGAGCCCTGCCGCCTTCGGCATCGCCATCAGCGTGCTGGTCTTCGCACCACCGCCCGACTGGCCGAACACCAGCACGCGCGACCGGTCGCCGCCAAAGGATTCGACGTTCTCGCGCAGCCAGCGCAGTCCGGCCACGATATCGAGCATGCCGATCGCCCCCGAGTGGGCGTAGTCGCTGCTGAGCGACGAAAGATCGAGAAAACCGAAAGCGCCGAGCCGGTGGTTGAGCGTGACCACGACCGCATCGCCGTGCCGGGCAAGCATCGCGCCGTCGCAGCCGGGCGCGTTGCCCGAACCGCCGTACCAGCCGCCGCCGTGCAAGTGCACGATGACCGGCTTCCTCGCGTTGCGGTCGAGCGATGGCGTCCAGAGGTTGAGCACCAGGCAGTCTTCGCCCATGCCACCGGCCTGGAGGTCGAAGCTGATCAGGTCGGCGTAGTCGCGCAGGCGGCTCGACGGCGCCTGCGGTGCGAACTGGCCGTAGTTGGTGGCGTCGCGCACCCCGCTCCAGGTGGGCGGCGGCTCGGGGGCACGAAAGCGCCGGGCCCGGCCCGTGTCGGCGCCGTAGCGCAGGCCCTTGAAGGCATGCACGCCGTCGCTGGTCAAGCCCCGCACCCGCCCTTGCGCCGTGTCGACCTCGGGGAACAGGTCTTCGGCGCGGATCATCCTGGGGGCCGATCGGTCGGCGGGTGCGGCGAGGCTCATGAGGTGGTCTTTCGTCTCTTGGCCGCCGGCAGCGGCACGGGGTGGGCAGGAGCCGCCTCGGCGGTCGTCTGCGCGGCCAGCACCAGCTGGACCATCGCGTCGCCACCGAGATCGATGTGCTGGTGCATCGCACGCGCCGCCGCGGCGGCGTCACCGTCGCGGATGGCCTGCACGATCAGGTGATGCTCTTTGTCGGACGCCTTCATGCGGCCGGGTTTGTCCATGCTGCGCTGGCGGTAGGCGGCGAGCGTGCGGCGCACCGAGCGCACGTGCTCCACCAACACCGGGTTGCCGCTCGCCTTGTAGATGACCTCGTGCAGCACCGCGTTCGCGCGCTCGTAGCCGCGCCGGTCTTGGGCCTGGGCACAGGCCGAGGCTTTCGACAGCGCCACTTCAAGCTCCTTGCATTGCTCGCGGGTGGCGCGGCGCGCGGCGAGGCTCGCCACGATCGACTCCAGCTCCGACAGCGCTTCGAGCGTGGCCACAAGTTCAGCCGGCGTCGCCTTGCGCACGTAGATGCCCGAGCGCGGCGCGATCTGCACCAGCCCTTGCGTCGCCAGCACCAGCAGCGCTTCGCGCACCGGTGTGCGAGAGGTCTTGAACTGCGCGGCCAGCGCCTTCTCGTCGATCGCGCTGCCGGGTGGCCAGCTGCCCGAGAGGATCTCCTGCTCGACGGCGATGCGGATGCGGTCTTGCAGGCTCGCGCTCGTGCTGGCTGCAGATTGACGGGCCAGAATCAGGTCCATGATCTAATATATCAAAAGTCACTTTATATATACAACGCGCGATGAGCACGCTGCTGCGTCCTGCTGTCCTCGCCCACCGGCACGGCGGCCCCGAAGTGCTGGAGTACACCGACATCGAGGTGCCGCCGCCCGGCCCGGGCGAGTTGCGCATTGTTCAGCACGCCATCGGCCTCAACTACGCGGATGTCTACCAACGCCAGGGCGCACACGGGCCGCATGGCACCACCCAATTTCCGGTCGTATTGGGCTCGCAGGGGGCGGGCGTGGTCGAGGCGGTGGGTGCGGGGGTGCAAGGCTTCGAGGTCGGCCATGCCGTGGCCTACGTGCACCCGGGCGCGTATGCGGCCATGCGCTGCGTGCCGGCCAGCCGCACGCTGCTGCTGCCGGCGGGCCTGACGCTTGAAACCGCCGCCGCCACCCTGCTGCGAGGCATGACGGCCGAGTACCTCCTGCACCGCCTCTACGCCGTGCAGCATGGCGACCGGGTGCTGGTGCACGCCGCCGCCGGCGGCATGGGCACCCTCCTGTGCGCCTGGGCGCGGGCGCTGGGTGCCGAGGTGATCGGCACCGTGGGTTCCGAGGCCAAGCGCGAGGTCGCGCTCGCGCACGGATGCCACCACGTGATCGACTACCGTCGCGAGAACTTCGTCGAGCGCGTGCGCGAGATCACCCACGGCGCCGGCGTGGCCGTGGTCTACGACGCGGTCGGCAAAGACGTGTTCCTGCCCTCGCTCGACTGCCTGCAGACCCGCGGCATGGCGATCAACTTCGGCACCGCCTCGGGTGACGTCGAGGCCTTCGACCTGCAGCGGCTGCATGCCAAGTCGCTCACCGTGTGCCGCCCCACCCTGCGCAGCTTCATCGCCACGCGCGAAGAGCTGCAGCACTCGGCCTCGGTCTTCGCCGCCGCCGTGCGCAAGGGCGCCGTCGAGGCCGAGGTCAGCCGCCGCTATGCGCTGCGCGAGGTGCAGCAGGCCCACCGCGAACTCGAAAGCCGGCTGACCACCGGCGCCGCGATCCTCGTGCCGTGAACCGGTGGGGGCCGGCCCTCAGGCCGGCCGCACCGCGGCCGCCCGCCGCGCAAGCAGGCTCATCAGCCGCGGCAACACCAGCACCGCCACCACGCACGCCAGAAGCGCCACTGAGATCGGCCGCTGCAGGAAGACCGACCAGTGCCCTTCGCCGATCGACAGGGCATTGCGCATCTGCGCTTCTGCCAGCGGCCCGAGGATCATGCCGACGATCACCGGCGCGGTGGGAAAGTCGAAGCGCCGCATCAGCACCCCCAGCAGGCCGATGCCGAACATCAGCACCAGGTCGAAGGCGCTCTGCCGCATGCCGTAGACGCCGACCGTCGCGAAGATGAGGATGCCGGCATACAGCTGCGGGCGCGGGATCTTCAGGAGCTTCACCCACAGGCCGACCAGCGGCAGGTTGAGCACCAGCAGCATCACGTTGCCGATGTAGAGCGACGCGATCAGCGCCCACACCAGCGCCGATGAATTCTGGAAGAGCTGCGGCCCGACCTGGATGCCGTAGTTCTGCAAGGCACTCAGCAGGATGGCGGCCGTCACCGAGGTCGGAATGCCGAGCGTCAGCAGCGGCACGAGCGTGGCCGTGACGGCGGCGTTGTTGGCCGCCTCGGGGCCGGCCACACCTTCGATCGCACCGGTCGTGCCGAACTCGGCCTGGTCCTTCGAGAGCTTGCGCTCGGTGGCATAGCTGAGGAAGGTGGGGATCTCCGAGCCGCCCGCCGGCACCACGCCGAACGGGAAGCCGATCGCCGTGCCACGCAGCCACGCCGGCCATGAGCGGCGCCACTCGCGGCGCGTCATGTGGACGCGGTTCATGCGGTTGAGCGAAGGTTGCGAGCGCCCCTCGTAGAGCACGGTGTAGAGCGCCTCGCCGACGGCGAAGAGGCCCACGGCCACCAGCACGACCTCGATGCCGTCGAGGAATTCGGGCACCCCCGCGGTGTAGCGCACCTGGCCGGTGATCTGGTCGAGCCCCACCAGGCCGAAGGCCAGGCCGAGGAAGAGCGCGGTCATGCCGCGCAGCGCACTCTTGCCGAGCACCGCGCCCACCGTGGTGAAGGCCAGCAGCATCAGGCAGAAGTACTCGGGCGGCCCGAGCTTCACGCCGAAGTCGGCCATCACCGGGGCGAAGAGCGTGACCATCACGGTGGCCAGCGTGCCCGCCACGAAGGAGCCGATCGCCGCCGTGGCGAGCGCCGCACCGGCGCGGCCGCTCTTGGCCATCTTGAAGCCTTCGAGCGCGGTCACCATGGTGCCCGTCTCGCCCGGCGTGTTGAGCAGGATCGAGGTGGTCGAGCCGCCATACATCGCGCCGTAGTAGATGCCGGCGAAGAAGATCATCGACGCCGTCGGCTCGACCTGGGTCGTGATCGGCAGCAGCATCGCCACCGTCACCGCCGGGCCGAGCCCCGGCAGCACGCCGATCGCAGTGCCGAGTGCGCAGCCCACGAAGGCCCACAAGAGATTGATCGGTGTGCCGGCGGAGGCGAATCCGCCGAGCAGCTGCTCCCAAATGCCCATATACAACTCAGTCGTGTTTCAGATGACGCCGCCAGCGGTCAGCGCAGGAAGGTTGATGCCCAGCAGGAAGCGGAAGAGCCAGTACACCGGCGCCGCGATGGCCAGGCCGGTGGCGACATCGACGAGCGTCTGGCGCAGCGTGCCGGCCGGTTTGCCTTCGGCCTGGCGCAGCCCGCGAACGGCCAGCGCGAAGCACAGCGGGCAGGCCGCCACGAAGCCGAGCGGCTTGATGAGCGCGGCAACGGCCAGCAGGCCGGCCGCCACCCACGCAAAGGCCCGCCAGTCACCGACACTCGCGCCCGAGGGCTCCTCGAAATCGCGGTAGCCGCCCTGCCGTGCGTGCCACACGAGCAGGCCGCCGCATAGCAGGAGCACGCACGCCACGAGCCACGGCAGAAAGTCGGGCCCGACGCCGGCGTAGCCCGCAAAGCTCGGGATGGCCCAGGCCCCGGCGCCCACCCCGCCCGCGAGCAGGATGACGCCGACTCCGATCAGCACCTGCTGGTCGCCCCGCCTGCGCATCCAACGCATCGACACGGCCGCGCTCACACCATGCCCGCCTTGACCATGGTGGCGCGCAGGCTCGCGAAGTCGCGCTCGACGAAGGCTTCGAACTCCGCGCCCGTCAGCACCGCCGGTGTCCAGCCGTTCTTCACGACCGACTCGGCCCAGGCCTTGGAGCGCGTCGCCTTCACGACCATCTCGATCAGCGCCTTGCGCTGCTCCGGCGTGATGCCGGGCGCGCCGTAGACGCCTCGCCAGTTGCCGATCTCCACGTTGATGCCCTGCTCCTTCAGCGTGGGCACCGCGATGCCCTTGATGCGCTCCGGCGCGGTGATGCCCACCGCGCGCATCTTGCCGGCGTCGATGTACTGCTGGAACTCGCTGTAGCCGCTTCCGCCGATGGTGACGTTGCCCCCGAGGATCGCCGCGACCGCCTCGCCGCCGCCGCGGAAGGGCACGTAGTTGAGCTTGACCGGGTCGACCCCGGCCTCGCGGGCAATCATGGCCGCCGCGATGTGCTCGGTGGCGCCGCGCGAGCCGCCGCCCCACTTCACGCTGCCCGGGTCGCGCTTCATCTGCTCGACCACGTCTTTCATGGTCTTGAGCGGCGATTCGGCCGGCAGCACGAAGACGTTGTATTCGGTGGTGAGCCGCGCCAGCGGCGTGGCCTGCGTGATCGACACCGGCGGCTTGCCGGTGATGATGCCGCCCAGCATCACCGCGCCCATCACCATCAGCGCGTTCGGGTCGCCCTTGCTCGCGTTGACGAACTGCGCCAGGCCCAACGCGCCGGCCGCGCCGCCCTTGTTTTCATAGGCCACGGTGGCGGCCACGCCGGCGTCCTGCAGGGCACGGCCGAGGGCGCGGCCGGTCAGGTCCCAGCCACCGCCAGGGTTGGCGGGAATCATCAGCTTGAGGTTCGTGCTGGCCTGGGCCAGCGTGGGCAGCGCACCCGCGGCCGCCATCGCAACGATCGATTTCAGGAAGGTGTCTCGGCGCATGTCTCGCCTCCAAAAGAAGTGTGAGACCGCATGGTCGGCAGCGGATCTGTCAAACCGCTTTCATCCGCACTGGGGGTAACGCTAGGAGTCCGGGGCTCCCATCCGCCTCACGGGTATTCCCCGGGCGCGCTGACAGCCATCTGACAGGCCGGTTTCCGAGACTGGTTTTGCACAGGTGGTGCGAAGGAGAGCGAGATGCTGAATCGACGTGCGTGTCTCATCGCGGCCGCGAGCGGCCTGGGCCTGGCCGTGCCGGGTGTGTCGGCCCAGGTGGCGCGGCCGCCGGGCGGGCCGATGCTGCAGAAACTCAGGATCTACATCCCCGCCGGTGCCGGCGGCGGGTGGGACCAGACCGGGCGCCAACTCGGCGCGGCGATGCAGGCCGCGGGGCTGGTGTCGAGCGTGAGCTACGAGAACAAGGGCGGCAAGGGCGGCACCCTCGGCCTCGCCGACTTCGTGCAGCGCTACCGCGCAGACCCGCAGGCCTTGCTGGTGGGCGGCCTGGTGATGGTGGGGGCACTCGCGATGGAGCGCTCCGAAGCGCTGAAGCAGCTCGCGCCAGTCGCACGCCTCACCAGCGACTTCATGGTGCTGTGCACCCTCTTCGACGACCGCATCCCGAGCCTGCAGGACCTGAGCGCCAAGCTCACCGCCGATGTGGCGAGCGTCACCTTCACCGGCGGCTCGGCCGGCGGCGTCGACCACATGCTCGCCGCCATGCTGCTGCGCTCGCTCAAGCTCGACACCTCGAAGCTGAAATACAAGCCGACCTCCAGCGGCAACGAAGCGGTGAAGCTGCTCGAATCGGGCCAGGCGAGCGTGGCGATCTCCGGCTACAGCGAGTTCAAGCGCAGCATCGAGACCCGCGCGCTCCGCCCGTTGGCGGTGTCGGCGCGCAAGGCGCTCTTCGGCATTCCTTCGCTGCGCGAGCAAGGCGTGCAGACCGAACTGGCCAACTGGCGCGCGGTGTTCGCCTCGAACGGCATCACCGAGGCCCAGAAGGCGCTGCTCCAGAAGCTGGTCACCGCGACCACCGAGACACCGCACTGGAAGCATGCGCTGCTCGACAACAACTGGGTCGGCTCACCCCTGTCGGGCGCGGCGTTCGAGAACTTCCTTCAGTTCGAGGAAGGCATCGCCACCGTCATCACACAGCTGCTGAAGCTGAAGACCTGAGCGCCGGCTCGGCGGGCACCTCGCCCTCGGCCTGCGCGGGCTCGCCCTGCCCCGCCTGCAGCTTGAAGACCGACACCGCGGCCACGAGTTGCTGCGCGCGGTGCGTCAACTGCTCGGCCGCCGAGGCCGACTGCTGGACCAGCGCGGCGTTGTGCTGCGTGGCCTCGTCCATGCGCTGCACCGAGGCGCTGACCCGCTCCAGCTCGCCGCTCTGCGTGCCGCTGGCCGCGCTGATCTCGTCGGCCTTCTGGGCCACCGCGTCGATCGCGGCCACCACCTCGCGCATCGTGGCGCCGGCGCGGTCGACGAGTGCACTGCCATGCTCGACGCTGCGCACACTCGACCCGATGAGGTCGCTGATCTCTTTGGCCGCCTGCGCGCTGCGCTGGGCGAGCGTGCGCACCTCTTCGGCCACCACCGCGAAGCCCCGACCCTGCTCGCCTGCGCGTGCGGCTTCCACCGCCGCATTGAGCGCCAGCAGGTTGGTCTGGAAGGCGATCCCGTCGATGACACCGGTGATGTGGGCCACGCGGCGCGCTTCGTCGTGGATGCCATTCATGGTCTCGACGACTTCGGCGAACGCCGCGCCGCCCTGCCGCGCGACCTTAGCCGCATCGGCGGCGAGCTGGCTCGACGCCCCAGCGCTCTGCGCGTTGTGTCGCACCGCACCCGAGAGCTGCTCCATCGATGCGGCAGTCTGCTGCAGCGCGGCCGTCTGCTGCTCGGCGCGCAGGCTGAGGTGACCGCTGCCCGAGGCGATCTGCGCCGCCGCACTGGCCACGCTTTCGGCGTGCGATCGCACGTCGCCCACGATGACGGCCAGTCGCTGCTGCATCTCGCCGAGAGCGGCCATGAGGCTCCCACGGTCGCCGGCCTGCAGCGGCAGCGATTGCGAGAGGTCGCCGCCGGCGATGGTGGTCGCGGCGCGCTTGGCGTCGAGCGGGTCGCCGCCCAGCGTGTGCAGCAGGCTGCGGCTGATCCACAGCGCGATGCACACGCCGATGGCGGCGGTAACCACCATGAAGATCACGCTCAGGAGCGTCGCGCGGGCGCCGCCGCGGTCGGCCGCCTGCGAGGCGCGGCGGCTGTCGTCGGCGAGTGCGGTCGATGCCGCCTGCAGCAGCCGGATCGATTCGTCGTCGAGCCCGCGCACCAGTGCGTCGCCGGCCATGGGGTCGTAGTTCGAGGCGGTAAACGCGTCGAAGGCCCGGCGGTAGCCCTGGCCCATCCGCCCGTGCGCGACGATGAACGCACGCACCGGCTCGACCGCCCGCGGGTCGGCCATCGTGGCGGCCAGGCGCTGCGCCGCGGCGGCGACGTCGCGTTCGCGCTGCTGGAAGGCCGCCCAGTGCGCCTCGCGCGCCTTGGCATCGGCGCCGTTGAGCAGGGTGCTCATCCAGTCCTGCTTCTGCATGCGGAAGGCGAGCTCGAGTTCGCGCGCAGCGCGCTCGCTGGCGAAGCTCGCCCCCACCGAGACCTCATACGTGCGCAAGGACTGGTTGAGCCCCCAGATGCCGTACATCGCCGCGGCCAGCATCAGCACGAGGATGCCGGCAAAGGCGAGCGGCAGCTTGAACGAGAGTCGCAGCGGCTTCACGTTGCGCCGGGCGGCCAGCGGCTCAGAAGGCGTGCCGCAGGCCGAGTTGGAAGCCGTTCGACGACTCGCCGCGCAGCGGGCTGTTGAAGCCGAGGTTCGAGCCGGTCGCAGCCGTGCCGCCGTTCGACACCGAGGTGAGATTGGCGTACACGAAGGTGCGCTTGGACAGGTCGTACTTGCCCTGCAGGGTGAAGATCGTTGCGTCGTCGTCGGCCGTGGAACCGGTGGCGTCGGTCACCTGCGCGGCGCCGATGGCGCCGGTGAAGGCGCCGACCGGCACCAGCACGTTGCCCCCGAGGATGCGCTTGCGCTCCGCGGCCAGGCCCTGCACGTGGGCGTAGGCATTGAAGCGCAGCGCGCCGAAGTCGTAGCCGCCGACCAGCATGCCCGCGCGGCGGCGCTGGTCGCCGGCCGCGGTGCCGTCGACGTCGATGATGTTGATGAAGGCGAAGCCCCCGATCACACGCCCGCTCTTGTAGACACCGCCCACGCTGTACGACTTGTTGGAATTGCGGCTCGCGTCGGTGGTGGCGCGTTCGTCGCCCAGGCTGTACTGGACCTGCACCACGAGCCCGGCGAGCGAGGGCGTGAGGTAGGTGATGGTGTTGTCGAGACGGTCGTTGTTTTCCACGCCGACGGCACGCGCCACGTTGAGCACGTCGTAGGTCTTGGTGCCCACGAGCGCGGCCACGTCGTCGAAGGGCGAGTACTGGCGGCCGAGGCGGATGTCGCCCATCGGGCTCGACAGCCCGACGAAGGCCTGGCGCCCGAACGCACGGCCGCCCTGGCCAAGCTGGCCGTTGTCGATGGTGTAGCCCTGCTCGAGCTGGAAGAAGGCGCTCAGGCCGCCGCCGAGGTTTTCGGTGCCCCGCAGGCCCCAGCGCGAGCCGTTCCATTGCCCGGACGACAGGCGCCTGAGGCTGGTCGCCCCCTTGATGCGCTCGACCGCTGCATCGGCAATGCCGTACAGCGTGACCGACGAGGTCTGTGCGCTGGCCAGCTCTGCGAGGCAGGCGCAGGCGGCAAAAGCGATCAGGTGTTTTTTCATGATGTTCCTTCGTTGGGAGATGAGGCTGTGCGCCGTTGAGAGCCGTGGGGCTGATGAACGGGATGCTCGGGATCGAGGCTGTCAAATGGCTGTCAACGCCGCTAGGGCAAGTGCTAATGTGGCGCCATGAAGCTGCTTCTCATCGAAGACCAACTCGAGATCCAGACCACGCTCGAACGTGCGTTCAAGCGTCAGCACATCCACGTCACGATCTGCGGCGACGGTGCTCGCGCACTCGACCGCTGGCAGGCGAGCGTGCCCGACGTGGTGGTGCTCGACCTCACGCTGCCGGGCCTCGACGGGCTGGAGGTGCTCGCGCAAGCGCGCAAGGCCGGGCTCAAGACGCCCGTGCTGGTGCTCACCGCACGCGGCACGATCGGCGACCGCATCCTCGGCCTCGATACCGGCGCCGACGACTACCTGCCCAAGCCCTTCGACCTCGACGAACTCGAAGCCCGTGTGCGCGCCCTCGCCCGCCGCGCCGGCACGCCTTCCTCGTCTGCGGCCTCGCCGGCCGAAGGCGCGCCGCCCTTCCACGGCCTGAGCTGCGACGACGCGAGCGCCGCGGTCTACTTCCGCGGCGCGCCGCTCGACCTCACGCCGCGTGAGTCGGCGCTGCTGCGTGCCCTGCTGGCTCGCCCCGGCCACGCCGTCTCGAAGGAGCGGCTGTTCGAAGTGGTGTTCGCAGGCGAGCCCGACGTGCAATACGGCGCCATCGAAGTCATCGTCTACCGCCTGCGCAAGCGGCTGGTCGACACCGGCATGCAGGTCGTCAACCTGCGAGGGCTCGGCTACCTGCTCAAACCCGTGCCATGAAGAAGCTCTCGCTGCGCATGCAGCTGTTGATCGGCATCCTGCTGCCGCTCGTGGCGCTGATTGCGGTGAACACCGTGAGCCTGTACCTGCAGGCCTCCGGTTCGGCCCACATGGCCTACGACCGCACGCTGCTCGCGTCGGCCAAGCTGATCGGCGAATTCCTCTCGGTCGACGGCAGTGGCGCCGAGGCCCGGCTCCAGGCCGACGTGCCCTACGCCGCGCTCGAAGCCTTCGAGGCCGACCAGCGCAGCCGCATGGTCTACAAGGTCAGCGGCTTCTCGTCGGAACTGGTCTCGGGCTTCGACGAGCTGAAGACCTGGCAGGGCCCGCTGCCCGACGGCACGCCGTACAACGCGCTGGTGCATTTCTACGACGACACCTTCCGCGGCGAGGCGGTGCGGGTGGCGGTGCTGCTGCAGCCCGTGTCGTCGACGACGGCGCTGGGCATGGCCACCATCCAGGTCGCCGAGACACTCGAGCTGCGCGAGGCGCTGGCGCGGCGCATCCTGCTGTCCACGCTGTGGCGGCAGCTGGTGCTGGTCGGCATCATCGCGCTCGTGGTGGTGATCGTCGTCGAGCGGGCGACGAAGCCGATCCGCCGCGTCAGCTCAGACATCGTGCGCCGCACGGAGAACGACCTCACGCCGATCGCCGCGCACGACGCCACGCCCGAGCTGCTCCCGCTGCTCGACGCGACCAACCAGATGATGGGCCGCATGCAGCACCTGCTCGACCACCAGAAGCGCTTCGTGCGAGACACCTCGCACCAGCTGCGCACGCCGCTCGCGGTGCTCAAGGTGCAGGTGCAGTCGGCGCTGCGCGGCGACGTGGAGCCGGTGCAGGCGCTGCGCGAGATCAACCAGACGGTGGAGCGCGCCACCGTGCTCGCCAACCAGATGCTCGCCATAGCCAAGGCCGAGCAGCTGCGGCTGCAGGACCCGCGCGACGCCCCGGTGGTCGACTGGTCGGAGATCGTGCGTGCGGTCGCGCTTGACCTGTCGGCGCTCATCGGCGAGCGCCACCTCGATTTCGAGATCGAGACGCAGCCGGCGCCGATCCGCTCGCATGAATGGGCGCTGCGCGAACTCACCCGCAACCTGCTGCACAACGCCGCCAAGTACACGCCGGCCGAAGGCGTGCTGCGCGTGCGGCTGCACGCCGACGGCCGCCACGCGGCGCTCGTCATCAGCGATTCCGGGCCCGGCATTTCGCCGGAGCTGCGCACCAAGCTCTTCCAGCCGTTCGCCGCCGGCAGCGTCAACGGCGGCTCGGGGCTGGGGCTTGCGATCTGCCGCGAGATCGTCGACGTGCTCGGGGGCAGCATCGCGCTGGAGAACCGCTACGCCGCAGGCCGCATCGTCGGCCTGGACACGACCGTGAGACTCGCGCTGCACGAAAACCCTCCACCGGCGTGAGGCCGGTGGGGCTTGCGTTGTGGCGCGCCGCGCCTATACTGTTGTTTCATACAGTATTCGGAGCAGCCCCATGAACGCTCAACTTCGACAGAACTACCGCCCCGCCCGGCGGGTGCCCGCCTGGCTGGTGCAGCTGTGGCGCTGGCTCTGAGCCTGGCGCAGCACCCGGCCCCTCAGGCCGCCAGCATGCGCCGGATCGTCGCCACGATCTCGGCGCGCAGCTTGGTCTTCTGCACCTTGTCGTCGAGCAAGGCCTGCGCCGCCACGCCGCGCAGCATGCCCAGGATCATCACCGCCTGAGCTTCGGGGTCGAGGTCCTTGCGCATCTCGCCGCGCTCGATGCCCGCGCGGATCTGGTGGGCGAAGTACTTGCGCGAGGTGGCGGTGAAGCTGCGCATGTCTTCGAGCAGGCTGCCACCACCGACGATGGCCTCGGTGAGCATCACGTTGACCGCCCGCGAGATGGGGCTGCTGCCCGACAGGTACAGCTCCACGTTGGCGATGAGCGCCTCGAACCCCGGCGCGGGGTGCGTCTGCTGTTCGGCATCGATGAAACGCTGGCGCAGAGACTGCGCCACGACGCGGATGAACGCCTCGCGGCTGCCGTAGTGGTGCGACACCAGCCCCCGGCTGTAGCCCGCCATCTCGCCCACTTCGCTGAGCGTGAGGCCGCTCACCCCCTTGCGCCCGATCAGCTCGACGGCGCTGTCGAGCAGGCGTTGTTCGGCGTCTTGTTTGCGTTCTGTCTGGGTGCGGCGTCTTGGCGACGGAGCGGGCGTGCGCGGGGGCATGAGGAAAGCCGGAGTCTTGTTCTGATGGGCAGGAAGAATAACCGCAGGCCCCTTGCGCGCCGCGCTCAGCGCACTGCATTCAGCCTTCGGCGTGCGCCACCACCAGCTTGAGTGAACCTTCGAAATGCGGCTGCCGGCGCAGGTGGCCGTGGCGGCGGTCCCAGACGCCGCTGTCGAGGTCGCGTTGGAGTGTGGTGACGAAGCGCTGCACCACCTCGTCCGAGACGAAGCTCCAGGCCGAACATGCCTGGCGCGCGCCGGCGTCGAGCAGCCGCTCCGGGCGGCCGTAGTAGGCCTCGCCGAAGCCATCGCTGCACATCAGCGGGATCGGCACCGGCTGCACCTCGACCCGACCGCCGAGCAGCGCTGCGATCTCGTCGATGCGCGGGTAGCGGCGCGCTTCGACCTCGATCGCCTCGGGCGCGTAGTCCTGCAGCCAGAAGCGGTCGAGCTCATCGGGCGCGCAGCTCATCACCACGACCGGGCCGCGCGTCACCCGTCGCATCTCGCGCAGCCCGGCGCCGAGGTCGGCCCATTGGTGAACGGTGAAGGTGGCCATCGCGGCGTCGAAACTGCGGTCAGCAAACGGCAGCGACTCCGCCTGCGCGTCGACGGCCGCGGGCCACTGCGGCGGGCGTTGCGCGCGCATCGAAGCCGATGGCTCGACCGCGGTCACCGCCAGGTCGCGCGGCTCGTACGAGCCCGCGCCCGCGCCGACGTTGAGCACCGTCTTCGCGTCGCCCAGCGCACGCCGGATCAACGCGGCAATCTGCGGCTCCGGCTGTCGATACTGCGCGTAACCGCCACCGATGCGGCCGTAGTTCGCATCGCCTGCGCTGCCGTCCCCATGCCGCGTGGTCGCCATCCGTGCCTCCTGTGAGGCAGCCATCTTATGCACGGCCGTGGGAACGCTGATTGCCCAGCGAGGGCGATGCAGACAGAAGACCTCCAAAGAAAAGCATTCGTCACCCTGCTGGTCACCGTCTCGGTGGCGTTTCTCTGGGTGATCTTTCCGATGTTCGGCGCGGTGCTGTGGGGTGTCACCTTCGCCATCCTCTTCACGCCGCTGCACAACCGGCTGCAGCGCAGCCTGCGGTTCAGGCCGACCTGGGCGGCGGCGCTGACCACGCTGCTCGTGTTGCTGCTGGTGGTGCTGCCGGCGGTGCTGGTGTCGGGCATGGTGGTGCAGGAGGCGAGCACGCTGATCGAGAAGCTGCGCTCGGGAGAGATCGACCTCGCCGCCTACTACCGGCGGCTGATGGGCGCCCTGCCCGCCTGGGCCACGCGGCTCATCGAAGGTGCCGGTCTGGCCGACCTGTCGAGCGTGCAGGACCGGCTCAAGGAAAGCGCCGCCGGCGGCTCGCAGCCCATCGCACGGCGTCTGTGGGTCATGGGCCAGGGCACGCTCGATTTCGCCGTCAACTTCTTCGTGATGGTGTACCTGCTCTTCTTCCTGTTGCGCGACGGCCCGCGGCTGATGCAGCGCATCCGGCGCGCCACGCCACTCGACCCGGCCGTGCAGGCGCGCCTGGCTAGGAACTTCAGCGCCGTCGTGCGCTCCACGGTCAAGGGCAACATCCTCGTCGCGCTGCTGCAGGGGGCGCTCGGCGGCGTGGCGCTGCTGGTGCTGGGCATTCCAGGCGCCGTGCTGTGGGCGGTGGTGATGGCCTTCCTCTCGCTGCTGCCGGCGGTGGGCGCCGCGATGGTGTGGGGGCCGATCGCCATCTACCTGCTCTCGATGGGCCAGGTGGCGCAGGGCCTGGGCCTGGTCGCCTACGGCACGCTTGTGATCGGCCTCGTCGACAACCTGCTGCGCCCCATTCTCGTGGGCAAGGAGACGCGCATGCCCGACTGGGTGGTGCTCATCTCCACCATCGGCGGCATGTCTCTCTTCGGCATCAACGGCTTCGTGATCGGCCCGGTGGTGGCTGCGCTCTTCATCGCGGTGTGGGACCTGGCAACCGACGATTCGAGCGGCCGCGCCGCGCCGGGTTGAGCGACGCCCGGCGCCGTGAGCGCCCGCGGTTCACTTTTTGCGAGGCACCAGGTCGACCACCCACAGTTCGGCGCCTTCCGTGGTGCTCGGGTTGCGGAACCAATGCACGACGTCGGATGTTTCGGTCCAGAACTCTCCGACCTTCAGCGTGCGTGACGCGCTGCCCCGGTACTCGATCACCGTGCCGGAGACCACTCGCACGATTCCCGGGCGCCCTGCGTGAGGATGATTGTTGATGGCGCCACCGGGCGCGACCTTCACAAGACGGGCCCGCAGGTCGTAGTCGACTGCAGCACCGGGCAGTTGGTGCGGCACGAGATCCACCAGCGCAACCGGCTCGCCCGTACCGCTGATGCCCACGGCTTTTTCCGGCGCCGTTTCGGTTGCGGACGCCGCCGCAGACACAAGCAGTGCCAATGCGGCCATCGAGAAAACACCGGGGCGGCTAACAGACGAGATGTGGGGCACGAGTTTCTCCAGGAGTGGCAGGAAGCCGATCTTTTTCTCCGTGCGGCTGCGCTGCAAGCGCCCTTTCCCGTACGTGGAAGCGCGGGGGCTGACTGCGGTTTTCCACTCAGCTTCCACCATCGCGCTCGAAACTCACGGGAAAACGTGTACGCGTTCCTGCGGCGGCGGGCCTGTGTTGGTGCAGATGCGCCGTCGAGGCCGGCACGACAAGATTTGCACGGCCGCCGACACCCGCCGAAGACCTCTTGCAGCCTCAACATCTCAAAGACCTTCCAGCCCTGGCACCCTATGCGGTGGCAGTGGCGGCCCTGCTGACGGGCTGCGGCGGATCAGGCGAGTCCGCGGCCGAGGCCAACCCGGCGCCTGCGCCGCCGCCGCAGTCTTCCCCCTACAGCGTTGCCACCGCGGCCGCGCAGTTGCCTGCGCCAGGCGTTCGGTTGCCGGCCTCGCCTTTGCCGACTTCGACGCACACGGTCCGCAACGCAGCTGAACTCGCCGCCGCCCTGGTGAACGGCAGCCGGCGCATCGTGTGCGTTCCGGGTTCGCTGTTCGACCAACCCGTTTCGGTGCGGGTGAGCGACATCGTTCTCGACATGGCAGGTTGCACCATCGACGACTCCGTTGGCGCCCGAATCCTCACCGTCGGTGCAGATCGTGTCCAGGTCAACGGCGGCAGCTGGAACGGTGGCTTTGCCATCGGTGCCCACAGCGATATCCACATCAACCACGCGAGTTTCACGGGCGTCAATCCAGCCGGATCGCTCAACGAGGTGATGCACGCCCACCGCGTGCTGATTGAACGATCAAGCCTGGTCCAGCGGTCGAACAACGTCGTCCTGTGGTCGCAACAGGCCACCGACCTGGTGATCGCCAACAGCCGCGTCGTGCAGGAAACGGCGGGCCTGCAAGCCACCATTCGCACCCACGGGGCGAAAGTGGTGGTGATGGACAGCTACGTGGCCAATCCGACCCACCACACCCTGAGAGCGCATGCGGATGGGGCAATGGCGTCGCCGTACGTCGTCTGGACGCGCAACGTGCTGGTGGGCGGGCGGATCCAGGCATGGGGCGGCGATGGCGACCCGCTGCAGGTCACACAGCTTTGGGTGACGGGGAACACGGCGCACTGGAATGCCACCGGGTTCCACGTCAGCCATCCTTCGGTGACGACAGCCGTTCTGAGCGGCAACCGCGTCTACGACAGCACCGGAGCGTTCACATGGCCCACCGGCCCCGGGTGGACAGTGGAAAACAACCACGCAGGCCCGTATGCGGCGCCAGCACCTTGGAACCACGCGCCTTGACTCGAAGCGGGCACGGTCAGCCGTGGCCGCGCTCTCTCAGGCCACGATCGCCACGATGCGCCCGATCGACCAGTACGCCGCGATGGCGCCCATCGCATAGAGCAGAAGCGGCCGCAGGCGCTGCACGGCAGGCCAGCGGGCCAGCAGCCGATGCAGCGCGTAAGCCACCAGCACCACCAGCAGTTGCCCCAACTCGACACCCGCGTTGAAGGTCACAAGCGCGAGCGCGAGGTGATGCTCCGGCAGGCCGATCTGCTGCAGAGCGCCCGCGAAGCCGAGCCCATGCACCAGGCCGAAGAGGAAGGCCACCATCGCCGGCCAGCGGCGCGACAGCGTCTGCTCCTTGTGCATCGCCTCGCCCGCCACCAGCATGATCGAGAGCGCAATCGTCGCCTCCACCGGCGGCGGGCTGAGCACCAGCCAGCCGAGCGTGCTGAGCGCGAGCGTCACGCTGTGCGCGAGCGTGAAGGCGGTGATGGTCCACACCAGGCGGCGGTTGAAGCCCACCAGGAACAGGAGCCCGAGCACGAAGAGCAGGTGGTCGAAGCCGGCCAGGATGTGCTCCACCCCGAGCACGCCATAGGCCCACAGCACCTCGGTGGCACCACGCCGGTCGTCGGCTGCGCCGTAGACCGGCACCGACGACTGCGCGGCCGTCAGCGTGTAGACCCGCAACTGCCCGTCGAGCCAGTACACCTTCACGAGCACCGCCGAGAAACGCTTGCCCACGCCCTCGATGCCCAGCTGACCCTGCAGGCCCTGGGGGCCGCAGCGCAGCACGCCGTCGGCCTCCTGGCAACCCTCGGGCCACACCACCCGCAGGCCGCTCTCCCCCGGCCGGTTGCCGGCCGTCCATTGCCAGAGGAATTCGCTGGCGTTCGCCTGTCGCAACTCCATCTCGGCCATGCTGATCTCGTGCGCCCCGCTGGTGCCGGCGCCCAGGCACAGCAGCAGCACCAGCCAGACGCGCCACACGAACCTCATGGGCTACCCGCCTCGACCACCACGGTGTACTTCTTCGCGAGCGAACGCACGGCTGCGCTGCGCTGCTCGGCCATCACGGCGTCGGTCCAGTCCTGCAGCACCACGTTGCGCAAGGCGTCGAACGATGCCGGCCTGGCTGCAGCGATCGCGTCGACACGCACCACCTTCCAGCCATCGCCATGGTGCAGCGCCTGCCACGCGCCCGCAGGCAGCGCCTGCAGCGCCTGCGCGAACTCGGGCCCGTAGCTCTGCACGATGGTCGGCAGCGGCCGTGCCTTGAAGACATGCAGGCCGGCCTTCTCGTCCGAGGGCGTGCCGGCGTTGAGCGCAGACGCGAACGCGGCGGCGGCGGCCTGCGACGCATCGCCGGCGAGCGCCGCTTCCTGGAAGTCGACCCGCGCCGGCTCGTCGTACTTCACCCGGTTCTTCTCGAACCACGGCTTCAGCACCGCATCGTCGGGCGCCGGCCGCTGCAGCCCGGCGTTCACCATCGACAAGGCCTTGAAGATCACCCGGTCGCGGATGGCCTTGTCGCCCTTGTCCATCTGCAGCGCCAGGCCCTCGCGGTAGAGCACCTCGTTGTCGAGCCACACGCGGCGCAGCGCGTACAGCTCGTCAGCGTTGGGCTCACGGCCGCGCGCCTCGCGGAAGACCTTGATCGCCTCCTGGTCGACCGCCTGATCGACCACGATCGTGCGGGCCTCGTCGGGCGCGCCGTTGACGGCGCGGTCCACCGCGAAGAGCACCGCGCCGAGCACGATGAAGTGCAGCAGCGGCTCGCGCCACCACCGCACCCCCGCCGACGTCGACGAGGTCATCACTTGGAAGCGGTCACCTGGCCAGACACCGGCGTGCCACCCATCACCTCGACGAAGATCGGGTTGCTGTAGAACCACAGGTCCGACCAGGCCGCCACGTCGAAGGCCACCATGCGCTGGCCGTTGACGGTGGGCAGGTGGTTCGGGCAGCCGTCGATCTTGGGCTGGCCCACGCCGGTGTAGAGCGTGCCGTTCTCAGGCACGTTCTGGCCGACCGTCTTGCAGGGGATGCGCAGCATCGCGAACTCGGGGAACTCGATCGCGCTGCTGTTCTTCGCGTTGATGGCGCCGGAGTTGGTCCACAGGTCCGACAGCGGGTTGCCCGCCACGTCGGTCTCGAAGGGCACAGCCGGCGGCAGGTTGGTGCCGCGCAGGCGCACGTACTGCGACGACTGCACGCCACGGATGCGGAAGCTCATGGTCTTGAACTCACGCTCATGCCGCGGGCTGTTCCAGTTGGCCTGGGTGAAGGTCTTCACGACGGCCGCCGTCTCGTTCTTCGCCGCAGCCGGCACGCCGGCGAGCGAGCGCAGTTGCTGCGGGTTGGCCATGTCGACCCAGTCGTCGGGCCACGCACCGGCGTAGTCGGGCGCGCCCGGCGTCTTGTAGCCGGTCACTCGGCCGCGGATCACGTCGATGTGGTCGAGCACCGGCTCGTCGATCAGCTGGGTGATGCCCACCTGCTGCAGCGAGGGGTTGGGGAAGCTGTAGGGCGCGTAGTTCTTGCCCTTCGGGTCACGCACGGCAATGGCCACGACCACATCGGAGCCCGGCTTCACGACGAGCTTCTCGCCCATGGTGGCGCAGTTGGGCAGGCCCTTGTCGTCGGTGTTGTGGGCGGCAGCCTTGAGCGCCAGCGCCTCCACCGCAGCTTCGCCGAGGGCTTCGAGGCCACGGCCGCTGGCGTGCGCCACGCGCGGCGGCACGGCGCAGGCCACGAAGGCCAGGCGGTCGATCAGCTGGCCGGCCGACACCCACGTGTTGCCGGTGCGCAGGCCGTCGACCACCATCTGCGGCGTGAGGTGGCGCACGTCGGTCTTGCCGTGCTTCACGAGCGTGTAGTTGCGCTGGTATTCGCCGGGCCAGAAGTCGTTGTCGCTGCGGCGGTCGTCGGCGCCGAAGGCGCCGCGCGAGTGCCAGTCGGAACTGGCGAAGAACCACCAGTTGCGGCCTTCGCCGAGCAGCGCGTCCCACACGCCGCCGACCTGCGCGGCGTAGACGCCGGTGCCGCCGAAGGTGGTGCCGCCCACCGAGTCGTAGCGCACGCCGCCGATGTTGTTGCGGCGCAGGTTGTACTCGCCGCGGCGGTCGGAGGCGCCGTGGCCGGGCTGGCTCTCGAAGCCGAAGGCCACGCGCGGGCCGGCGTTGTTGAAGTTGCGCAGGTGCTCGACGTTGAAGCCGTTGTTGCCGGCCGGGTTGAACGGGCCGGCGCGCTCGAGGTGGGCCGGCACGTAGTAGCTGCCTTCGGGGTGCTTGGCGGCCATCCACTTGATCGACTCGACCGTCTTCGCATGGCCCAGGTCGCCAGAGGCGCCATTGAGCTTGGCGGCGGCCACGTTCCAGTCGGGGCTGGCGCTGTTGGGGCTGCCGGGCACCGAGCACTCCCAGTTGTTGCCCACGCCGGTGTTGACGTTGCCCGGCTGCGTGGTCACATTGCCGCGGCTGGTGTCGCTGTTGCCGCGGTCGAAGCAGTACTGCCACTGGGCCAGCGCGTTGGCGTTGCCGAGCGGCGTATAGCCGGCGGTCTTGGGCAACTTCTGCTTGTAGATGGCCGACGGCATCTGGCCGGTGATCACCGCCATCGAGGTGTGCTCATGGCCGGCGACGACCGACTCCACGCCCATGAAGAGCGGCTCGTTGCGGTAGGCGGCCAGGTACTCGAGCAGCGGGTACTGGTAGGTCTGGATGGCTTCCCAGCGCCACATGTTCTGGTTGGCGCCCGAGCCCGACAGGTCGCCCTTGGGCGTGACGGCCGGGTTGGTATTGCGCCAGGTGGTGGTCGGGCCCTGCAGCGTGGTGCCGTCGGCGGCGTAGACCAGCGGGTAGGCGGGTGTGGCGAGGCTCGCGTCCTCGGCCAGCGTGCAGTTGCGGTTGCCGGTGCCGCCGTGTCCGGCCTGCACGAACCAGTCGAGGCCCCAGGGTGTGGCTTCGGTGCGGTCCATCGACTTCTTCACCTTCTTCTGCAGCGACGTGGCGCCGTCGGAGCAGGTGCTGTGGTTGTGGAAGTCGCCGGCGAGGTAGGTGCCCGATTTGCGGTCGGCGTGGTGGCGGTCGTGACGGTCGGGGCCGTTGGCGCCCGCGCTGAGCGGGGCGGTCATCATCGTCGCGGCGCCGAGCGCGGCGACGGCCAAGGCGATCTGGCGCTGCTTGAATTGGAGGCTCATCGAGGTTCCCGGAAGAGGTTGTGACGTCGGAGGTTTCTTGTGGAGGCACACGACGCCTGCAGACCGCACAGTGAGTCGTTGGCGGGCATGCTAGGAAGGGCGCGTGTCGGTGGCGTGACAAATGCACACACCCGCGCAATCCCGAACAGCTCAACGCTCGGGCTCACCCGCGCGTGACACGCCCACATGAAACGACGATGACGGCACCCACCCCCGGTCGGGATTAGGCGGCGGCGCCTCGCGGCACGAAACAATCCGCCGATGCGCGACGAAGTCTTCGGCCTCTTCCCCATTCCGCTGTTGCGCTCGCAAGGCGTGTTGCCGACGGCGCTCGTGCGCGGCCTGGTCGAACACTTCTCGTCGCGCGCCGATCTGGACAACAGCTCGTCGCCGCAGCTCAGCCACACCGCGCTGCTGAGCCCGGCCGACAGCCCGCTGCTCGTCACCGTGGCCGAGCTGCTGACGCCGAAGCTCGCCGAATTCGGCGGCCTGCTCTTCGGTGAGGCCCTCGGCTGGTCGATCAAGGAGATGTGGGTCAACCTGCTCGACACCGGCGGCCGCCAGGCGATGCACAACCACGCCAACAGCTTCATCTCGGGCGTGCTCTACCTCACCCCCACCCACCCCGACTCGCGCACCGTCTTCATGAAGTCGCCGGGCGGCACCGAGTTCTCGTTCAAGAACGATCACGCGGGTGTCACGACCGGACCGTACAACGCCGAGAAGTGGATCAGTCCCCAGCCCGATCCGGGCGACCTGGTGCTGTTCCCGAGCTTCCTCATGCATGCCGTGCCGCCCAACGCAGGCGAGCGGCGCATCACCCTCGCCTTCAATGCCATCCCCACCCACCTCGATTCCTGGGGCTACCGCGTCCGCTTCGGCGGCTGACACGCGCATCACCGCGGCGCTTGCGCTGATGGTGGCCTCGGGCTTCGCCGGCCTGGGCTACCAGATCGTGTGGACGCAGCAGGCCACCGTCTGGCTCGGGCACGAATCGAGCGCGGTGCTCGCCGTCATCGGCGCCTTCTTCGCGGGCCTTGCGATCGGTGCAGCCACGCTCGGGCGCATGGCCGAGACGAGCGCGCGGCCCGGGCACTGGTACGCGCTGTGCGAAGCGGTGATCGGCGTGTGGGGCCTGGTGCTCGTGGCCGGCATGCCGTGGGCGGGCCGCGCGCTGCTCGCGTTGACCGGGCCCGACCCCTCGGCCACCTGGCAGGCCCTGGTGGCCTTCGGCGGCACCTTCGTGCTGCTCTTGCCGGCCACCGCCGCCATGGGCGCCACCTTGCCGGCGCTCGAGCGCGCCTTGGCGCAGCCCTCGCGTGCCCCGGGTGGGCTCGCGCTGCTCTACGCGGGCAACACCTTCGGGGCGGTGCTGGGCGTGCTGGCGGCCGCCTTCTGGCTGGTGCCGACGCATGGCTTGTCGGCCACGGCCACCACGTGCGCCGCGCTCAACCTCCTCTGCGCGGTGGCGAGTGCATGGCTGTGGCGGCATGACCACTGCCCCGCGCGTGCGCCCTCACCGCTGCACACGCGTGAGGGCTGGCCGCTGCTGGCCGCGACCGGCCTGCTCGGCATCGGCTACGAGGTGCTGGTGGTGCGCGTGCTGCGGCAGGTGTCGGAGAACACCGTCTACACCTTCGCGATGCTGCTCGCGGTCTACCTCGTGGGCACGGCCGTCGGTGCCGCCGCCTACCAGCGCTGGCGCTGCCGGCAGCCGGAGGCCGAGGCGACCGGAGCGCTGCTGTGCGGCCTGGCCTTCGCGTGCCTGCTCGGCACCACCAGCCTGTGGGGCGCCGGGGCGCTCAAGGCCGGCGTGCTCGGTGCGAGCGGCGGCGGCATGGCCGCAGCGCTCGCGGGCGAAGCCGTGCTCGCACTGGTCGCCTTCGGACTGCCGACCGTGCTGATGGGCGCCCTTTTCAGCCACCTCGCCACGCAGGCCGTCGCGCAAGGGGGAAGCTTCGGGCGCGCCCTCGCGGTCAACACGCTCGGCGCGGCCTTTGCACCGCTGCTGTTCGGCGTGCTGCTGGCGCCGGCGCTCGGGCCCAAGCTCTCGCTGCTCGCGGTGTCGGCAGGCTATGCGGCGCTTGCCTTGCGCGGCCGGCGCGTGGCACTGCCCATCACCCTGGGCGCGGTGACGGCGGCCGCCGCGCTGCTCGCCCCGCCGCTCGCCTTCGTCGACGTGCCGGAAGGCGGGCACATCCTCAGCTACCAAGACGGCGCGCTCGGTGCGGTGAGCGTGGTCGAAGACGCCAGCGGCGTGGCCCGCCTGCGCATCGACAACCGCCAGCAGGAAGGCAGCAGCGCGACTGCCTACGCCGACGCGCGGCAGGCGTTGATCCCGCTGCTGCTGCACCCGGCGCCGCGCGAGGCGCTCTTTCTCGGCCTGGGCACGGGCGTGACGGCGCGGGCCGCCACGCTCGACGCGGGCCTGCGCGTGCAGGCGGTGGAGCTCGTGCCCGAGGTCATCGACGCCTCTGCGCTTTTTGCCGAGACCCTGCCCGGCGCGCGACCGACCCATCTGCAGATCACCCGGGCCGACGCACGCCGCCATGTGCGCACCACGCCACGACGCTACGACCTGATCGTCTCCGACAACTTCCACCCCGCGCGCAGCGGGTCGGCCTCGCTCTACACGGTGGAGCACTTCCGCGCGGTGCGCGAGCGTCTCGCGCCGGGTGGGCTTTTCTGCCAGTGGCTGCCGCTGCACCAGCTCGACCTCGCCACCTTGCGCAGCATCGTGGCCGCCTTCATCGAAGCCGAGCCGCAGGCCTTTGCCGTGCTCGCCACGCTCAGCTTGGAGACCCCGACCCTCGGCCTGTTGATGCGCGAAGGTGGCCTGCGCGTCGAGGCCGATGTCGTCCGCCAGCGTCTGCGATCGGCCGCGCTGCCGGGGCCGCCCGCGCAGTGGGGCCTGGGCGACGAATACGCACTGCTTGGCAGCCTGGTCGCCGGGCCGCGCGCGCTCGGCCGCTTCGCGGCCGGCGCCGAGCCCAATCGCGACGACCACCCCATCGTGGCCTACCGCGCCCCGCGCGTCACCTACGCGCCCGACTCGCGACCGCGCGACCGGCTGCTCGCCTTGCTGGCCGAGCTGTCGCTGCACCCCGACGAGCTTCTGGCCCCGAATGACGCCGCGACTGCGCAGCGCCTCTCGGCCTACTGGCAGGCACGCGATCGTTTCCTGCGGGCCGGTCGCGACGTGATGCCGACGCGCGATGTGCAACAGATGCTCGCCCAGGTGCGCGAACCGCTGCTCGACGTGCTGCGCCTGAGCCCCGACTTCACGCCGGCCGCCGAGCCGCTGCGGCAGATGGCCGCGGCGCTCGCCCCGCTCGATGTGGCCGGCGCCCGCGGCCTGCGCGAAGAGCTCCGCACGCCTGGAGGCCCAGCGATGAGCGCGATGGAGATGCAGGCCGCGGCGCAGGCCGAAGCCGACCGCTTCTATGGCGACGCGCCGGTGGTGCCGTGGCAACCCGGCATGGGCGAGCGAGACGGCGAGCCCGCACCCTCACGCTGGCCCTGGGCCCTCGGCGTGGCGGTGCTGGCGGGCCTCGTCATCGCCGCCGGTTTCGGATGGCGGGGCTACGTCGACGACCTCACCACCGCCGTGCCCCACGGCGATCCCGGCGCCGAGGTGGCGCACGAAATCGCATCCGCCACCGGCGACCCGGCTGACGACCTCATCGACGAACCCGCGCCCGCCCCCCGGCCGGCGGTGGCCGCGCTGCCGCTGGGCAGCACGCAATTCGCCGTCACGCGCCACCGCCGCGAGTGGCGCATCGAGGCCCACGGCGCGTCGCGGCTGCTGGTCGCGCAAAAGCTGGCCGAGGCCACGGGCTCCACGCTGCGCGGCGACGTGGCGCTGCTCGCCGGCACACGCCCGCTCGACCTCCAATGGCAGGGCCGTGGCGCCCTGCAGGCCTGGCAGGCGGTGCTCGGGCAGGAGCTGAGTTTCCTCACGCAATGCAGTGCGGCACGCTGCCGGGTGTGGGTGCTGCAGGCCGGAACCGGGCAAGACATCGCCCTCCATCTGCCGCCGCCGCGCGTGGTCATCCCGTTGCCCACGTCCGACGTGATCGCCGCGAGCACGGCACCCCCCACCGCCCCACCGAGCGACAGCGCCGACCCTCGCGTCGCCGCCCACCACGACTGACCCATGACGTTTCACCGCCTTCGCCTCTTGCTGGCCGTCTTGCTCGTGGCCATCGGCAGCGCCTCGCACGCCAGCCCCGCATGCCGCACCGAGACATCTCGACACGACCGGGCCGAGCTGCGCTGCAACTGGCCGGCCGGCGCGCAGGCGCTGCGCCTGGACGCGCATTTCGCCGGCAGCCATGACGACACGGAGGCCACGCTCAGCGCCAGCATGAAAGGCACACCCCTGCCCTGCGCTGCCGGCAGCAAGACCAGCATCGACAGCAGTCGCGACGAAGGCGATGTGACGCTGACCTGCCGCCTGGCAGCGCCACCGGCCGGGGGCGCGGCGGAACTGCGCATCGAGCTGCGCTGGTACCACGCGCGCTACACCGGCTTCGAGCTGCGGGTTGAACCGGCGCCCTGACGCGGCAGCCGCCGCGCCAATGCGAGACCCCAGCGCCCGCAGCTTGGGCTCCCGCCAGCTTCAATCCATCGCGAGACCCTTCAAGTGGTCTTGCAGCAGGCGGACGACGGTCGAAGGATGATCGACCACACCCATGTGACCGAGCGCTGCAACGTCGTGCACACGGGCCTGTGGCATGCGCTGCGCCAAGGCAAGGACCATCGCCCGTGCTGCGCGCTGAGAGCGGCCTCCCGTCACCAGCGTGACCGGGATGTCGAAGCGGTAGGCGTCGAACGAATGGGTCTCTTCGATGGTCGAGCGGACCTCCTGGTACATCTTCCAGCCAACGCGCCGCGTCGCCTGGCGTGCTCGCTCGGACATTCGCCCCCAGGCGCCATCGCCGTTCCAATAGTCGATGAATGCGCGCAGCCAGTCGTCGCTGCCCGCCTGGTCCGCACCCAGGCTGCGAAAGTTCGCCAGCGTGGCCCTCAATTCCGTCGCGGTTTGCGTGTCAAGACGATCGACCTCGCTCGCAAGCGCCCCAAAGAGCACCGGCTCGAACAACCAAAGAGACCGCACGTCGATGGCGCGCGTGCGCGCCAGTTCGAGCGCCACGGTGGCACCCCAGGAGTGAGCCACGATGTGGACCGGGCCGCGCGCCAGCAGAGAACGACGCAGGTGTTCAGCGTCGTCGGCCAATCCGGCAACGGCTGGCCTCTCGAGGGGCTGGTCGGGGTGATAGCCCAGGTTGTAGGGCGTCACGACGGCAGAATGCTCGACACAGGCGAGATAGGGCTCCCACATGAACGGGCCCAGACCCGTTGAATGAATGAATGCGACGGTAGGACTCACTGGGCAACTCCTGAAGAAAAGTGGCAAGGACACGAACCGCCACTTTCCAGCCTGCCCCTGTGGCAAGGTCAACGAGAACGGGCGATCCGGGACGTCGGGCCAGCGGCGCCGTCGCCGTTGACTCCTCCACGATGTCAAGGTTGAAGCTCGACGGCATGAACATCGAAGAAGTCACGACCATGAACCCACAAGATCTCCTCCGGCGACTCGAGGCGATCGGCTCCTCGCTGAGCAACTGCCCCGGGGCCCTGGCCCTGCTGGGGCTGGGCTCCGTCGGCTTGGAAACGCAGCGCCTGGACGAGCACTCCGACCTCGACTTCTTCGTCATCGTCGAACCTGGCCACAAGCAGCGCTTCATCGACAAGCTCGATTGGCTCGAGGCGGCGCATCCGCTCGCCTGGAGCTTCCGAAACACGGTGGACGGCCACAAGGCGCTGATGCGCGACGGCGTGTTCTGCGAGTTTGCGGTGTTCGAGCCGGACGAACTGGCGCAGATTCCGTACTCGCCGGGCCGCCTGGTCTGGGCCGACCCGCGTGCAGAGCCGGATTGGGCGGTCCCGCGTCGCCCCCTGCCGGCGCCGTCCCTGCCCTTGGAAGAATGGATCGTCGGCGAAGCGCTCAGCTGCGTGCTGGTGGGGCTCAAGCGCTGGCACCGCGGCGAGCGGCTGTCGGCGACGCGCTTCGTGCAAAGCCATGCCGTCGAGCGGCTGATCGAACTCGATGCGCTGCGCTCGCGGCCCGCGATGGGTGCACCCGTCGGCGACCCGTTCAACCGGGAGCGGCGTCTCGAGGCCCGGCAGCCGTCGCTGGCGGCGGAGCTGCCGGCCCTTGTGCCCGGCTACGGCCACACCCTGGCCGCCGCGAGGGCGGTCGTGGCCGCACTTCGGGCGCGCGGCGCGGCGCTGAACAACGCCGTCGTCGACGAGATCGAGCGGCTAGCCCGGCCCTGACGTCCGCTGCAAACCCGCGCCGTCATCAGGGTAAGGCGTCTTGACCTTGACATGGTGTCAAGGTCAAGACTCGCGCCACGTTCATGCTTCCCTGAAGGAGATCTCCATGCACCGTGCCCAGAACATCGGCGAGGCGGCAAAGGCCGCCGGCGTCTCGGCCAAGATGATCCGCCACTACGAGCAGATCGGCCTGCTGCCCCCCGCGGCGCGCACCGACGCTGGCTACCGCCAGTACAGCGAGCGCGACGTGTCGATACTGCGCTTCATCCGTCAGTCACGCCAGCTCGGGTTCTCGATCGAGCGCATCGCGGATCTGCTCGGGCTGTGGAGCCGGCAAGACCGGCCAAGCCGCGACGTCAAAGCGCTGGCCCAGGCCCACCTCGCCGAGTTTCTCGAAGAGAAGATGCGGGAGCTGGCGCAGATGCAGCATGCGCTCTCGTTGCTGGTGAACCGGTGCCAAGGCGGTGACGACCCTCACTGCAGCATCCTCGCCGGCCTGGCCGCCGGCAGCCCGGAGGCTCCGGCACCCGGCGCCGTAGGAAGCAAGCCGCTTCGCCGCCCGTCCGACAAAGCCGGGGCGCCACGCAGCGTTGCGCCCGCCGGGGCTTCGGCGCACCAGGACCTGATGGCGTGGACGCGGCACGTCCACGCCATGGGTCATCACTGAGCGCCTGCCACAACCGTGCCCAGCGAGGCCGTCGTCTCGCCGGCCGGAAGGAAGCGCGCCCCCAGCGCACGCTGCAGCGCCACCAGTTGCTGTCGCGGGCCGGTGTGCGCGGCGGCCAGACCCTGCGCGGCCTGCTGCGCACCACGCTGCGCATCGAGCAACTCCAGCAAGTCTGACGCACCCGCCGCGTAGCGTGTGCGCGCGAGTCGCTCCGCGGCAGCAGCATGGCTGGCGCGCTCCTGCAGCGCGGCGATGCGGCGCTGCCCTTCGGCCACCTGGGCCAGGGCGGACTCCACTTCCTCGCTGGCCAGCAACACCTTCTGCCGGTAGGCCAACAGCGCCTCGCGCTGTTCCGCACGGCTGGCCGACACGCGAGACTCGATGCGCGCATGGTCGAGGACCGGCCATGACAGGCTGGGCGCCACGAACCAGATCGCACTGCCGCCGGTCCCGAGCGCCCCCAAAGAGCCGGCCAACGTGCCGATCGCGCCGGCCACGTTCAGTCGCGGCAGCCACTCGGCACGTGCCGCCTCCACATCGAGCGACAACGCTCTCAGGCGTGCCTCGGCGGCACGAAGGTCGGGCCGGAAATGCACCCAGTGCTGCGGCGACGGCACCCTCAGCGTCACCGCGCGAGCCTCCGCACCGGACGCCGCAGGCGCCTCGAAGGTGGACGGCGATTGACCAAGGAGCACGCCGATCCGATGTTCCGCCACCTTCGCGGCCGCTTCGTGCAGGGGCAGCTCCGCCTCGGCCGCAGCCAGTTCGGCACGCGCCCGGGCATCGTCGAGCGGCGCCGAATGCCCCGCGGAAACGCGGCGCTGAACGAGGTCCACGGTGGCGCGCCGGTTCTCGATGACGGCTCGCGTCAGGCGCGACTGCTCGCGCGCACCCTCGAGCGCAAACCAGGCCTGCGCAATCTCGCCGGCCACGACCAGGCGCAGCGCGTCGGCGTCGGCAGCCACCGCATCGCTGCGCGATTGCGCCGCACGCGCGGCATGGCGAAGCCGGCCAAAGAGGTCGATTTCCCAAGTCAGCGCCAGCGCGGCTGAAGTGGTGTCGGTGCGGCGCGCCTCGCGTCCCAGTCCGGGCGCTTCCACTTCGGCGAGCTGCTGCGCCCGTGCGCCGAGGGCGGCACCGCCGCTCGGGCCGAGTTCGGCACGCGTACCGGCGGCGAGCGCGCGAGATCGCTGCACGCGTTCCGCGGCCTGCTGGAGATCGAGGTTGGCGGCCAGGCCGCGGACCACCAGCGCGTCGAGCGCCGGATCTCCGAACACCGCCCACCAGTCGGGCTGCGCACGCTGCCCGGAGCTCGACCCCCTGTGCCTGGCCGAATCGCTGCGGAACAGGCAGTGAGATCTCCGGCGAGCCCGGCAGGCTGCCGCAGGCGGTGAGCAATGCTGCCGCTGCGAGCGCGGTGAGGTGCGTGGAAGTCTTGATCATGGTCGATTCCTTTTAAAGCGAGCCGACGCGACGGGCGTCCGCCAGGCCGGGCTCAGGCGCGCGCACGGCGCGGCGCTGCAGCCACACATAGAACACGGGGGTGAAGACCAGGCCGGCCGCGGTGACGGCCAGCATGCCGGCGAAGACCGCCACACCGACGGCGTGGCGCATCTCTGCACCCGCTCCGCTGGCAAACACCAGCGGCAGCACCCCCATCACGAACGCGAGCGAGGTCATCAGGATCGGCCGCAGGCGAAGGCGTGCCGCCTCGACGACGGCTTCCACCGCCGAAGCGCCCTGCTGCTGCCGCCGGCGCGCGAACTCCACGATCAGGATCGCGTTCTTCGTCGCCAGGCCGACCAGCACCACCAGGCCGATCTGCGTGAACAGGTTGTTGTCGCCGCCGGCCAGCCACACGCCGCCCAGCGCGCCCAGGATGACCGTCGGCACGATGGCCAGCACCGCCAGTGGCAAGGTCCAGCTGCCATAGGCCGCCGCGAGGAACAGGAAGGCCACCAGCACCGCGAGCGGGAATACCCACAGGCCGCTGGAGCCTTCGCGGATCTGCTGGTAGCTCAGGTCGGTCCATTCGTGGGTGAAGCCCTCCGGCAGCACGCGAGCGAGGATCTGCTCCATCGCCGCCACCGCCTCGCCCGAGCTGACGCCGGGTGCCGGCATGCCCGACAGGTCCGCCGATGCAAAGCCGTTGTAGCGGCTCACCGGGTCGGGGCCGGTCGTCGGCTGGCTCGACACCAGCGACTCGAGCGGCACCATCCGGCCCTGCGCGTTGCGCGTCCACAGCCGGCCCAGTGCCGTCGCGTCGCTGCGGAACGGTGCGTCCGCCTGCACGTTGACCTGCCAGGCCCGACCGAGGAAGTTGAAGTCGTTCACGTACAGCGAGCCGAGGTACACCTGCAGCGACTGGTAGATCGCTTCGAGCGGCACCCCCATCGCCAGCGCCTTCTCGCGGTCGACGTTCAGCGCGAGTTGCGGCACACCGACCTGGTAGCCCGAGAACAGGCCCACCATACGCGGGTCCTTGCCTGCCTCGGCCATCACGGCGCCGAGCGCGGCGTGCAACGCCTCATGGCCCTGCTGGCGCCGGTCCTGGATCTGCAGCTTGAAGCCGCCGGCCTGGCCGAGTCCGGGCACGGGCGGTGGCGGGAACATCGCGACGAAGGCTTCGTCGAGGCCCTGGAAGCGGCCGTTGAGCGCCCCGGCGATGGCACCTGCCGCAAGACTCGCGTCCTTGCGCTGCTCGAAGGGGTCGAGCATGGTGAAGATCACGGCAGTGTTCGGGCTGTTGACGAAGCCGTTGATCGAGATGCCGGGGAAGGCCACCACGCTCTCCACGCCGGGCTGTGCCAGTGCGATCTCCGTCACCTGCTTGGTGACCGCCTCGGTGCGATCGAGCGATGCGCCGGGCGGCAGCTGGACGATGCCGACCAGGTAGTACTTGTCCTGCGCAGGCACGAAGCCCGAGGGCACGGTCTTGAAGCTCCACACCGCCCCGGCCACCAGCACGGCGTACACGAGCATCAGGCGCAGGCTGCGCCGCACGCCGGCCCGCGTCAGCACGCCGTAGCGTTCCGAGACACGCTCGAAGGCACGGTTGAAGCCGCCGAAGAACCGGCCCAGCATGCCGTGGTCGGAGGTCGCATGGGGCCGCAGCCACATCGCCGACAGCGCCGGCGAGAGTGTGAGCGAATTGATCGCCGACAGGACTGTCGAGATCGCAATCGTCAGCGCGAACTGGCGATAGAACTGGCCCGACAAGCCGCCCATGAACGCGGTCGGAATGAACACCGCCGCCAGCACCGCCGTGATGACGAGGATCGGCCCCGTCACCTCCTTCATCGCCGCCAGGGCGGCCTCGCGGGGCGCCAGGCCGCGCGCCAGGTGGCGCTCGACGTTTTCCACGACGACGATCGCGTCATCGACCACGATGCCGATGGACAGGACGAGACCGAAGAGGCTCAGCGTGTTCAGCGTGAACCCGGCCGCGTGCATCACCGCGAGCGTGCCCACCAGCGACACCGGTACCGCCGCGATGGGAATCAACGAGGCGCGCCAGTTCTGAAGGAAGAGCAGCACCACCAGCACCACCAGCACCATCGCCTCGGCCAGCGTCTGGATCACGTTCGCGATCGAGGCCTTGACGAAGAGCGTGGGGTCGTAGGCGATGCGGTGCTCGATGTCCTGCGGGAAGGCCTGCTGCAGCTTCGCCATCTCGGCGCGCACGGCCGCCGCCACTTCCACGGCACTGGCCGCCGGGTCCTGCACGATCTGAATGCCCACGGCGGGCTTGCCGTCGAGCAGGCTGCGCAGCGAATAGGAGCTGGCGCCGAAACCGACACGAGCGACGTCTTTCAGGCGCAGCTGTTCGCCGGTGGGTCCACTCTTGAGCACGATGTCGCCGAAGGCTTCGGGCGACGACAGGCGACCCGCCACCGACAAAGGCAGCTGGTGCGCGCTGCGCGCGTCCGGCTGCTGGCCGACCGAGCCGGCGGCCACCTGGAGGTTCTGGGCACGGATCGCGTCGATCACGTCGCCCGCGACGAGTCCGCGGGCGGCCATTCGGTCGGGGTCGAGCCAGACGCGCAGGCTGTAGTCACCGGCGCCCCAGACCACGACCTTGCTCACGCCCGGCACGCGCAGCAAGGCGTCGCGCACGTGCAGCTGGGCGAAGTTCGACAGGTGCAGCAGGTCGTAGCGCCCCCGCGGCGAGGTGAGGTGCACCACCATCAGCATGTCGGGCGCGACGCTCTCGCTGACGACGCCGAGCTTCTGCACTTCGGCGGGCAGGCGTGGCAGCGCACGCGCCACGCGGTTCTGCGTGTCGGTCTCGGCACGCGCGGGATCGACGTCGGCCGAGAAGGTCAGTGTGAGCAGGTAGCGTCCGTCGCCGCTGGCGTTGGAGCCCATGTACTGCAGGCCGGGCAGGCCGGTCAGTTCAGTTTCCAGCGGCGTGGCCACCGTGTCGGCAATCACCTGCGGGTTGGCGCCGGGGTACGCGGCACGCACCTGCACGGTGGTCGGCATCACGTTCGGGTACTCGGTCAGCGGCAGCTTGCCCATCGACAGCAGGCCGGCCAGGACGAGCACCAGCGACAGCACGATCGCCACCATCGGGCGGTCCACGAAAAGTCTTGCGAGGCGGTTCATGGCAAATCACTCCTCGTTCAGGAACGGGCGTTGTCGGGCTGAGCGCTGGTCTGCGCCTTTCCCTGTGCCGCAGCGCGCTCGGCCAGCTGCGGTTTCACCGCCATGCCGGGTCGCACCCTCATCAGACCGGAAACGATGACCTGCTCGCCGACCTTCAAGCCGTCGGTCACGATGCGGTCGGCGCCATGGACACCGGCGACGGTGATCGGGCGGTACTTGACCTGGCCGGCCTCGCCCACCACCAGCACGAAGCGGCGGCCCTGATCGGTGCCCACGGCCTTGTCGGGCACCACGAGCACGGGCTGGGTCGCGCCGGTCGCGAGCTGCGTGCGGACGTACTGGCCCGGCATCAGCCCCGGAACCGCCGTCTCCACGCGGGCACGCAGTCGCACCGTGCCGGTCGCGGCATCGATGGAGTGGTTGCTGAAGTCGATGGGGGCCTGGGCCAGCTCGCGCCGGCCATCGGCGTCGAGGATTCGCGCGCTCCACCCCTTGGCGCCTCGGGTCTCGGCAAGGCGCTGCAGCACGGCGCGATCGGCCACGTCGATGTGCACGTGCAGCGGTGCCACGCTCACCAGCGTGGCCAGGGGCGTCGGGTTGCCGCCCGCGGCGACGAAGTTGCCCGAGGTGACCAGCGCACGGCCGATGCGGCCGTTGATCGGTGCGCGCACAAGCGTGAAGTCGCGCTCGAGCTGCGCCGTCTGCAGCGCGGCTTCGGCCGCCGCACGCCGCGCCTGTGCTTCGGCATGGGCAGCGACGCGGCGCTCCATCTCCTCGGCCGCCATGGCGTCTTCGGTGTGGAGCTGGCGCGCGCGCGCCGCTTCGGCGGCCGTCAGCGCCTCACGCGCCTTCGCGAGCTGCAGTTCGGCACGCGCGCGGGCGAGCGCGGCGTCGTAGGGCTTCGGATCGATCTGGAAAAGCGGCTGGCCGGCGCGGACGGTGTCGCCCTCGCGGAAAAGCACCGAGTCGATCGGACCGGACACGCGGGCCTGCAGTTCGACGTGCTGGGCGGCTTCCACGCGAGCCACTTGCGTCGGTCCGGCGTCGATCGAGAGCACCCGTACCGCGGCCACCGGCACCGTTGGGGCCTCGGCAAGCGCAGATTGAGCGGCCTGCGCCTCGGGCACCGCCGGCTGGCAGGCCGTGAGCACGGCTGCAGCCAGCGCGGCCAGGCTGCCGGTCGCCAGGGTGAAAGGAAGGCCGCGCTGAGAAGGCGCGGCAGGTGTGTGAGAGGCATTCATGAGTCGGCTCCTGTGATGTGGATGCCGGAATGCTGAGGATTGACGCTGCGGGAAGGTCAAGTGGTGCGGCATCGGCGGCAGCTGCGTGGCGACTTGACCTTCCCTTGGAGGCAAGCACGAGAGTCCGTGCCTTGTCACCCACCAATCCACAAGGAGAGCCTCTTGATTGCCTTCGAAGTCAACGACATGACCTGCGGCCATTGCGCCAGCAAGATCACCAAATCGCTGAGGTCTGCCGACCACGCTGCCAGGGTCACCATCGACCTGCCGAAGCGCCTCGTGATGGTCGAGCCAACCGAGGCCGACGCGCAGTCGCTGCGCGAAGCCATTGCCGATGCGGGCTACACGCCGGTGGCCGTCGAGGCCGACACGATCGAGGCGTCGGTGCCGGACGGCGCGTGACCAGAGGCTGAACACGGTTCAGCTCCTCGATCGCGCACCGCAGGCGGCGGCTCGGCCTGGACTCGATCATGACGAGGTGGACCCGGCTCAAGCGGACTTCGCGCGGGGCCGGTGGATGAACTCGACACCGGTATCGATGTTCACCTTGCGGTACACGGCCTCGTTCAGCTCGACGATCACCCAGCGGGACGTCCCTTCGGGGCCCACGACTTCGATCTGGGTCTGTTCGGGGTTGAGGAATCGCCACCGGCCGCTTGTTGCGCGGCCGTCCCGAAGCGTGCGGGTTCCGGTGCCATCGGCGTCATAGAAGACGCCGACGACCGGAGTTTTTGCCGTGATGTCGATGCCATTGGCCAAGACCTGCACATCGAAGGGCCGTTGAGTGAAGAGTGTGGATGCGTTCATGGAAAGTCCTCGTGGGGTTGAGTGGTGCGTCGGGCGGGCCGACAAGTGCTTGGACGACGCGGGTCGCATGTGTGTGACATCTCGCCGGCACGGAACGGGTCGCTCAACGGATCACGCCAGTCGCAACGCCGTGGTGTGCAGGCGGCCCGCTCCGACGATGAGCAAGCCTCGGCCGAGCGGTGCCGTTGCGGCCTGCAGCGCCCTGTCACACCGAAGGTTCGTCGAACGTCCAAGCTGAAACACCGCAAAGGACTTCGTCATGGCGACCGACTTCAACCTCCAGGCACAAGGCGTCAACCGCTACAGCACCCTCACCGACCCGCGCTACTGGAACCAGATCGGCCCCTTCGGCGGCTGGCTGGCCGCATTGGCCGGCGTGGCCATGGAACGCGGGGCGCCTGCGGGCTGGACGATGAAGTCGATCTCGTTGAACTTCCTGGGCCGCGTGCCGGCGGGACGGGTCGAGATCGACATCGAACCGCTGCGTGTGCAGCGGCGCATCGCGGCCCTGAGAGCCACGATGCGGCCTGAGGGCGAAGCGACGACAGCCGTCACCGCGGAGGCGATCTTTGCCCCTGCGGGTGCGACGACGCAGGCCGCAGCGCTGCCTCGGCCGTCACTGCCAGCCCCAGAGACACTCCCGCGCCTGGACAGGCTCGACGCACTGGCCGCCTTCGTCGGGACCTTCGACCACCGGGTGGCGTTCGGCGCACCTTTTGCGCAAGACCGCAGGGCGCGCTCCGGAGGCTGGGTCCGTTCGCGGCTGCCGTTGCCACGCTCGCCTGCCGGGTTGCTGATGCTCGCCGATGCCTGGTATCCGCCGCGCTGGGCCACGCTGAGCGAGCCGGTGCCCGTGAGCACGGTGTCGATGCAGGTGGTGTTCCACGAGAGCTGCCCCGGGTCACCCGGTCTCGACGGCTTCTTCGCGGCGTGCTATCAAGAAGACGCTCAAACCGATGGCTTCGGACTCGAGCGCGGCGCCATCTGGTGGCCCGACGGACGTCTGGCCCTGACCATGCAGCAACTCACCTGGGTGGGAAGCACCCAGCACGGCAAGGAGAAGCGATGAACCTCGACGAAGCTTCCATTCGGACGGACCTCGAACAGGCGATGCAGGGCAGCGCACGCTCGCTCGAACGCCTGCTGCTGGCGGTCCAGCCGCTGATCTTCAACCTCGCGCTTCGCATGCTCGGCCGCCGGGAAGACGCGCTCGACGCCACCCAGGAGATCCTGTTGCGCGTGGCCACCCACCTGTCGGACTACCGGGGCGACAGCCGCTTCTCCACCTGGGTGTACCGCATCGCCGCCAACGCGCTGCTCGACGAGAAGCGCGCCGGCGCGCGCCGGCGTCAGGAGCGCAACTTCACCGAGCTGGGCCTCGATCTGGACTCCGGCATCGATCGAGCCGAAGGTCTACCGCCACCCGTGGACTCGGTCAGTCCGGAACACCGGGTGGCCGTGGTCGAACTCGCCCTCGTCTGCACGCAAGGCATGCTGATGGCGCTGCCCGATGCACAGCGCCTGGCGTACGTTCTCTGCGAAGTGATGGACCTGGACGGCCCCGAAGCCGCGAAGGTGGCCGGCGTATCGCCTGCGGCACTGCGCCAGCAACTGGCGCGTGCACGCCAGGCCGTGCGCGACTTCGTGGAGGCCCATTGCGGGCTCGTGTCGCCCCGGGCACGCTGCGTCTGCGACCGCCAGATCCAGGCGCTGGACGAGCACCGCGTCGAGTGGCTGAAACAGCGGCCGCTGTCCGGGGGCGCCAACGCACCGGCGCTGCATGACGCCCTGGCACGCCAAGGCCTTCACGACATCCGCCACCTGCAGTCCGCCGCGCAGCTGTTCCGCGCACACCCCGAATACACGACCGACACCGCCCGCGTGAGCGAGCTTCTCGCTCGCATCGAGGCGACCGTGTTCGGCGCGAGCGGATCGGATGCTCGCCATGCCCATTGATCGAGCACGCTGCCCCTTCCGAAGGCCCCGACCTTGCGGGTCACCGCCCAGTCGCTGCCGCCGCAGCTTCAACCGCACTGACCGACGTAGCCGCAGGCCGTGCAGAAGTCGCAGCCGTCCTTGTGGATCACGTTGGGGTTGCCACACTCGGGGCACACCTTGCCGCTGATGAGGTGGGGCATGGCGCCCGGCTGGTCTTGCGGTGCTTCGAGCACGCCCATGTCGCGCACCGGGTAGCCGGCTTCGGTGAGCACGCCCAGCATGGCGTAGCGGTGGATGATGAGCCGCGCCAGGTAGGCCACCGTCGACGGCCAGGTCTGCTGGCGGCGCTCGCCGTGCGGGAGGCCGGGCACGAAGGCCATGAAGTGGCCGAGCGGCTCGGCGTAGTTGAGCAGCTTGCGCAGCTTCATGCCGATCCACGCCGGGTCGACCACGCGCATGTCGAGCGAGAGCACACGTGCGAGGCCATCGAGCGCGCGCGGATAGTTGCCCGAGAAGCCCACCGCGCACGGGCGCGTGACGGCCACGCCGTCGGGGCCGGGGAGCGTCACCTCCTTCAGCGTGAGCGTGAAGGCTTCGTCGGTGGCCGGGTTGTGCACGTCGACCGCCCAGGCGAGCGTGCCCGACGGGCCGGTGTGCGGCTCGTCTCTGGCAAACATCGCGTCGATCACCGGCGTGGGCGACTTGCTGCCCAGTCGCGGCAGCGCCTTGAGCTGCTCGCAGCGCCAGCGGATCACCGCCGCGGTGGCGGCCACCACGCCGGGGAAGAGGCGCCGCTCGCCGCTCGGCGGGAACGGCATCTCGAATGCACGCTCTTCGGCCACGGTCGCCAGCGCGTCGAGCTTCAACTGAAGCCACGCCGGGTCGTTGGCGCGCAGGTCCATCGACAGGGTCTTGGCCAGCGCCCCCAGGCCGCGCGGCTGCTCGGCGCCATTGACCCACACCTCGAAGGGCTTGGGCGCACCGTCTTCACCGGCCAGCTCGCCGACGAAGAGCGCGAACTCGCCGAACGGGTGGTGAACCATGAAGGTCCAGGCCGCGTTGCCACCGGGCAGCTCGGGCCGGCCCGGCCAGCGCAGCGACGACAGCACCGGTGCCGGCAGCCGGTCGAGCGCGAGGCGCTGGTTGGCGTCGTTGAGCGTCATCACCGCGGGCGCCTGCGGCGTGGTGCTGAGCACCGAGCCCAGCACCGCGTTCGGCCGATAGGTGGCCAGACCCTTCAGGCTCGACTGCCAGGCCTGCATGTAGAGGTTCTGGAAGTCGGCATACGGGTAGTCGGCGGGCACGTTGACCGTCTTGGAGATGGCGGTGTCGATGCAGGGCGCCACCGCCGCCACCATCGCGGCGTGGTCCTGCGCGCTCATCTCGAGCGCCGTCACGAAAGCCGGCGTGAGCGGCGCATCGCGGCCCTTCAGGTGGCGGTAGAGGCGCCAGGCGTGGTCTTCCACCGCGTACTCCTTGAAGCTGCCGTCGGGCATTCGCTTCTTGCGGGTGTAGCTCCAGCTGAACGGCGGCTCGATGCCGTTGCTCGCGTTGTCGGCGAAGGCGAGGCTGATGGTGCCGGTGGGCGCGATCGACAGCAGGTGCGAATTGCGCAGCCCGTGCTGGCGGATGCGTTCGCGCAGGCGCTGCGGCAGGCGCGAGGCGAAGTTGCCCTTGCGCAGGAAGAGATCGGCATTGAAGAGCGGGAAGGCGCCACGCTCCTGCGCGAGGTCGACGGAGGCGTCGTACGCCGCATCGCGCATCAGCTCGGAAATGCGGCGCGCGGTGGCGCGTGCCTCAGGCGTGTCGTAGCGCTGGTTGAGCATGATGAGCGCGTCGCCCAGGCCGGTGAAGCCGAGCCCCACGCGGCGCTTGTTGCGCGCCTCCTCGTGCTGCTGCGGCAAGGGCCACACCGTCACGTCGAGCACGTTGTCGAGCATGCGCACCGACACCTTGCACAGCTTGGCGAAACCTTCGTCATCGAAGCGCGCCGTGGGCTCGAAAGGGTCGATCACGAAACGCGTGAGGTCGATGGAGCCGAGGCAGCAGCAGCCGTACGGAGGCAGGGGCTGCTCGGCGCAGGGGTTGGTGCTGGCGATCGTCTCGCAGTACCACAGGTTGTTGTCGGCGTTGATGCGGTCGAGGAAGAGCACACCGGGCTCGGCGTGGTCGTAGGTGGAGCGCATGACCTGTTCCCAAAGGTCGCGCGCCCTCACCTTGCGGTACACCCACTGCCCGCCCGCCTGGTGCGCGCCGGCTTCCTTCTGCGCGGGGCCGGGCTCGGCGCGGTGCACGAGCGCGAAGTCGGTGTCGGCCTGCACCGCCTCCATGAAGGCGTCGGTCACGCCGACCGAGATGTTGAAGTTCTTCAGGTCGCCTTCATCCTTGGCGTGGATGAACTCCTCGATGTCGGGGTGGTCGCAGCGCAGCACGCCCATCTGCGCGCCGCGCCGCGCCCCAGCCGATTCCACCGTCTCGCAGGAGCGGTCGAACACGCGCATGTAGCTCACCGGCCCCGAGGCGCTGCTCTGCGTGCTGCCCACCCACGCGCCGCGCGGGCGGATGCGGCTGAAGTCGTAGCCCACGCCACCGCCGCGGCGCATGGTCTCGGCCGCTTCGGTGAGCGCGATGTAGATGCCGGGATGGCCGTCGTCCACGTGCGAGATCGAGTCGCCCACCGGCTGCACGAAGCAGTTGATGAGGGTGGCCGACAGTTCGGTCCCGGCCGCCGACTGGATGCGCCCCGCCGGCACAAAGCCCTGGCGCAGCGCCTGCGCAAAGCGCTCTTCCCACTGCGCACGCGCGGCGCCCGGCTCGGCCTGCGCCAGCGCGCGCGCCACGCGCTGGCACACGGCGGCGATGCTGCGCTCGTCGCCCTTGGCGTATTTCTCGATCAGCACCTCGTCGCTGATCTCCTGCGCCGGCAGGTTGGCGCGGGTGGGGACGAAGGGGGCGGTGGTCTCGTGCATGTCGCGGCTCTCCTGGTGGGTGCGCACGGTACGGCCGCGGGATGCGCGGCGTCCTTGACGTCGATCAGCGCACTGTGCCGCAGCGCGCCGGCTTGACCCACCGCAAGACCTTGTGCCCGTCGAGGGCAGGCCCGACTGGCGCGCCTCGCTACGCCGGCACGCTGTCCAATGCCAGCGGCGCCGGTGACGGGGCCGCATCGGCCTGCGTGACGGCGGCCTCGTCGAGCCGGAACTGCCCCACCGTCTGCGCCAGCCGCGTGGCCTGCTCGCGCAAGCTGCCGGCCGCGGCGGCGTTTTCTTCCACCAGTGCGGCGTTGTGCTGCGTCGTCGTGTCGAGGTCGTACACCGCCTTGCCGATGTCGCCGATGCCGCTCTCCTGCTGCACCGATGCGGTGGTGATCTCGTTCATCAGTGTCGAGACCTCGCGCACACGCTGCACGATCTCGGCCATCGTGGTGCCGGCCTGTACCACCAGGCGGTTGCCGCCCTCGACCCGCTCGACGCTTTCGGAGATGAGCGCTGCAATTTCCTTGGCCGCCTCGGCGCTGCGCTGGGCCAGCGAGCGCACCTCGCTCGCGACCACCGCGAAACCGCGCCCTTGCTCGCCGGCCCGTGCAGCCTCGACAGCCGCATTGAGCGCGAGGATGTTGGTCTGGAACGCGATCCCGTCGATGACGCCGATGATCTCGGTGATGCGCTGGCTCGACGCCTGGATCTCCGTCATGCGTTGCACCACCTCGCCCACCGCCTCGCTGCCGCGGGCCGCAACGCCCGAGGCCGATGCCGCCAGCTCGCTCGCCTGCCGCGCCGACGCGGTGCTGTGGCGCACCGTCTCCGTCAGCTCGGTCATCGCACTGCTCGTGCGCTGCAGGTTCGCCGCCTGCTGTTCGGTACGCGCGCTCAGGTCCTGGTTGCCCTGCGCGATCTCGGCGCTCGCGGCGAGCACGGCATCGGCCGACTGCTGGATGCCCGAGACCACCGCGCGCAGGGACAGCTGCATCTCGGTCATGGCCGCGAGCAGGCTCTCGCGGTCTCCGGGGCGCAGCCGGATCGACTCGCCCAGGTCGCCGGCCGCGATGCGCCGCGCCACGTCGCGTGCATAGCGCGGCTCGCCACCGAGCTGGCGCACCAGCGTGCGGGTGATGGCCGCGCCCATGGCGAAGCTGAGAAGCACCGCCAGGGCCATGCCGCCGAGCAGCGCCATGCTCGTCAGCCGCTGCTGCTTGGCCACCGCATCGACCCGCTCGGCCGTGCGGCGCGCCTGCAGGTCGATGAGCGATTGCATCGCATCGATCCACTCGGTCTGCGGGCCCTGCACTTTCTCGATCAGCGTCTCGCTGGCCATCTCTTTCATGCCGCGCGAGGCCTGGTCCATCACCTCGTCGAGCAGGGGCAGCACCACGCCGCGCAACTGGCCGATCTTTGCGTGCAGCGCACGCTCTTCGTCATCGACCAGCAGGCGTCCCAGCGCCTCGTGCGCGGGGTCGAAACGGCTGCGTGCGGCTGCCTGTGTCTCGCGTTGCTTGGCCTGCACCTCGGCGTCACGCGTGACGATGACGGTGCGCACCGAGCGCGCCACGGCCTCCAGGTCGGCGCGCATGTGCCACGCCAGCTCGCTCTTGCGGTTGTTCTCCGTCACGATGACGTCGACGCTCTGTTTCATGGTGACGATGACCCACCAGGCGAAGGCCGCGATGAGCACGAGCAGCGCGCCGCAGGCGCCGAAACCGAGCGTCAGCCGCTGGCCGACCGAAAGATTGCGAAAGCGGTTCATGTCGTGGGGTTCCGTTGATTGCGGTGGGGCCGGCCGTCAGTCGGCCGGGGTGAGCGTGAGATGAAAGCAAGCGCCTTCGCCCGGGGCGGACTGCGCCCACACCCGGCCGCCGTGGCGCTCGACGATGCGCCGCACCAGGCTCAGGCCGATGCCGGTGCCGGGGTGCGCACCGTCGTGCAGGCGCTGGAAGGGTTCGAAGAGCCGGCTGGCCGCTGACGCGTCGAAGCCGGTGCCGTTGTCGCGCACGAAGACCGAGCCGTCGTCATCGAGACCGACCTCGATCACGGGCTGTGCACGCTCGCGGGTGAACTTCATCGCGTTGCCGAGCAGGTTGACGAACACCTGCCGCAGCAGCACGCGCGAGCCGCGTACCGCAAAGAGAGGTGCCACCTCAATCGGAGGCGGCGGTGCCGCACTGCCGAGCGTCAGGTGCTCGATCGCTTCGTGCACGACATCGCACAGGTCGAGGCGCTCTTCAGGCAGGCGGTCACCCTCGGCGACGGCAAGCAGTTCCACCACCAGCTCGCACAGCGCATCGGTCTGCAGCGCGGTGGTCGACAGCAGCCGCAGGGCCCGTGGGGTGTCGCTGCGTTCGATCGCGTGCATCGCGAGCCGGGTGATGCCGCTCAGCGCCCCCAGCGGCCCGCGCAGGTCGTGCGACACCCCCTGGTTGAAACTGCGCAGGCGCCGCACGGTGTCATGCAGGTCGGCGGCCTGTTGAGCGTGCAACTCGCACACGCGAGGCGGCTGATCGGTCGGGCACCCTCGCGCCGCATCGCGTGGGATTGGTACTTCACCCATGGTCTGTCTCCGGTCGCCTGTTCGGAACCAGGCTTGATCGTTTGTTTTCCCTTTCTTTCGTTTGTAGATTCATTTGGTTCGTTTTTAGTCATAGTTAACCCTAGGTCCGTGCGAATTTGTTCCTTTTTCGATCAGCGCGTGACGCTGAAGTGGAAGCTCGCGCCCTGCCCCGGCCGGCCCTCGGCCCAGATGCGGCCCTGATGGCGCTCGACGATGCGCTTGACGATCGACAGCCCCAAGCCGAAGCCTTCGTAGCGCGCGCCATGCAGGCGCTGAAAGGGCTGGAAGAGCCGCTCGGCCTGCGCGCTGCTGAAGCCCACGCCGTTGTCGCGCACGAAGAAGACCGTGCGGCCCTGCTCCAGCGTTGCGCCCACCTCCACCTGCGGCGACGACCCGGCACTCGCGAACTTCAACGCATTGCCGATCAGGTTGACGAAGACCTGGCGCAGCAGCGTGGGGTCGGCATCGACCTCGGGCAGCTCGCCGATCACCACCGGCACCGGCGGCCGGCCGGCCGGCTGCGGCAGCTGGTCCACCACGTCGCGCACCAGGGCCTGGGTGTCGACACGCTGGCGGTGCAAGTCGGTCTCGCTCACGCGGGCCAGCGCCAGCAGCGCGTTGACGAGATGCTCGGTGCGCTCGGCACTCTTGGCAATCAGCTCCAGCATCTGCGCGGCGCGTTCCGCCTGGCCGCTGCCAAGGTATTCGGCGGCCTTGCGCGACGCACCGGCAATGCCGCCCAACGGGCCGCGCAGGTCGTGCGAGACGGTGCGGTTGAAACTCTCCAGGCCGCCGATGATCTCGCGCAACTGCGCGGTGCGGCTCTCCACGCGCTGCTCCAGCGTCTCGTTGGCGATCTGCAGCTGCTCGGCGCTGTGCTTCATGGCGAGGTAGAGGCTGCCGTTCTCGTAGATGCGGCCGGCCTGCGCGGCGTGGATGCCCAGCAGGTGCTCGTCTTCGTCGCTGAAGGCCTCGGCGCCGAGCTTGTCGATCAGCAGGATCCAGCCATACGACTGGTGCAGCGACACGATCGGGGCGACCAGGCCGCTCGTGAACGGGGGGCAGCTCCCCGGGAAGCCCAGGCGCACCGGGTCGCCCGAGGGGTTGAGGAAGCGGCGCGTCGTGCGCTCGTGCATCACGCTGCCCAGCACGCCGGCGGCCAGGTCGCGCGGGTCGAACGGGCCTGCGGCCTCGGGTTCGAAGCCCCAGCTGGCGAAATGCGCGCTCTCGCGGCCGTTCTTGTGGCGCACGCCGAGGATGGCATAGCGCGCGCCGATCAGGTCGCGAGCACCGCGGCACACCTGGCTCAGCAGCAGGAAGGGGTCGCGCTCGGAGGCCAGCCGCAGGTTGAAGCTCGGTCAGCGCCGACAGCCGCTGGTGGGCATGGCGCAGCTCGTTCGACTGCGCCACCAGCTTGTCGGTGACCAGGCGCAGGTGCTCGCGGTCGAAGTCGTCGATGGCAGGCGCGGGGCTGGGCACCCGCACCTGTTGGGCCAGTGCGGCCTGCACCACGTCGAGGATGTCCTGCGGCTCGCAGGGCTTGAAGAGGATCTGGCTCACGCCGCACGACGCAGCGAGCGTGCGAGCCTCGCTCTCCATGAAGGTGGCGGTGCAGAACACCACCTCGGTGTGCGCGATGGCAGGGTCGGCGCGCAGGCGGCGCACGAACTCGTAGCCGTCCATCGTGGGCATGAGGATGTCGCAGATGACGAGCGCGGGCTGGGCGTCACGCACCTTCTGCAGCGCCTCGGCACCGTCGGCGGCCTCGTCGACCCGGTGCCCCGCGTAGCCGAGCAGCGTGGCGATCAGCTCGCGATTGGCGGCATGGTCATCGACGACGAGCACGCGGGCCATGGCACTCTGCCCCAGCAACCCTCAGGCCGAGGGCAGGAAGGCCTCGATCTGGGCCACGAAGGTTTCGGGCTCGATGGGCTTGGAGAAGTAGCCGTCGAATCCGGCCATCCGCACCTTCTCTTCGTCGCCCGACATCGAAAAGGCCGTCACCGCCACGACCGGGATGCCGGCCATGGCGGCGTCACGCCTGAGCTGTTCGAGCACGCCATAGCCGTCGAGCACCGGCATCTGCAGGTCGCAGACGATGAGCTCCGGCCGCTCGCGGCGCGCCATGGCCAAGCCCATCTGTCCGTCGGTCGCGACGAGCACCTGGTGCCCGCGGTGTTCCAGCAGGTACTGGGCGAGATCCAGGTTGGCCTGGTTGTCTTCGATGACGAGGATGCGTGCCATGGCGGGGCCCTCATGCGTTGCGCGGCGCGAGCCGCAGCGTGAAGCGGCTGCCCTGGCCGGGGGTGCTCTCGAAGGTGATGCGCCCGCCCAGGAGTTCGGCCAGGCGCTGGCTCAGATGCAGCCCGAGGCCGGTGCCTTCGGCAGCGCGCGGGCGCATGCTGCCGGCCTGGCTGAACGGCGCGAAGAGCTTGGCCTGCTCGTCCGGTGCGATGCCCACGCCGGTGTCGTCGAACACGACCAGCAGCGCACCCTCGTCCTCGCGCAGCGTGACCGTCACGCTGCCGGCGTCGGTGAACTTCACCGCGTTGCCGGCAAGGTTGAGCACGATCTGGCTGAGCGCGCGGCGGTCGGTCATCCACACGAGCGGCGTCGCGGGCAGCACCGCGCTCAGCTGCAGGCCCTTGGTCTCGGCCTGGTTTCGCAGCGTGGCCACCGTTTCGTCGATGACCGCGCAGCAGTCGACCGGGGCCATCGCCAGATCGACCTTGCCGGCCTCGATCTTGGCCACGTCGAGCAGGTCGTTGATGAGCGCGAGCAGGTGGCGCGCGCTCGTCTGCACGGTGCGCAGCTGCTTGTACTGGTCGGGCGTGAGCGGCCCCGGCAGCCCCATCAGCAGCGTGCCGGTGAAGCCGATGATGGCGTTGAGCGGCGTGCGCAGCTCGTGGCTCATGCTCGCGAGGAAGCGGTCCTTGGCTTGGTTGGCGGTGGCGAGTTCGACGTTCTTTTCCTGCAGCGCCCGCTCGAATCGCTTGCGTTCGCTGATGTCGCGGATGGCGCTCATCACGAAGGCGTTTTCTTCGGTGCGCAGCGGCGAGAGGCTGATCTCGATGGGGAATTCGGTGCCGTCTTTGCGCACGCCGGCGAGGTCGAGCCCGGAGCCCATGGCGCGCTTGCGCGGCTGCAGGAAGTAGTTGGAGCGGTGCACCACGTGCGATCGGCGGTAGCGCTCGGGCAGCAGGATGTCGACGGGCTTTCCGCGCAGCTCGCCCGGCTCATAGCCGAAAAGGCTCTCGGCCTGGCCGTTGGCGATCACGATGTGGCCGGTCGGGTTGGCCATCACGATGCCGTCGGGGGTGGATTCGAGCAGGTCGCGAAAGCGCGCCTCCATCAGCTTGGCGTCGCGCTGCACCTTGATCTCGGTCACGTCCTTCTCCGACATCAGGATCAAGGGCCGGCCCGTGGCCGAGAGCAGCTTGGTGGTGACGTCGACGCACAGCATCGAGCCGTCTTTGCGGCGGCGCACCGATTCGTAGGTGACGGAGCGGGCGTTGACGGTGTCGCTCAGCGCCTTGAGCTGCTCGGCAACCCGGTCTTGCGGTACCACCAGGTCCTGCACATTGCGGCCGATGGCTTCTTCGCCGGCATAGCCGAAGGTGGCCTGCGCCCCGCGGCTCCAGTGCTCCACGCGCCCATCGGGGCTGAGCACCATGCAGGCGTCAGGCAGCTCCTGGGCGAACAGGGTGGCGGCATCGAAGGAGGCGTCGGCAGCCGCAGCGTCCATGCAAGGGTACTGTGGGATTGGCGTGAACCATTGGAGCATCCGGCGCCAGGCGCCGCACCTGTCAAGCCTTGCATGGGTAGGGGCATGCGGCGCGGTCGCGGCAGCCGCGGCGGCGCGGTGTTAGTTGCGTCGCGGTCAGGCGGCGGCCGGCAACGGGCTGAGCAGCCGCTCCAGCAGCTCGCGCACGCTGCGGATCTGCGCCCCGAAGGGCAGCGCCCCCACACCGCGGAAGAAGAGGCCCTTCTTCACGTCCCCACGCAGTGCCGCACCCAGCTGGTGGTCGATGCAGAACTGGCCCCAGCCGGGCAGCCCGTCGCGCAGCCCGCACTGCGCCAGGCAGTCGAAGGCCTTGGTGCAGCGCTTGCGCACATGGGCCACGGTCTGGAGACGGTCTTCGATCCTCAGATACGCGCGCAGCCAGGGTGTGCCGACGGCGCGCGCCGGCAGGCCGGCCACGCTCGTGAACTCGACCATGTCTTCGTCGCGCGCCTCTGCCAGCACACGCTTGAATTCGGGGTCGGCGTCGCACTCCTCGGTCACGGCGAACGGCGTGCCCAGCTGCACGCCGGCGGCGCCGAGCCGCTGCAGGCGGGCGATGTCATCGTGGCTGCGCACACCGCCGGCGGCGATGAGCGGCACCTCGCGCTCGAGGCCAGCCGAGCGCAGGAACTCCCGCGCCTGCGGCAGCACGTTCTCGAAGTCGAAGCGCGCGTCGTGGAGGTCGGCAATGCGCGCCGCGCCAAGGTGGCCGCCGGCCAGGCGCGGGTGCTCGATGACGATGGCATCGGGCATGCGCTTCTTGCGCTCCCACTTGCGCACGATGAGCTGCACGCCGCGGGCGTCGGACAGGATCGGGATCAGCGCCGCCCGCGGGTGGTCCTGTGCCAGGTCCGGCAGGTCGAGCGGCAAGCCGGCGCCGACCACCACCGCGTCGATGCCGCATTCGAGCGCGTGTCGTACCGAGGCCGCATATTCGCTCACCGCACGCATCACGTTGATTGCGACCATACCCTTGCCTCGCGCCGCCTCACGTGCGGCCCGGATCTCGCGCGACAGCGCTTCGAGGTTGGCGGCGTCGATGCAGGCCTTGGCTTCGGCCTCGTGGCCGATCTTCGCCGCCAGGCCCTGGGTTCGCGCCATCAGGTCGGGGTGATGGCGGCGCAGGTCGACCGACGAGATCGTCCCCACCCCGCCCCAACCCGCCACCGCGCCGGCCAGCCGGTGCGCCGAGATGCCCACGCCCATGCCGCCCTGCACCACCGGCAGCAGCTCGCGGCCGGCGAGCGTCATGGGAGCCAGGCCGCTGCGCAGCAGCAGCGGCGCGAGGGCGGGGTCGATGGAGGGCAGCGTGTGCGGCAGAGGTGAAGGCGCAGTCATGGCGGGCGAGGCTACCGGCGGCTGCCGCCATTCACCTTGCGGTGCATCAAAGGTGGTGTGCTGACGGCGTCTTCCGGCAGGTCAATACAAACCCCCCGGGGGAAAACGATAGGCAGGTCGTTCCAGAGAGCGCAAGAACATGCAATACATCAGTGCACGGGCGTCTGAAAATGGTTTTGTTTCCGACCGACAACTTTTTCTGGCGCCCGCGCCAACACGTGGTGTCTCCACCTTTCACGGGCGTCTTTTTATTCAGTTCAGCCAGCCGCAGACTGGCCACGACGGGAAGGCACCGAGCCTGAGCATGTCTACCCTTTTGAACCTCAGTTCCTGTCTGCTGACGCTGTCGAAGGATGGCTGGCTCTACATCTTCAGCCACGGCTTCCTGTTCGCCGGCGATGGCCTCGCCTACGAGTCGATGCGGCTGACGGCGTCGATCCTGCTGTCGCTGACGGGCGAGCCGTTCGAGATCGAAGTTGCCGGTGGCCGGCAGAGCGGGCAGGCCTTCCTGGTGCGCCCCGGCGTCTGGCGCTGCCTCGACGCGGCGCACACGCCCATCGTGAGCATCGGGTTGTGCCCCACGCACGAGGTCTTCCGTGCCTTCAGCACCAACCCCGAGCCGGTCGATGCCTGGCCGCTGCCCAGGGCGCTGTTCGCCGACTGCGACGAGCGTTTTCACGCTGCACGCGCCGGCCTCCTGACCCCGGGTGAAGCGTCGGCCACGGCGAGCCTCGTGATGGAGCGCACCCGCTGCACTCGCGTCGAGGCCCCGGCGCTCGACCCCCGCATCGAGCGCGTGCGCGAGCTGCTCGATGAAGCCCCCAACACCTCGATGAAACGCCTGGCCGACGAGGTCGACCTGTCGTACCACCGGCTGTCGCACCTCTTCTCGCAGCAGATGGGCATTACGCTGCGCATGTATGCCATCTCGCGCAAGCTCGACCTCGCCGCGATGATGGCCGGCCAGGGGCTCAACCTCACGCAGATCGCCGTCAGCTCCGGCTTCGCCGACTCGGCGCACTTCAGCCGCACCTGGATGCGCTCGATCGGCAGCCCGCCCTCGCAGATGCTGAGCAGCCAGCGGGTGGGTATCCGCTCGGCGTACGGGCCCGGCTAGAGCCTCCGCTCAGCTCCTGGCTGCCGCGAGCCGGCTGCGCAAGGCGTCGAACGACATCGCCGCGTGCAGCGAGGCGGCGTACTTGTCGGGCAGTGCGATCACCGTCTCGAAGGGGCGGAAGTCGGCGCTTTCCTTGTCTGGGTTCCGGTCGTCGAGGAAGCGGATCGAGATCGAGCCGCCCTCTTTCTCGAGGAACGCGCGCACCGCGTCCATGCCCACGCCTCGGCCCGACACCTCGGTCACCTGTTCGGCGGTCGAGAAGCCGGAGCGGAAGATGAGTTGAGCCACTTCCTCCGCGCTGGTGCTGGAGGCACGCGTGAGCAGGTTCTGCTCCATCGCCCGCTGGCGGATCTTGCCGAGCGCAAGGCCGCGGCCGTCGTCGCGCAGGTGGATCCACAGCTTGCCGTCGTCCACATGCAGGCGCAGGTCGATGCGGCCGGCCTCGGGCTTGCCGGCTTGCGCGCGCTGGGTGGGGGCTTCGATTCCGTGGTCGACCGAGTTGCGCAGCAGGTGGGTGAAGAGGTTCTTCAAGAGGCCGCTCGCCTGCGTGCGCACCATCAGGCCGTGGTCTTCGATGTGGACCTGCGGCGCCGCCTTGCCCAGCTCCTTGGCGAGCGACGGCAGCGAGTCGAGGGTGCCCGAGAGGATCTCCCCGATCGGCTGCGTGCCCAGCATGTGCAGCATGCTGCCCACGTGCTGTAGCGCGAGGCGCATCGCATTGGGGTCGCTGTGGTCCACGCCCATCAGCAACTGCAGCGTCTCGGCCACCGTGTCGCGCTCGACCATCAGGAACTTCTCGACCGCCGCACGTCGGCCCGGGCCCTTGCGGCCGAGCACCACGTCGTTCACGTGGGCGTACTGCTCGATGAGCTCGCCCACCTCGCGCAGCTCGCTCAAGAGCGTGCTTTGCTCCCACACCGCGTCGGCCTCCTTGCGCAGGTCGTCGTAGTGCTGCTCGGTCACATGCACCTGGTTCGTGAGGCCGAGGAAGCCATAGGTCCGCGCATTGCCTTTGATGGTGTGCATGTTGCGGAACAGCAGGTTGATCGCGTCCATCTGCTTGTCGGCGGTCTTCTCGATCAGCGCCTTGTTCTCGGCGATGAAGCCGCGCGCACTGTCGATGAACTCGTGGAACTTCTCCTGGCTCACCGCCAGGATCTCGCCGATCACCTGCAGCTCGCGCTTGCGGGCGCTGGCCTCGGCTTCCAGGCGCTTGAAACCGGTCACGTCGCGCACGCAGAGCATGAGCTTGTCGACGTGGCCCTCTTCGCCCACGATGGGCGACCAGCTGAGTGCCAGCGACTTCACACGGCCGTCGGCCAGCGTCTTGTCGAGTTCGGCCACCAGCAGGTGCGAGTTGAACTCGTAGTTCATCTCGTCTTCGCCGATCACCGAGGCGATGGCCGCGTCCACCTGCGAGAGCAGGTCGGCGCCGAGGCTGGTGTTCGTGAAGATCAGGTCCATCACCGACACGCCGGCGATGTCCTTCGTTTCGAAGATGGTTTCGAGGTACGCCGAGTACTCGGGGTGGATCACCCCGCCCGAGACCACCGTCAGCACGCCCTGCGGCATGTTCTGCAGCATCGCGTTGATGTCGTTGGTCTTCTGGCGCAGCTGGGCGGTGCGCTCGGCCACGCGCTTTTCCAGCGAGGCGTAGAGCAGCGCGTTGTCGAGCGACACGGACAGCTGGCCGGCGATCAGCGCCACCGAGTCGAGGCGGTCGCCGCTGAAGGCGTTGCGGCGCTGGCGGTTCTCGAGCACCAGCATCGCGTGCAGGTGGCCCTGCTTGACGATCGGCGAGAACATCATCGAGCACTGCTCGAGCTTCTGCGCGAAGGCGTCTTCCGAGAAGCGCTCGTCGCGCACCACGTCTTCGATCAGCAGCAGCTCACGCGTGCGCTCCGCGTAGCGGAAGGCCGACAGGGCCAGCTCGCCGGCCGCACCGGCTTCGTCCACCGTCTGCGGCTTCGCATCGCCCAGCGTGTGCGCCATCACCCAGTCGGTCGAACCTTCTTCCGGCCGCACGATCAGCTGCACGCCGGTCGCGCCGGTGATGGTGCCGAGCACCTTGCCGACGCGGTCGGTCAGCTTGGCGAGCACCGTCTCCGAAACCAGCGCCTGCGAGGCGCGCAGCACGGCCATCAGGTCGAGCATCTCGGCGCCGACGACCGCCGTGGTCTTGCCGGAGTCGCTGCGCGACAGGCCTTTGCCCGAGCGCAGGAAAGCATGCTGGCGGCGCAGCTCCTTCACCTTGCCGGCGGCGCCCCACGCGTCGTACAGCTCGCAGGCCGTGGCGAGGATGGGCTTGGCCGCTTCTTCCATGCCCTGCGACAGGCGGAAGAGCGCGGCGCGTTCATGGATCAGTGCCTTGTGCCACGGGCGCGGCACGTCCTTCGCGGCGGCCACGGCGGCATCGAAGGCAGCACCGGCCGTCCACACCGACTCCAGTGCCCAGGCGCGTTCGGCGTCGAGCCAGGCCGCGAGGTGGGCGAAGTTGGCCGGCGCATCGGCGGCGCGGGCCTTCACCCACGCCAGGGTCTGTTCGAGTTCTTCGACGAGCTTGGCCTTGTCGTCCTCGGCCGCACTGCGCAGCTGGTCGGCCAGCGAGAGCACGCGCAGCACGCGTGCCACGGCGCTCAGGTAGTAGCCGGGAGTGCGGGGGGCGAGCGCGACGGCCAGCGCGCTGTGCTTCGCCAAGGGCGCCATCTCACCGAACAGCGCTGCCCGGATCGTGGCCACCATGTGGTACGTCGCCGCCGTCGTGCCCGTCGGGTCGATCTTGGTGACGTAGTCGGCCTCGTCGAAGTGATCGTCGGTCAAGGCACCTGCCGAGCGCGTTTCACCGCGCAGCGCCAGCTGCAGCTGCAGGCGCGGCTGGTAGCGCTGCTGGAAGTCCAGGTTGCGCTGCGCCAGGGCGAAGTCGAGCCCGGCCTTCACCTCGGGCATGGCCAGGGCCAGCGTGGGCTGGCAGTCGAACGCCACGTCGCTTGCGACGTAGCTGAAGGCGACGAAGGGCTCGCGCATGCGCATCAGGTCGGCGCGTGCGCGGTGAAACTCGCCGAGGATCAGCTCAAGCGAATCGACCCAGTGCGCTGCCGAGATCGCGAAGATGCAACGCCCCAGCGCCTGGGCTTGGTCGAAGCCGCGCTTCTCGCACACCTCGATCACGTGGCGGCCCACCGCGTGCGCGCCGCGGAAGTCCTGCGGCGTGCCGACCAGCACGAAAGGCAGCGACGCGACCGAGCCGGCCAGCCGCGGGTGCGGGCCGTGCTCGACCCAGATCTTGTGGGCCATCAGCGTGAGCCAGGCCCATGTCGGCGGGTCGGCGAAGTAGGCGGGCGTGGTGGTCTCGGGCAGGCTCTGCGCCAGGGCCAGCTCGCGGCCGGTGTTGATCTCGGGGCGATCGAAATCGCGCAGGCGATCGTCTCCGCGGTACCAGCCGACCAGGCGCGCGATGCCGGCGCCCAGGTCCGGGCGGATGTCGGCCGGCTTGGGCATGTTGAGACGCGCCAGCAGGTCGAGGCCGGCCTGCATCGCGTCGACGAACTTGCTGCGTGCCACCAGGCTGTAGATCTGGTGGCGCAGCGCACCACTCAGCAGCTCCGGGGCGAAGCCGGCATCGAGCAGCGATCGGTAAACACCGTCGACGTCGCCGTGGCGGCCGAGTTCGAAGAGACATTGCAGCCGCTTGACGCTCAGCTCGAACACTCGTTGCTGCTCGTCGGCGCCGGCCACCAGCTTGAGCGACTGCAGCGCGGCGCACAGGTAACGCTCCGCGAGGTCGATCTGGCCACGGGCGCGCAAGGCGTCGCCTTCGTGCTCGAGCAACTCGGCGGCGCGGCGGCGTTCGCTGGCGTCGAGCTGGGCATCCGCGGTGAGGCCGGCGTGGAAATACTGAGTGGCCACCAGCGCCTCGGGGCGCTTGGCCGCGTCGAGCTTGCGCGCGAAGCCGAGGTGCAGCGCACGCCGGTCGGCCTCGGCAAGCGTTGCCAGGGCGGCCTCGCCCACGTTCGGCCGCGACAGTGCCGCCCCGGTGTCACCGTCGACCACGAGGCCGTCGTCGATGACCGCGGCCAGCGGCTTGCGCAGGCGCGCCTTGGTCAGGCCGGTGGCGGCGGCGAGGTCGCCCCAGTCGGCACGGCCACCGAGAGCGGCCAGCGCGTTGACCAGCTCGACGCTGGCCTTCGGGCAGGCGGCGATGCGCGCCTGCAGCTCGGCGGGGCCTGCGGCACCGACGTAGCGGCGCACGGCGTCGGCGTCCCATTCCCAGCGGCCGTCACCCAGGCTCAGCACGCTGTCGGCGCGCAGAGCGTTCAGCAGCGCGACGATGCGGCCCGGGCGGTGCTGGGTGTGGCGTGCAAGCGCCGTGGCGAGCGGCGCGGCCTCTTCGGCCGTCATGCGCAGCATGGCGGCGATCAGGCGCGCGGCAGCGTCGGGTGCGAGCGGCGCCAGGTTCAATTCGGTCGAGGCCTTCAGGCCGCCTGGCGTGGCCGGGCTCGCGCTCACCAGCAGCAAGCCGGGCATGGGTTCGCGGGCCGCTTCGTCGCACACGGCGGCCAGCAGCTTGAAGGTCAGCGACGGCGCATGCTGCAGGTCATCGGCCACCATCACCACGGGGCGCTCGGCGCTGGCGAGTGCGCGCAGCAGGCGCACGGCGGCATCGGCGATCGCGGTTTCGGCGGCATCGGCATCGCCTTCGGGCTCGGCCGCCGGGTGCTCGCCGAGCAGGGTCTGGAATTCAGGCAGCTGCGCCACGCCATAGCCGAGGCGACCATCGAGCGCGGCCAGCAGCTTCTCGCGCACCTGGCCGAGCTGCTCGGTTGGCAGCGCCACCAGCTGGCGGCCGAGGGCACTGAAGCCACCGAGCGCGTGGGTGCTGTCGGCGGCCGACGCGGCGCTGAAACGCCCACCCGCATACCAGGCACGGCGGGTCGCCGCGATGGCGCGCAACTCGTCGATCAGGGCCGACTTGCCGACGCCAGCTTCGCCCTTGATCCACAGCCAGGGCTTGCGGCCTTCGCGTGTGGCCTCCAGCGCGGCGCGCAGCAGGCCGATCTCTTCTTCGCGGCCCACGAGCGCGGCCGGCGACTTCAGCTCGGCGCCGAAGTCGAAGGCCCCCAGCTCGAACGCCTCGACCTTCTTCGCGGCGAGCCCGCGCTGCAGGCGCTGCAGGTCCTGTGCGAGGCCTTCGGCGCTCTGGTAACGCTTCTCGGGCTCCTTGGCGAGCAGGCGCATCACCATGTCGGACAGCACGGTCGGCACCTCGGCCACGAACGCGGTGGGCGCTTCGGGCATCTGCACCAGGTGCGCATGCACCAGCTCCAGCAGGTCTTCGGTCTCGAAGGGCTTGCGGCCGGTCAGCACCTGGTAGAGCGTGACGCCGAAGGAATAGAGGTCGGAGCGTGCATCGGGCGCGCGGCCGGTGCGGCCGGTGTGCTCGGGCGACATGTAGGCCCAGGTGCCGGCGATCTCGCCTTCGGCGGCGGCACTGCCGGTTGGCGCCTGGGCGCCTGCGAGCACGGAGATGTTGAAGTCGATCAGCGTCGGCGCCAGGGTCTCGGGGTGGATCAGCAGGTTGCCGGGGCCGATGTCCTTGTGCACCACGCCGGCCTTGTGCACGGCGGCGAGGATGCGCGCGGCGCCCAGCGCATAGGCCACCACCTGGTCGATGCCGAGGCGGTGCTCGCGCAGGAAATCGGCGAGCGCGATGCCGCCGTCATCGCGCAGCACCAGGGTGTCGGGGGCGGGCGTTTCCAGCACGACGGGCACGCCCGCCACGTGCGCCACGCGGCGCAGCATCGCCACTTCATGGCCCAGCCGCCGCACGGCCGGCGCACCGATGGCCTGCTTGACCACCACACGCTGCCCATCGGCCTGCGTGCGACGCATCACACAGGCCTGCTCGGTGCGGTAGAGCACGGTTTCGCTGGGCTGGGTGGCGGGCTCGCTCGCAGCGGCGGGCTTGTTCGGCTTCGTCATGGGGTGAACCTTGTCTGTGCAAACCTGGGCGAGAGCCTGCCCAGGGGATCGGCTTCGTTCGATATCGGCCGGCCGTGCAATCGATGAAGACGGGTAAGCCCTGAGCGGTCTGTCGCTTTGTTCACGAAACCAGGCCCTATGCTCGCGGCCAGCGCCATAGCTGCCCTTGTGCGAATGCCCGCTCGAACACCCCCCGCAGAACCCACCACCCGTGCGCGCCGGATGTCGCCCGAAGCGCGGCGCGAGCAGATCCTCGACAGCGCCGTCGCCTACATCGTCGAGCGCGGTCTGTCGACTTTCACGCTGGAAAACGTGGCCCAGCAGGCAGGGGTGAGCAAGCCGCTGGTCTACAAGTACTTCACCCGCCGCGAAGACATGCTGCGCGCGGTGCTGGAGCGCGAATACGTCTACCTCGGCCGGCACAAGCTCGACGTGCTGCCCGACGAGGTACCGATGGAGCCGCTGATCCGCGCCTCCAACCGCAATGCCTTCAACTACCTCTACGAGCGCGGCCCGATCATCCGGCTGCTGGCGGGCGACCGCAGCGTGGCCGAACTCGTGCACCAGCGCGAGCGCAACGAGCGCACCGCCGTCACCGAACACTTCATCAAGCGGCTGATGAAGACTTACGGGCTGCCGCAAGACGTGGCCTTCATCTGCACGGTGATGACGGTGAACGCGCCCATCCTCTCGTCGCGCGCGTTGAAGCGTGCCGGCATCAGCGCCGAGCGGGCCTCGCAGGTGTGGAGCGATTTCGTGGTCGGCGGCTGGCAGGCGCTGCATGCGCAGCAGCAGCGCAGCGGCAAGCCGGTGGTGGCCAAGGCCACGGCAGCGAAGACCAAGGCCGCCAAGCCGGCCGCCAAGCGCCGCAAAGCCTGAGGCGGCGTCCGCCGTCCCGGCATTCCCGCGAAAGCGGGAATCCGCGAGGGAATGCGCCCACAACCCTCCACTCTGCGGGTTGCCCCGGGCGCACGCTATTACACGATCGTTATACTAATTTCAGGCCCTGCACCACGCGGGGTGCAAGGAGACTCGTGATGACCTACGCCGCGAACCGCGTCTGCCACGACGCCGACAGCCACATCATGGAGACGGTCGACTGGATCGCCCGCCACACCGACCCGGAGCTCCGCGACAGGATGCCGCCGCTGAACCTGTCGAAGTCGGCGACCAACAGCTACGAGTTCATCCAGCAGGAAGTCGAGAAGCAGAAGGAGCGCGCCGCCCGCGGCGAGCAACCCAGCGACGTGGTGCATGGCCTGAAAGGCTGGCGCGCGCCGGGGGCCTTCGACGCCGCCGAGCGCAAGGCCGCGCTCGACGACCTGGGCTTCCATCGCCAACTGGTGTTCTCCACCTTCTCGGCCGGCCAGTACCTTCAACACGAGGACATGGACGTGCGCTACGGCGGCGTGCGGGCGCACAACCGCGCGATGGGCGAGTTCTGCGCCGGTGACGACCGGCTCATCGCCGTGGGCCAGCTCTCGCTTGCCGACCCGGTGCGCTGCGTCGAGGAGATGAAGGAAGGCGTGCGCCTGGGCTGCGGCGCGTTCTGGATCCCCGGCATGCCTGCCGGGAACAAGTCGCCCGGCCACCCTGATCTCGACATCGTCTGGCAGGCCTTCTGCGACCTGCGCGTGCCCTTCATGCTGCACGTGGGGCCCAACAGCAAGACCAAGATCCCCGAATACGAGAACAACGGGCTGCCGAAACCGAAAGACATCACCGGCGCCGAAGACGGCGAAAACCTGCGCGTGCGAGATTTCATGGTGCTGTCGATCGCGCCGCAGCAGTTCCTGACCGCGCTGGTGTTCGACGGGGTGTTCGAGCGCTTCCCCAAGCTCAGAGGTGGCGTGATCGAACTCGGTGCCGGCTGGGTGCCGGAGTTCCTGCGCATGCTCGACCTGTCGCAGCGCATCTTCAAGAAGGGCGACCCGACACTCGCCGCGATGCCGATGAAGCCCTCGGACTACATCCGCCGCGCGGTGAAGTTCACGCCCTTCCCCGGCGAAGACGTGGGCCGCATCATCCGCGACGCCGGGCCCGAAGCTCTTTCTCTTCTCGAGCGACTACCCGCACCCCGAGGGCACCAACGACCCGATCGGCCGCTTCGAGCGCACCTTCACCGACATCAGCGAGGACGCCAAGGAAATGTTCTACCGCACAAACTTCGAAAACATGATGGCGGTGCCCGCTTAGATGTTGACCCCCGCCGTCGGGCGGCGGCCCCCGAGGGGCTACCCGACCCGACCCGACCGGGAAACCCGGATCGGGCCGGGCCCGCGAACACCTCGGCGCACCCCCTGGCCGCTTTGCGGCCTGTCCCCTACCGGGGAACTCTTCTGTCAAGGATGACCCAGCATGTCTCAACACGGCCTTGATGCAGACCGCCTCAGTCTGATCACCGAGCACCTCAACAAGCACTACATCAAGACCGGCAAGCTCGTCGGCTGCCAGACGCTCGTGGCAAGGCACGGCAAGGTCGCCTACCAGAGCACGCTCGGCCAGATGGACCGCGAGCGCGACAAGCCGCTGCGCGACGACACCATCTTCCGCATCTACTCGATGACCAAGCCGATCACCTCGATCGCACTGATGCAGCTCTACGAGCAAGGCCACTTCCAGCTCAACGATGCGGTGTCACGCTACATCCCCGAGTGGAAGAAGCAGCGCGTGTGGGTCTCGGGCTCGGGCCCGACGATGCAGACCAAGGCACCTGACCGGCCGGTGAGCTTTCGCCACATGCTCAACCACAGCGGCGGCATCACTTATGGCGGCGGGCCGCTCGCCATTCCCGGCGCCACGCTGCACCCGGTCGACCAGGTCTACAGCGACCTTGGACTCACCCGCGGGGCAAGGCAAGACCTGGAGAGCTTCGTCAAGAAGCTCGGCCAGGTGCCGCTGCGCTACGAGCCGGGCGAGCGCTGGATGTATTCGTTCTCCACCGACGTCTGCGGCTACCTGGTGCAGGCCATCTCGGGCATGCCCTTCGAGGACTACCTGCAGAAGCACATCTTCGACCCGCTGGGCATGAAGGACACGGCATTCCACATCGCGCCCGAGAAGGTCGACCGCTTCGCCGCCAACTACGTGCGCCGCGAAGACAAGTCGCTGGCGGTGATGGACGACCCGCAGAACAGCTCCTACGCCAAGCCGCCGGTCTTCGTGTCGGGTGGCGGCGGCCTCGTCAGCACCATGACCGACTACCACCGCTTCTGCGAGATGCTGCGCCGCGGCGGCGAGCTCGACGGCGCCCGCATCATCGGCCCGCGCACGCTGCGCCTGATGACGCAGAACCATCTCGCCGGCGGCAAAGACCTCACGCAAGTGGCACTCGGCAATTTCTCCGAGACGGCCAACGAAGGCATCGGCTTCGGCCTGGGCTTCGCCACCACGATCAGCGAAGTGGCGGCCGGCAGCTATGGCCCCGGTGATTTCTATTGGGGCGGCATGGCCTCGACCATCTTCTGGGTCGACCCGGTCGAAGACCTGGTCGTGATCTTCATGACGCAGCTCGTGCCCTCAGGCACCTTCAACATCCGCGGCCAGCTGAAGAACCTCGTCTACTCCGCCATCGTCGACTGAGCCACCCCAAGGGTCACCTGACTGGCCACACGACGCGCGCCGCGACAGCGGCAGAATGGGACGCACCCGCACTTGACCCAGGTCAAGCCTGCGGGAGCACGCGGCTGTACTGTTCAGCCTGATGTCCAACACGTCACACGTGAGGCCCCACCATGAAAATCCTTCTGGCTGTCGACGGCAGTCCCTACACCAAGCGCATGCTGAGCTACCTGGCGGCGCACCCTGAGCTGATCGGCCCGTCCGGTGAGTTCACCGTGCTCACGGTGGTGACGCCGGTGCCGCCCCACGTCACCGGCTACATCGACCGCAGCTCGCTGCAGACTTACTACGACGACCAGGCGGAAGAAGTGCTGAAGACCGTGCGTCCGGTGGCGGCCGAGCAGAAGTGGAAGCCCAACTACCTGATCAAGGTGGGCCATGCGGCCGACACCATCGCCGCCACCGCCAAGGAAGGCCAATACGAGCTCGTGATGATGGGCTCGCACGGCCAGTCGCCGCTCAGCTCGCTCGTCATGGGCTCGGTGACGGCGCGTGTGCTGGCGCACTGCACGACGCCGGTGCTCATCGTGCGCTGACCCCACCTGCGAGGAGCCTGCCATGAGCCCGATCAAACACATCCTGGTCCACCTCGACGCCTCGCCGCGCTGCGCGGTGCGGCTGCAGGTGGCGCGCCAACTCGCGTTGGCCCACGAGGCGCGCGTCACCGGGCTCTTTGCCGTGACGTCGAGCTTTGTGGAGATGCCGTTCACCGCCGCCGAAAGCTCGCAGGCCGGCGCCTTCGTGCTCAAGCTCGATGCCGAGCGCCGCGAGCGGGCGCTGTCGCAGTTCGATCGGGCGGTCAAGGGCGAAGGCCCGCACGTCGACTGGCGCGAGCTGGGCACCGAGCCGCCCGCCTGGGGCACGGCGCAGGCGGCCTACTGCGCCGACCTGGTGGTGCTCGGCCAGCACGAGGCAGGCGCGCCCTATTCGCGCGACGTGCCGGCCGACTTCGTCGAGTCGGTGGTGATCGACAGCGGCAAGCCAGCACTCGTTGTGCCCTACACCGGCGACGTGGGCCTCGTCGGCCAGAACATCCTCGTCGCCTGGAATGCCAGCCGCGAGTCGGCCCGTGCCCTGTCGGCAGCACTGCCATTGCTCGCGCGGGCCAAGGTCGTGCACGTGGTGAGCTGGAACGACCCCCAAGGCGCAGCCCAGGCCGCCGCCGACCGTGCGCTGCTCGAGCAATACCTTGCCTGCCACGGCATCAGCGCCACCCTGCACTGGTATGGCGACGGCCCCGGACAGGCTGGCGAGCGGCTGCTGTCGCTCACCACCGACCTCGGCAGCGACTTGCTGGTGATGGGCTGCTACGGCCACAGCCGTGCCCGCGAGCTGGTGCTCGGCGGCGCGACGCGCACCGTGCTGCGCTCGATGACGGTGCCGGTGCTGCTCGCTCACTGACGCAGGGCCCGGGCGCGATGCGCAGCCTGCTCGTCCACCTCGACGCCTCGCCGGCCTGCGCGGTGCGCCTGCGGGTGGCGCGGCAGCTGGCGGTGCGCCATCGTGCCCGCGTGAATGCCTTGTTTGCGGTGACGGTCGGCAGTGCCGAGCTGCCGTCATCGTTTTCGGCCAACGTGCTGGCCGATGCGGCCCGCTTCGGCGACATCGACGGCCGCCGCCACGCCCGCGCGGCGGTCGACAAGATGGTCTCGCTGGGTGGCCCACCCGTCCACTGGTCGGAAACGACCACCGAGTCGCCGCTTGCCGCCCTCACCCACCAGGCGCTTTTTGCCGACCTGCTGGTGCTCGGCAAGCGGGCCACCAGCGGCGACCACACCGAGCAGCTGCCGGCCAACTTTGCCGAAACCGTGGTGGTGCACAGCGGCAAGCCCGCGCTCGTCGTGCCCGACGAGATGGCCACCGGCGAACCCGGGCAGCGCATCGTGATCGCCTGGAAACCCTCGCGCGAATCGGCCCGTGCAGTGGCTGCCGCCCTGCCGCTGCTGCAGGCCGCCGCCGAAGTGCACGTGCTCCAGTGGGACGAACCGCACGACCGCCGGGAGCGCGCGGCCTCGGCTTTCACTCTCGACACGCTGCTGCAGGCACACGGCGTCACCCCACAGCTGCATGCGCTCGGCCGGGCGCCGTCGCGCATCGGCGAAGCCATCCTGGCGCAGACGCACGCGCTCTGCGCCGACCTGCTGGTGATGGGCTGCTACGGCCACAGCCGCGCCCGCGAACTGGTGCTCGGCGGCGCCTCGCGCTCCGTGCTGAAGCAGGTGCCGCTGCCGGTGCTAGTAGCGCACTGAATGCGCGTGCTCAGGCGCCCTGCTGCTCCGAAGCGTCGTCAGCCTTCTTCGCGCCGCGCAGGTTCAGCACGAAAAGGCCCACCTGCAAAGCGATCAGCGCATAGGCCTGCGCATGCCAGCCCCACACCACCCACAGCACATTGCTCGCGATGAAGCACCAGAAACCGATGGCGCGCCGGCGTGCGCTGCGCGAGGCCACCAGCCACGAGGCGAGCAAGGTCACGACCATGGCCGGCCATTGCACGGCGTTGAAAAGTTCGTCCATGACCCACGGCCCGGCAAGATCGGTGCCGAGGGGCCGCGGTGTCGTCGGCGCTTCAGTTGCGCGTCGAGCTGAACTGCAGCACCCGGCGCTGGTCTTCGCTCAGCCAGCAGGCATAGGGCTGCTGGCCGGAGAACACGCCGTACTGCGTCTTGGCATCGATCGCGAGGTCGTAGCGGTGGGTGGCGATCGGCTTGCCGGCGTACTGGATGACCTCGCTGCGCCGCTCGCCGATCGGCTGGATGCGTGCGGTTTCGGGCTCGGGCGAGCGCACCATCTTGCGCGCCGCCGCGGCGCACAGCTCGTAACCGGTGACACCCGCCGCCGCATCGGGCGCCGCCGACGGGGCGGTCGACTTGGCCACCGCGTCGGGGGCGCAGGGCGTCTGGCTGAAGGTGTTGCCGCACTTGTACATCTGCGCCGACACAAGACCGGCATGGCCGGCGATGGCAAGCGCCACGAGCAAGGTTCGTGCGTTCATGTCGATGATGTCTCCGTGCAGATGTCTGGTCAGTCGGTGCGGACGATGCCCGAGTGTGCCAGAAGGCCCTGGCGCGCAGCTTGGCTTTGCATGGCGCGGCGCGTAAGCTCCCCTTGTCCTTCCCCTGGAGGTTGTCCATGAAGATCCTGCTGCCGGTCGACGGCTCGGAGCATTCGCTCGATGCGGTGCGGCATGTCATCGCGCTCGTGCGCAGCGGCCTCGCTGCCAAAGTCGTGCTCATCAATGTGCAGGAGCCCACCTATCTCTACGAGATGGTGCTCGCCCCGAGCGCCGACGTGCTGGAGCGCGTGAGCGGCGCCGCCGGCCACCACTCGCTCGAAGGCGCCGAAGACCTGCTGCGCCAGGCCGACATCGAATTCGAGAAAGAGCTGCTCACCGGCGAGCCGGGCCCCACCATCCTCGAAGCCGGCGAGCGCTACGACTGCGACGCGGTGGTGATGGGCGCACGCGGCCGCGGCGTGGTACGAAGCACGCTGCTCGGCTCGGTGTCGCAGCGGGTGCTGCGCGGCTCGCCAGTGCCGGTGACCATCGTGAAATCGGGCCAGTCGCACTGGGTGCAATCGGCCGCGGAGTGACCTCAATGCAATGCCGCCTCGGTGCGGTACAGCATGTCGGACCACTGCTTGCCAAGATCGACCCAGCGGTTCCAGGCCTGCGCGGGGTCGGCGCCGTCGGCCCTGTCGATCGTGGTGGGCTCGGGCGCGGTGGTCACCGTGTTGGCCGCCGCGCTACCGGCCGCTGCCGCCACAGGGCCGAACTGGGCGGCCGAGCGGGTGATGTGCTCAAGGGTCTCGGCCTGCGCCGCGGTGCAGATCGCCGTCAAGCGCTGCCAGTACTGGCTGGCGCTTTCCAGGTCACCGCGCAGCATCTCGGCCTGCACGTTGAGCAGCTCGGTGGGGTTGGCCGCTGACGCGACATCCGCACGGGCCTTGTCGTGGCGCTTGCGCGCCTGCTGCGCCGCATCAAGCTGACAGCGACGTATCTCTTCGGCCCGTTTCAGCACCAGATCGGCGAGCGCCATCAGCGATTGCATCTGCTCCTGCGCCAGCGCGAAGCCCGACGTCTCGCCATTGGCCATCAGTGGAATGGATGCAGCCGGGGCATTGGCCCGCGCTGCGGCGGCCTTCTGGTTCTTGCTTGCCATGAGCGTCTCCTGGGTGGTGCGGCGAACCCGCATTGAAGCGCGCCGCAGGGCTGGATGCAATGCCCCTGCGGCCCTCGTACATATCGCGCTGCAGCACGAGACACGCCTTGCCGTGACCGTGATCAGCAGCTATGTTCATCTCTCGGGCGCCCGCGCCCGGAGCTGCATCTCGATAGAACTTGATCGTGCTCAACGACGCTAACCGCGCAAGCCTTCAAGCTGTACCGGGTAGTCAAAGGAGGCGATGCGCTCCATGGAGACACGCATGACCAGCCGAAGCAAGGATCTTCCCCCGCGTCCGGCCGACCCGGACATGATCCTCCTGGCCCTGTTCCAGAGCCGCCTGCGAGAGCGCTCGCGGTATCTCGGCGAGGAGATCCGCGCGCAGCGCAACCGCCTGTCGGCCCACGCCCAGCGCAACCTCATGGACGACAAGTACAAACAAGACGACGGTGGCTCGCTGCTCGCGCGCATCGAACGCGCCGAGCAGGCGCTTGCCGCGGTTCAGCAGGCCCAGGAGCGCATCGGTCGCGGCCGCTATGGGTTGTGCGACGAATGCCAGCAGCCCATCGGCTGGGACGACCTGCTCGAAGCGCCCGAGCAAACCATGTGTCGCAGCTGCAGCCATTTCGGTGAGTTGGATGCACTCGCCTCCCGCGCCTGACGACGCTCAGGCCGCGCGCAACGGCAGCTCGTTCACGTCGTAGAGCACCTTCAGGCCGAGCGACTGCGCTCTGGCCACATCCATGTCGGCCCCGCGCGAGGCGCCGGGCAGGCGCAGCACCGCGTCGCAGCGCTCGATCAGCCGGTGCGCCACCGGGTACTGGTAAGCCTGGAACACCTCGTCACCATGCTCGCGGCCGCCCGCTGAATGGATGATCGGCAGCGCCATCCACTCGCCGATGAGCGGCAGGTGGCCACGCTCGTAGATCGGCAGCGCGTGTCGCTCGAGTTCTCGGCCCGGTTGGCCGCGATGCGCGCCGGGTCGCCGTCGGTGCCCGACATGTAAGGCCCTGCAATCAGGACGAGCCAGGGGCGATCGGCAGGGGAATTCTGGGTTTTCGGGGTCATGGCAGCCTCACGTAGTTTCGTGCACTTTCGTGCAACGAGGGGATGATAGGCAGCCATGCAGATCAACGCAAGCCCCACCCGCCGCCGCCTGCGAGTGCGACGAGAATCCGCAGCCATGCTCACCGTGCAACGCAAGCAGCTCATCCTCCAGCGGCTCTCGGCCGAGGGTCAGATCGTCGCCAAGGACCTGGCCCAGGAACTAGGCACCTCGGAAGACACCATCCGCCGCGACCTGCGCGAGCTGGCGCAGGCCGGCAAGCTGCAGCGGGTGCACGGCGGCGCGCTGCCCGCTTCTCCCGCGATGGGCGACCTCAAGGTGCGCGAGACGGTGTCGATCGACGAGAAAGTGCGGCTCGGGCGCGCCGGCGCCGCGATGATCCAGCCGGGCCAGGTGGTGATCCTCGACGGCGGCACCACCGCGCTGCAGGTCGCGCGCCACCTCGACCCCGCCCTGCGCGCCACGCTTGTCACCCACAGCCCCAACATCGCGGTGGCGCTCGCCGCGCACGCGCACATCGACATCCTCGTGTTGGGCGGGCGGCTTTTCCGCCACTCAATGGTCAACGTGGGCGCCGAACTGATCGATGCCGCCTCGCGCCTGCGGGCAGACCTCTATTTCATGGGCGTGACCGGCGTGCACCCCGAGGCCGGCCTGAGCACCGGCGACGCCGAAGAGGCCGCGGTGAAACGCGCACTGCACAACCGCGCAGCCGAGACGGTGGTGCTGGCCTCGTCGGAAAAGCTCCTCGCCGCCTCGCCCTTCCTCGTGACGACGCTTCGCGACATCAGCCAGCTCGTGGTGCCACGCGGCACGCCCGCGCGCACCCTCAAGACCCTGCGCGCCGGGGGCGTGAAAGTCGAGATGCCCTGAAAAACGCGCCGTCGCGGAGTTAACCTTGATCCCGTGACCACACCGAACGCCACCCACATCGCCGTCCTCGACGACGAACTCGACATCACCCAGTTGCTCGGCAACTACCTCAAGACGCACGGCTTTCGCGTGAGCCAGCTGCACTCGGGCCGCGCCCTGATGGACCTGATGGCCAGGGACGCCCCTGCCCTCGTGCTGCTCGACCTCGGCCTGCCCGGCGAAGATGGCTTCGTGATCGCCCGCCAGCTGCGCGAGCACTGGCGCTGCGGCCTGGTGATCGTGACCGGCCGCGGCGATGCGGTCGACAAGGTGGTGGGCCTGGAGGTCGGCGCCGACGACTACGTGACCAAACCCTTCGACCTGCGCGAGCTGGTCGCCCGCGTCAAGGCCGTGTTGCGCCGCATCGAAGGCGCACCTGCCGGCCCCGCGGCCGCGGCCCCCGCACCGGCCGCCCCCGATCGCCTCGTCTTCGAACGTTTCCAGCTCGACACCGGCGCCCGCCGCCTCACCCACCCCGACGGGCACGACGTGCCGCTCACCTCGGGCGAGTTCGACCTGTTGTGCGTGCTGGCGCGCCACCCCGGCCGTGTGCTCTCTCGCGACTTCCTGCTGGAGCAGACACGCGGCCGCGAAGCCGGCCCCTTCGACCGCACGATCGACGTGCAGGTCGGCCGCCTGCGCAAGAAGATCGAGGCCGATCCCGAGCAGCCGCAGATCATCCGCTCGGTACGCAGTGCCGGCTACGTGTTCGTGCCGCAGGTGACATCATCATGACCCCGCCCATCGGGGCCGACGAACCCGCCCTCTTCCGCAGCATCTTTTCGGCCTACCCCGATGCGCTGCTGCTGGTCGATGGCCACGGCATCATCGAGCTCGCCAACCCGGCCGCTGAAGCCCTGCTCGGCTACACCGCCGAGCAACTCGTCGGGCTCTCGGTCGACGAGCTGGTGCCTGACAGCATCCGCCCGCGCCATGCCGAATACCGCGCGAGCTACGCCAAGAACCCGCGCCCGCGCCCCATGGGCACCGACATGGAACTCGTGGCCAAGCGCCGCGACGGCAGCGAGGTGATGGTCGAGATCTCGCTCAGCCCGCTCGCGAGCCAGGGGCTTCCGCACGTGGTGGTGGCCATCCGCGGCATCGGCAACTACCCGCGCGTGAAGCGCGCCCTGCAGCGCGCGCACTATGCCGAATGCGTGGCCCGCATGGGTCGCCTCGCGGTCGACGCACGCGACGCCAGCCTGCTGCTCGACCAGCTGCCGGTGGTCGCGATGGAGGCCTTGCAGGTGCAGGTGGCGATCGTCTTCCTGCTCGAACCCAACCAGCTCGAATTCCGCGTGGCCGCGGGCGCTGGCCTGCTGCCGAGCGAGGCCGTCGGCCGCCGTATCCCCAACCGGCCCGACACGCCTCCGGGCTTCGTCTTCGCGCACGGCAAGCCGGTCATCGTGGCCGATTACCGCCAGGAGCAGCGCTACACCGTGCCGCAGGCCTATCTCGACGCCGGCCTCGTGAGCGCAATGGCGGTGCCCCTGTCGGACCGCGGCCAGGTGGTGGGCGCGCTCGCGGTGCGCTCCACCCAGCCGCAGCGATTCAGTGACGACGAGGTGCGCTTCCTCGAATCGCTGGCCAACCTGCTCACCGCCACGCTGCAGCGCGTGCAGTCGGAAGAGTCGCTGCACCACGCCCAGCGCCTGGAAAGCGTGGGCCAGTTGACCGGCGGCATCGCACACGATTTCAACAACCTGCTCACCGTGATCCAGGGCAACCTGCAGGTGCTCGAAGAGCTGCCCGCCGTCAACGGCGACGCCTACGCCCAACAGCTCGTGAGCGCCGCGGCCCGCGCGAGCAAGCGCGGCGCCGAACTCACGGGCAAGCTGCTCGCCTTCTCGCGCCGGCAGGTGTTGAGCCCGAGCCGCATCGAGGTGCCGGCGCTGATCGACTCGCTGGCCGACATGCTCAGGCGCACGCTCGACCAGCGCATCCGCATCGAGGTCAACGCGCCCGACGACTGCCCACCCTGCGTGGCCGACCCGGGCCAACTCGAATCGGCCTTGCTCAACATCGCCATCAATGCCCGCGACGCCATGCCCAACGGCGGCACGCTCAGCTTCAGCGGCCAGCTGTGCGCGGCCCTCCCCCTGCAGCTGCGCGGTGACTTCGAGCTGAAGGCCGGCGACCAGCCCGGTGCCTACATCGCGATCGCCGTATCGGACACCGGTGCCGGCATGTCCGACACGGTGAAGGAGCGCGCCTTCGAGCCCTTCTTCACCACCAAGGAACTCGGCCGCGGCACCGGCCTCGGCTTGTCGACGGTGTACGGCTTCGTCAAGCAGTCGCACGGCGCCATCACCCTCGACAGCGCGCTCGGCCAGGGCACGACGGTCAGGCTCTACATCCCGCGCTACGTCGAAACCGAGCAGGCGGCAGGCGACGCCGAAGCACGCCCCGGTGAGATCCCGCCCGGCCTGAAGGTGCTGCTGGTGGAAGACGAGCCCGAGGTGCGCACCGTGGCCATGCGCTTCCTGGCCACGCTCGGCTGCGAGGTCACCCCGTGCGCCAGCGCCGAGCAGGCCCTGCCGCTGCTGACGCAAGACGCCGCCTACCAGCTGCTGCTGAGCGACATCGCCCTCGGCCCCGGCATGCGCGGCACCGAGCTCGCCCGCGAAGCACAGGCGCGGCTGCCGCACCTGGCGATCCTCCTGATGTCGGGCTTCTCGGCCGAGCTCCTCGACACGAGCCAGAGTGCGCCGCTGTCATGGGAGCTGCTGGCCAAGCCGTATTCGCGCGAAGAGCTGGCGCATGCGCTGGCGACGGCGTTGCAGGCGGTGAAGGGGTGATGGCGGGTCAGTCGGCGAAGGGCCGCTGCGCAGACTCGTTCTCGGTGCGCCGGTCGGGTTCCGTGGTGCAGAGGATTTCGTTCAGAACGGACGTGGCGTAATTCCCGGCGGCCAAAGTGAACGTGAGCACCAGTTGATCGGCTTGCGGCCATTCCCATGACATGCCCCCCGGGCTCGCCACGAGGGCGCGGCGCTCCTGGTCCAGACCGGCGTGTTCCATGCCGTCGCACAAAGTGGCATGACGTTCAGCCACTGCGTTTTCCAGGGCCTGCGCCTGATCGGTGGCGGTCACGCGGCCCCGTCCCCAGAGCGGCCCGGTGGGCCGGCCCGCTTCGTCCATCACGTCACCGAGCAGACTCTTGCCCCAGAGCCCCTGCTGAATTCGCAGCGCCAGCACTTCATTGAAGACGAAGGAGCGCACCGCCGACAGGTATAGGCCCTTCTTCTTCGGGTTGCGCACGCGGATCTCGCGCGCCAGCATGGCCCTGCCCTGCTCGACGTTGCCGCCGTCGTGGCCGAAGCGCTGAGCGCCGAAGTAGTTGGGCACGCCCAGTGACGCCACGGCCTCCAGATTGGCTTCGATGGCATCGCGGTCGCCGGTCACGTCACGCAGCACGATGCGGAATCGGTTGCCCTGCAGATCACCGGGGCGCAGCTTCTTCACGTGGCGGCTCTGGCTCAGTACCTTGAATTCCGGGTGCTGAAGCTGGGTCAGGTCGGGTGTCTCGGCCTTCGGCAAATAGATGCTGAACCACTGACGGGTGATGGCGTAGCGGTCCTTGAGGCCGGCATAGCCCACGTCCATTTCCTGCACGCCTGCGGCCGCGGCCAGCTGCTGGGCCACGAAGGCGGTGTTGGCACCGTTCTTTTCGACGTCGAGCCAGAGGTGTTCGCCCTCGCCAGAGGGCAACTGCAGCGGCAGTTCGGTCACCATGAAATCCTCGTTGAGGCGTTTCAGGGTGGCGCTGGCGCCGCTGGCCGGATAGGCGTTGGGCCACTGCGGCAAGGTCGTGTATTGAGCGTCGGTCATGGGGGGCAGGCTGTCCAGCCCGACCAGGGGTAGTCCAGCCAGGCGGTGATTCTCTCCGCACCGTCAAACAGTCGCCTGCGCCCCCGGCCGTTCAAGCCTTGACTTCGACCACTTGTTCGAAGCCGCCGAAGATCATGCGTTTTCCGTCGAAGGGCATCGGCGGGTTGCCAGGTTTGGATGGATCCATGCGCGGGTCTTCCATCATCTTTTTCATGCCTGCGTCGCGGGTGGCCTTGTCGGGCCATTCGATCCACGAAAACGCCACTGTCTCATCGGCCGTGGCCTGGACCGCCCGGCGGAAATCGGTGACCTTGCCGTCGGGGACGTCATCACCCCAACCCTCGATCACGCGGATGGCACCCAGCTCGATGAAGATCGGGTCGAACTGGCGCGCGTGCTCGATGAACTTTTGCTTGTTGGCGGTCGGGACCGCGATCACGAAACCATCGATGTAGGACATGTCTGCACTCCTGTGAAGTAGACCGGTCGGCGTGCCCACCTGAGGGTACGCCGTATTCCCACGACGAACGAAGGCACGCCAAATCGACATGGCCTGTTGCTGCGCCGAGCATGTCCCGAGCGTCGGGTTTGACGCCTGTCAAGCCGCTGCGGCGTGTTGCACCTAGGCTGCGCCTGATCGATCGGAGGCCGCAACGATGAACACGCTGACCAAGCTGGCCCTGGGCCTGATGGGCCACAACCCACCGCGACCGCCGGTGGGTGATGCGAAACAGACGCTCGCCTTGCCGCCGCCGCACCGCGAAGGCGGGCTGCCGCTCATGGAGGCGCTGGTGCGCCGCCAGTCCTTGCGCGAGTTCGCGCCCGAGGCGCTGGACGAGCAGACCTTGTCCGACCTGCTGTGGGCCGCTGCGGGTGTCAACCGCCCGGCGCTGGATGGGCGCACCACACCGAGCGCGATGAACGCGCAGGAGGTGCAGCTCTACGCCGCCATGCCGCAAGGCCTGTACCGTTACGAACCGGTCGCGCACGCGCTGCAACTCGTCGAAGCCAGCGACGTACGGCGCGTCACCGGCTACCAGGATTTCGTCGACGACGCGGCGCTGGACCTCGTCTATGTCGGCGACCATGGACGCATGGGCATGGTGCCAGCGGCGCAGCGCACCGCATACGCTTGCGCGGCAGCGGGTGCCATGGCGCAGAACGTCTACCTGTTCTGCGCCTCGGCCGGGTTGGCGACGGTGGTGCGCGCATGGTTCGACCGGGATGCGCTGGCCAAGGCGATGGGCCTCGGTAACGACCAACAACTCTTGCTGGCGCAGACCGTAGGCCGCACGAAGGTCTGAGCGTCATGCCCTGGAACGAGGCGAACTTCCCGGCCTCGATGCGCCACCTGGGCGCAGCGGCGCGCGCAAAGGCAATCCAAGCTCGCCAACGCGCATCGAGTCTTCCACCCGTGTCGGGCTGGTCACGCCGCACAGCGCGCCGGCCCCCGGCAAATCGAGCATCGCGACCCGTGTGATGGTGGACGGCTCGGACGTGGCGCGCCGGCGCGGCTACAAGCTCGGCGACCGAATGGTGCTCAGCCACGGCGACGGCGCACGCTACTGGCATCCGGCTGGGTGACCAGCCTCATCCCGGGGATCCGGGCCTACCGGCTCTCGTTGGTCGATGGCCTCTCGCCGCGGATGTGAGCGGAACAACCATCGAGGAAGCAAGGAAGGCCTCAAGGAGTTCTTGCTGGTGCCGTATTTCGGCGCTTGCGTCCATTCGCCACCGCCGCCATCCGAGATGGGCGTGAGTGGCTACAGGATGGCAGCGGCATCCGTCGTGCGGTACGTCCCACCCGCTCGGTGAGAGCTTCGTTGCAGCCGATGTGCCTTACTGCAGCGTCGCGCCCTCCGGCGCCAGGCTGCGCTGCACGAAGGCCGACAGCACCGCCAGCTCGGGGATGCGCACCTCGCGGCGGCCGGTTTCGCAGAACTGGATGATCTTGTCGCGGGCCAGGCGCGAGAGCGCGCGGCTCACGGTTTCGAGCTTCATGCCGAGGTAGTTGCCGATCTCGGCACGGGTCATGCGAAGCGTGATCTGGTCGGTGCGCAGGCCGCGCTCGGAGAGAGACGATGCCCAGTTGTGAAGGAACTCCGCCACGCGCGCATCGGCCGGCAGGGTGCAGATCGACAGCAGCGCATCGCGGTCGCGCGTCATCTCGCGGCTCATCGCGGCGTGTACCACCGCCATCAGCGCCGGCTGGCGCAGGCTCGCCTGCAGCAGGCTGTCGTAGCGGATGGTCCAGACCTCGCCGGTGTCCATGGCCACCGCGTCGCAGCCGTGGCGGCCGGTGGCGATGCCGTCGAAGCCCAGCCAGTCGCCCTTGAACTGCAGGCCGACCACCTGCTCCCGGCCGTCGGGCGAGAGGTTCACGAGCTTGAAGATGCCCGAGTTCACGACATGCAGCGAGTCGAAACGCTCGCCGGCTTCGTAGACCGACTCACCGGCGCGCAGCAGGCGGCGCGTGACCGGCAGGCTGTCGTGGATGAGTTTCAGGCTTTCGGCGATGCGCGCCCCGGTCTGCGAAGACTCGCGCGGCTGGCCTCCACTGCGTGCGGCTTGGTGGTGGGGTGCGGTGGCGTTGGCAGGGGTGGCGTTGGCAAGCATGCGGGGCTCCTGGTTGGTTGACGCCACTGTAGGAAGCGCCCCTCAACCGCTTGCGAACCGCCCGCGTCATTGGGTAACGACGGGTGAAGCCTGTGTAAACGCTCTGTATCAGCCGGCGGCTGCCTGAAAACCGATGGCGGCCACTTGACACGGGTCAAGCCCGCCGGGGCCGCCATGAATACGCTCTCGTCCATACGATCATGATCCTCAGCAGCCCCCTCGACCACCGCCGCCTCTGGTCGCTCGATGCGCTCACGAGCCGCGAACTCTCGTCCCTGCTCGACGCCGCCCATTCGCTGAAGGCGGCGGCACAGGCCGGCCACCCGCAGCAACCCCTGCGGGGCAAGAACATCGCGGTGATGTCGGCCTCGAACGACGACCCTGCCCTGCAGACCTTCACGGCGGCCGCCGTTGGCCTGGGCGCGCGGGTGGCCCACATCCGCCCCAGCAGCTCGCACGAAACGGCGCAGCTCCTGGGCCGGCTCTACGACGCGATCGAGTGCGAGGGCCAGCCGGGCGACGTGGTGCGCGAGATTGACCGCGAAGCCGGCCGGCCGGTCTTCAACGGCCTGGGAGAAACCAGGCACCCGCTGCGTGTGCTGGGTGACCTGCTCACGCTGCGCGAGCACAGCGGCAAGGCGCTCAAGGACATCACCGTCTGCTTCCGCGGCGACGCCAATTCGCCCGAAGCCCGCGCCTGGCAACAGTCGGCCGCGCTGGCCGGCTTTGCATTGCGCATCGGCGAGCAGACCGCAGAAGACGACGCCGACTTCGTCTGGGACGAGCACGACCCGAAGCGCTGCGCCGACGGCCGCGTCGAGCTGGCGTGCAGTTGCGTCCGCGAGGGCCGGCAGTTGCAGGTGTCGCTCGGCGCCGAGCAGGTGGACAACCACCGCTACACGCTGCAGGCGCTGTTGTGCAGCACCGTGATCTGAGCCCCGGGCCGGGCCTGCCCGACCTGACCGACCGGCTGCCGGGCATCATCGCGACGGCGATGGATGCGATCGTCGTCGTCGATGCCACGCAGCGCATCGTGCTCTTCAACGACGCAGCCTGCCGGATGTTCGGCCGCACCGCCGCTGAAACACTGGGCCAGCCGCTGGACCTGCTCATCCCCGGGGCCGCGCGTGCTGCGCACCGACAGTACGTCGCCAACTACGGCGCCGGCGCCCAGCCGGCACGCAAGATGGGCACGGTGCGCGCGCTGCACGGCCTGCGCGGCGACGGCACCGAGTTCCCGATCGAGGCGACCATCGCGCGGTTGGGCAGCGGCCCCGACCTGCTGATGACGGCGATGGTGCGCGACGTGACCGAAGTGCGCGAAGCCGAGCGTGCACGGCAGCTGCGCATTGCCACCGAAGCGGCCGACCGGGCGCAGGCCGAGTTCCTCTCGCGCATGAGCCACGAGCTGCGCACGCCGCTCAACGCGGTGCTCGGCATCACCCACCTGCTGCGCACGGAACGGGGCGACGGCCTCACGCCCGCGGAAGCCCGGCACTTTGACCTGCTGCACCAGAGTGGCCTGCAATTGCAGGGGTTGATCGAGCAGATGCTTCGCGTGGGCCAGTACAGCGACGAACAGCCATGCAATGAACAGCACGGCGCGACCTCGCCCCGCGCCACCACGCCGGACGACGCGGCGGCACCGTCCGGCACCGTGCTGTACATCGAAGACAACGCCATCAACGCCCTGCTCGTGGTGGAGGTGCTGCGCCCCTGGCCTCAGGTGCAGGTGCTCGTCGCCGAGACCGGCGCACAGGGGCTGGCCCTGGCGCGCGAGCGGCGGCCGAGCCTCGTGCTGCTCGACATGCGGCTGCCCGACATGAACGGCCACGAGGTGCTCGCCGCCTTGCGCGCCGACCCGTCCACCCGCGAGCTGAAGGTCGCGGTGCTGACGGCGAACGCGGTGCCGATGGATGCCGACGCCGCCCTGGCCGCCGGGGCGCTCGCCTACTGGACCAAGCCGATCGACTTTCCCGCGTTCCTCGCCAACGTGCGTGCCCTGCTGCAGGCCTCGCCCGGCCAGAACGAGCCCGCGCTCAGCCCGCCGCCTGCTTGACCTGCCCGCCGGCCGCGTGGCTGGGGCGGCTGAACTCCATCACGCCGTCGTCGATGCGGCCGAAGCGCAGCGTGACCAGGTCGCGCACGTAGTTCTGGTAGAGCTTCCACGGCGCCTTCGAGCCCTGCTTGGGCATGCGCGCGAGGGCACGCTGCACGTAGCCGGAGCTGAAGTCGATCCACGGCTCGGCCTTGAAACCGGGGTCGCGGTTGCGCGGGGTGCACTGCTGGTGGCCGTGGCGCTTCATGTGGTTGAGCAGTCGGCAGACGTATTCGCAGGTCAGGTCGCACTTGAGCGTCCATGAGGCGTTGGTGTAGCCGAAGGCCGAAGCGAGGTTGGGCACGTCGCTGAACATCGCGCCCTTGTAGCCGAAGGTCTTGGCCGCTTCGACACGGCGGCCGTCGACGCGCAGGTCCAGGTCTTCGAGCGTGGTGAGCACGAGGCCGGTGGCGGTGACGATGAGATCGGCCTCCAGCTCGGTGCCCGATCTGAGCTTGATACCCTTTTCGGTGAAGGTCTCGATCTCGTCGGTGACAACCGAGGCCTTGCCCGCATAGAGCATGCGGAAGAGATCGCCGTCGGGCACCAGGCACAGGCGCTGGTCCCAGGGCTTGTAGCGCGGCGTGAAGTGCTTCGCCACGTCGACCTTGCTGCCGATGGCGGCCTGGATGCCGTCGACGATGAACTTCTTCACCTTCTCCGGCTTTCGTTTGCACAACCGATAGACATACATCGACAGCAGCACGTTCTTCCAGCGGGTGAAGAAATAGGCCCAGCTCGCCGGCATCACCCGGCGCAGCGCGTTGGCGATGCGGTCTTGCGCGGGGCGCGAGACAACGTAGGTCGGCGAGCGCTGCAACATGGTCACGTCGGCCGCCGTCTTGGCCATCTCGGGCACGAGCGTGACCGCGGTGGCGCCGCTGCCGATGACGACCACGCGCTTGCCGGCGTAGTCGATGTCGCTCGTCCACTTCTGCGGGTGGACGAGCCGGCCGGTGTAGCGGCTCATGCCCGGGAAGTCGGGCAGGTAGCCGCCTTCGTACTTGTAGTAGCCGCTGCAGCTGAAGAGGAAGTTGCAGGTGAAACGCACCCGCTCGCCGGTGCCGGCGCGTTCGGCCTCGAACGTCCAGCGCGCATCGGGCGTCGACCACGAGGCGCCGACCACCCGGTGGCCGAAGCGGATGTGCCGCTCGATGCCGTTTTCAGCGGCCGTCTCGCGGATGTACTGCAGGATGGCCGGGCCGTCGGCGATGGCCTTGGCGTTCGTCCAGGGCTTGAAGCGGTAACCCAGGGTGTACATGTCGGAATCGGAGCGGATGCCCGGGTAGCGGAACAGATCCCAGGTGCCGCCGATGGCCTCGCGGCCTTCGAGGATCACGTAGCTGCGGTCGGGGCACTCGGTCTGCAGGTGGTAGGCCGCGCCGATGCCGGAAAGGCCGGCGCCGATGATGAGCACGTCGGTGTGAGGAGAGGTCGGAGTGTCGTTCGGCATGGCGCGGTCGGGAGTGGAGGCCGTAGGATCGCGCCGATCATGCACAGGTCAGATAAGGTATTCACCTTACTCTGTTGCAACTGGGGCCAAGCCGTGGCTCGCTCAGGGGCCGAAACACAGCGCCACGACACGTGCCCACAGCCCGTGCCCGAGCGCCCAGCCCGAAGCCGCCGCCAGGCCGGCACCGGCAAGGCGCACGGCCCACTGCCCGGTCGCAAGGCTCGCGGTCGTGCCACCGCCGAGCCGCATCCACACCAGCGGCCCGGCGACGAGCCCGGCCGACGAGACAACGGCAAACGCTGCCATCACCGCCGCACCCGAGGCCGCGCTGCCGGCGAGCGTGGCCACCATCAGCGCCGACTGCAGCAGCCCGCACGGCCAGGCGACCCAGAGCGCACCGGCACCTGCCGCGCGTGCCGGCCCTTGGACGCGTTGCCAACCCTCGGCCGCAAGCTGCGGCGGCAGCGTCCGGCCCTGCCCTTGCATCCACCGCGGCTGCCTGCCCGTCCACACCAGCCAAATGCCGAAGCCGAGCACCGCCAGGTGCACCAGCACCCAGAGCGGCCGCAACGCTGGCGCCGCCTCGCCCAGCTGGCGCAGGAGCGCAACGCTCGACGCCGCCACCGCGCCGCCCGCGGCGTAGCCTGCCAGGCGCCCGAGGTGGAAGCCGAGCGTGGCATGGCCCGCATTGCCGCGGCTGCAAGCGCGGATCACGCCGGTGCTGGAGCCCCCGCACATGGCCAGGCAGTGCGGCACACCGGCCAGGCCCATCAAGGCCGCGCTGATGACAAGCGCAAGCTCCATCAGATGATGCGAGAGAACCTCTCGCGCTGACGGTCGGCCTGCAGGTGGCGGTCGAACACCATCGCCACCGCGCGCACGAAGTACCAGCCCATGCGGGTGACCTGCAGCGCGCCCGGCTCGATCTCGACCAGGCCCTGCTCGGCCATCGTTTCCATCTGCGCGAGTTCGTTGCGGAAGTACTCGGGCACGCTGATCAGGTGTGCAAGCTCGATCGACTCGAACTCCAGCCGCCCCTGGCACATCAGCGCCATGATCACGGCGCGGCGCACCAGGTCATCGCGCGTGAGCGCGAGCCCGCGCACGATGGGCAGCTGGCCCTGCGCCAGCGCGTCGTAGTACTCGGGCAGGGTCTTCGCGTTCTGGCTGTAGGTGGCGCCGATGTGGCCGATGGCCGAGACGCCGAGCGCCACCAGGTCGCAATCGGGCTGCGTGCTGTAGCCCTGGAAGTTGCGGTGCAGCCGGCCCTGGCGTTTGGCCACGGCGAGGGCGTCGTCGGGCAGCGCGAAGTGGTCCATGCCGATGTAGACGTAGCCAGCGGCCAGAAACGCCTCGATGGCATCGCTCAGCATGCCCACCTTGTCGCCGGCAACAGGCAGGTCTTCGGTCGAGATGCGGCGCTGCGGCTTGAAACGCTGCGGCAGGTGGGCGTAGGAATAGAGCGCGATGCGGTCGGGCCGCAGGGCATTGACCTGCTCCACCGTTTTGGCAAACGACAACGGGCTCTGCCTGGGCAGGCCGTAGATCAGGTCCACGTTGATCGACTCGAAGCCGATGTCGCGTGCGGCTTCCACCAGCGCACGCACCGACTCATAGGGCTGCACACGGTGCACGGCTTTTTGCACCTGTTCGTCGAAGTCCTGAACGCCGAAGCTCAGGCGGTTGAAGCCGAGATGCGCCAGGTGTTGCAGCCGCTCGCGGATGACGGTGCGCGGGTCGACCTCGACCGACATCTCCGCACCGGGCGCGATCTTGAAGTGACGGCGCAGCGCACCCAGCAGGCGGCTCAGCTCGGCATCGCTCAGGAAGGTGGGCGTGCCGCCGCCCAGGTGCAGCTGCGAGACGCTCTGGCCCAGGCCGAGCAGCGCGGTGTGCAGGGCCATCTCCTGCTCGAGCGCATCGAGGTAGGCCGTGGCACGCCCGTGGTCGCGGGTCACGACCTTGTTGCACGCGCAGTAGTAGCACACCGATTCGCAGAACGGGATGTGCACGTAGACCGACAGCGGCGCCGCGGCGGCACTCTGCGTGCGCAGCCGTGCGGCCTGCGCATAGTCGACCTCGCCGAAGGCTTCGACGAAACGGTCGGCCGTGGGGTACGAGGTGTAGCGCGGGCCGGCCACGTCGAAGCGCTGCAGCAGCTCGGGCGTGAGGCGGAAATCAGCAAGGGCTGCGGCGGGCGCAGCAGGAGGGCACAGGACGTCGCTCATGGTGCCCCAACTGTGCCAAGGCGACCGGATCGCGCCTTGACGGGCGTCAATCACTGCGCCGGGGTCGGGAAACAGAATCCGCGGGAGACTGAGATACCTGACATGCCAGACACCGTCCCTCCCCTCGCCCCGAACGGCCGACGCTCCCGCGCGACCCCTGCGGCCCCGGCGCTGAAGGTCGCCTGTTCGAGCTGCAGCCTGCGCGAGCTGTGCCTGCCCGTGGGCCTGCCCGCGGCCGACATGGAGCGGCTCGACACGCTCGTCACCGGGCGGCGCAGCGTGGCGCGCGGCGACGTGCTGTTCCGTGCCGGCGATGCGTTCCAGTGCCTGTATGCAGTGCGCACCGGCTTCTTCAAGACCTGCGTGTCGCTCGAAGACGGCCGCGACCAGGTGACGGGCTTCCAGATGGCCGGCGAGCTGCTGGGGCTTGACGGCATCGGCAACGAGCGCCACAGCTGCAACGCAGTGGCGCTGGAGGATTCGCAGCTGTGCATGATTCCGTATGCGCAGCTGGAGTCGCTCTCGCGTGAGTTCGGCGAGCTGCAGCGCCAGTTCCACAAGATCATGAGCCGCGAGATCGTGCGCGACCACGGCGTGATGCTGCTCCTGGGCAGCATGCGTGCCGAGGAGCGGCTGGCGGCGTTTTTGCTCAACCTCACGCAGCGGCTGCAGGCGCGGGGGTTCTCGTCATCGTCTCTCGTGCTGCGGATGACGCGTGAGGAGATCGGGTCTTACCTCGGGCTCAAGCTGGAGACTGTCAGTCGTACGTTTTCGAAGTTTCACGATGATGGGTTGTTGGAGGTGAAGCAGCGGGATATTCGTATCGTGGATGCGGAGGGGTTGAGGCGGTTGGTCAACAGCGCTCGTTGTTGACGATTTGCACTGCGTGGCGGGTTGCCGGGTCTCGCCCCGGCGGGCGAGTCACTTTGGTGTTCGCATAACTTCGCTGCGCGAAGTGAGCGAACCCCGCTGCGCGAACATTTGTCGCGCCAAATGAAAGTAACCAAAGCAAAGGCGCTCTTCATTTGGCCGCAGCGTATGGCTACAGGCCTCGGCCGATGAAGCACCTGTCTACATCGGACCTCCGCACACATGCTGGACCACCGAGCCACTCGGCTCGCTGCGCATCGCCTCTTCCGTCGCCAAGCGACCAAGCACGAGGCGAAGCGAGTCGAGAGTGTGATGCCCGCGAAGCGGGCGGCGGTATCCCGGGGCCCTTGAGAGCCGTCGAGCAGCGCAGGGCTTGGGGTGGCGCGCGCAGCGCGCTTCGTGAACTGACTTCGCGCAGCTGTTTGAGCGCAGCGGCCGCAGGCCGCGTAGCGAGTTCTGCGCGACGCCCCAAGCACGAGCAGCGGAGAGCAGTCGGCCCTAGGCCGACCGGCGAACGGGGTCGCCTTTTCTTTGGTTACTTACTTTTGGCGAAGCAAAAGAAAGTGACTCGCCCGCCAGGGCGAAACCCCGGCAACGCAAACCCCAAAATCAAAACGGATCCTGCCGATTCACATCCGAATCAGACTTCATCAACAACACCGTCAACCCCCCCGACACCGCCATCACCCCCCAGCAGATGAAGAAGGTCGCCGTATAGACCGCCTGCCGCGGCCAGTCGATCGGTGTGCCGCCAAACCACTGCAGGTCGCCCGGGTCAACCACGGCAAACAGCAGCATCTCCAGCACCCCCGCCATCAGGAACGATGGCCAGAGCACCTGCAGGGCTTGCTGGCGAAACGCGGGCGAGAACATCACGGCTTCGGCGTGGCCGCGTGGTTGCGCGCTTTCATCGCCGGGCTCATCGATGCCGAGGTGTCGGCCACCGCCGCGGGCACCTGCACCACCGGGTCGACATGGGTGATCGCGATTCTGAGCGTGGCAAAGCCCGCCAACACCACGGCCGCAGGCCCGGCCAGCACCAGCCACACCATGCCCACGCGCCACCAGGGCGTGGGCTTCACAGGCTTGTGTTGTGCATTCATGAACAGGTCTCCTTCACGACAGGGGCCTTCATCGCGGCACGACGAAGGTCGACTTCTCCACCACCACGGCCGCCGACTCGTCGGCCTGGGCCACGCGTTCGATGCGAAAGCGCACCGGGTGGGCGCCGCTGCCCAGAGCGCGGGCCGCCGCATGCGGCAGCTGCACGCTCACGGGCCACCAGCGCGCCTCGGCCGCCCCCACCTCGAACTCGGTGCGCGAGCTGACGGTGGCTCCCACCAGCCCTTCGAGCGTCACGCGGTAGCGTTGCGGCGACTCGGTCGCGTTCATCACCTGCAGGCGGTACACGTTTTCGATCGAACCCTCGCCGACCACGCGCGCCAGTGCCCCACGGTCGCGCACCACGTCGACCCGGAACGGGCTGCGCAGCGCAAGGCTCACCACGAAGCCGATGCAGATCAGCACCAGCACGCCGCTGTAGATGAGCACCCGCGGCCTGAGCACGCGCTTGAGCGTCTGCAGCTTCGACCAGCGGTTGGCCAGCCCGTTTTGCGTCGCGAAGCGGATGAGCCCCTGCGGGTAGTTCATCTTGTCCATCACCTCATTGCACACGTCGATGCACGAGGCGCAGCCGATGCACTGGTACTGGAGCCCGTTGCGGATGTCGATGCCGGTCGGGCACACCTGCACGCACAGGTTGCAGTCGATGCAGTCGCCCAAGCCTTTGCTGCGCGGGTCGACCTTGCGGCCACGCGAGCCGCGCGGGTCGCCGCGGGCCTTGTCGTAGCTGACGATGAGGGTGTCGCGGTCGAACATCGCGCTCTGGAAGCGCGCGTAGGGGCACATGTAGGTGCAGACCTGCTCGCGCAGGTAGCCGGCATTGCCGTAGGTGGCAAAGCCGTAGAAGAGCACCCAGAACCATTCCCAGGGCCCGAAGGTCAGGGTGAAGGCTTCGCCCCACAGCACCTTCACCGGCGTGAAGTAGCCGACGAGCGTGAAGCCGGTCCACAGGCCGATCGCGATCCACGCCGCCTGCTTGCCGCTCTTGCGCCACAGCTTGTCGAACGACCACGGCGCGGCGTCGAGCCTCATGCGGGCGATGCGGTCGCCCTCGAAGCGCCGCTCCACCCACAGGAAGATCTCGGTGTAGACGGTCTGCGGGCAGGCGAAACCGCACCACAGGCGCCCCGCCACCGCGGTGAAGAGAAAGAGCGAGTAGGCGCAGACGATGAGCAGCGCCGCGAGGTAGACCAGGTCCTGCGGGTGCAGCACCAGCCCGAAGATGTAGAAGCGCCGCGCCGCCAGGTCGAAGAGCACCGCCTGGCGGTCGTTCCACTGCAGCCAGGGCAGACCGTAGAAGACGATCTGCGTGACCCACACCATCGTCCAGCGCCAGCGCGAGAACCAGCCGCTCACCGAACGCGGGTAGATCTTCTTCTGCTTCTCGTAGAGCCAGCCGCCCGGTTCGGGCTCGGCCCCGGTGGCGGCCTCGGCCGGCACGATGGGGATCACCCGTGTACTCGATTCACTCATCTCGTCTCGGCGGCGCCTTCATCGGCGCTGCCTTTACTTCTGGGCCACGGTCGTGCGGCCCTGCGACAGGCTCCACACGTAGGCCGCCAGCACGTGCACCTGCTCGGGCGTCAGGCGCGCCGCATGGGCGGGCATGACGTTGGTCTTGCCGTTGTTGACCATCGCGACGATGACCTCTTCGCCCCAACCGTGCAGCCACACCTTGTCGGTCAGGTTGGGCGCACCCAGCGCCGGGTTGCCCTTGCCGCCCACGCCGTGGCAGGCCGCACAGGCGACGAACTTGTCGCGCCCGGCTGCGGCCTTGATGGCGTTGTGCGGGCTGCCCGACAGACTCAGCACGTAGTTGGCGACGTTGCTCACGTCGTCAGACGTGCCCACCGCGGCGGCCATCGGCGGCATCACGCCCTGGCGACCGTCGGCGATGGTGGCCTTGATCGTCTGCAGCGAGCCGCCATAGAGCCAGTCGCCGTCGGTCAGGTCGGGGAAGCCCTTGCTGCCGCGGGCGTCGGAGCCGTGGCAGGCAGCGCAGTTGTTGAGGAAGAGGCGCTCGCCGATGCCCATGGCGCCGGGGTCCTTGGCCAGCACCTCGGCCGGTTGCGCCACGTAGCGCGCGTAGACGGCGGCCATCGCGGCGTTGGCCTTATTCTGCTCGGCTTCGTACTGGCCGGTGCTCGTCCAGTTGAGCGTGCCGGCACTGCTGCCGAGGCCGGGGTACAGGAAGACGTAGGCGCCGCCGCAGACGATCGTCAGCACGAACAGCACCATCCACCAGCGCGGCAGGGGGTTGTTGAGTTCGACCAGGTCTTCGTCCCACACGTGGCCGGTGGTGTTGTCGCTGGCCATCGGCTTGCGGCGTGCGGCGATCACGAGCAGGGCCAGGCACGCGATGAGCGACACCACCGTCGCGACGGCGACGAAGGTCGACCAGCCGCTGTTGAAGAAGTCACTCATGGCGCGCTCCTTCGGCCGGCTCGGCGGCGATGAAAGGGATTTGTGCCGCCTCGTCGAAGCGGTCGCGGTTGCGCTTGGCCCAGGCCCAGGTGCAGATGCCCGCGAAGGTCGCGAGCGACACCAGGGTCACGAGGGATCGGAGATCGTTGACGTCCATGTCGTTCTTCCGTCTTACTTGAGCGCCGTGCCCATCACCTGCAGGTAGGCGATCAGCGCGTCGAGTTCGGTCTTGTTCTTCACTGCGTCGGGGGCGCCGGCGATGTCGTCGTCGGTGTAGGGCACACCCACGGTGCGCAGCGCCTTCAGGTGGTTGGGCAGCGACTTGCCGTCGACCGGCGCCTTGTCGAGCCACGGGTAGGCTGGCATGTTCGACTCGGGCACGAGGTCGCGCGGGTTGATGAGGTGCAGGCGGTGCCAGTCGTCGCTGTACTTGCCGCCCACGCGGTGCAGGTCGGGGCCGGTGCGCTTGCTGCCCCACTGGAAGGGGTGGTCATAGACGAACTCGCCAGCCGTGGAGTACTTGCCGTAGCGCAGCGTCTCGGCACGGAACGGGCGGATCATCTGCGAGTGGCAGTTGTAGCAACCCTCGCGGATGTAGACGTCGCGCCCGGCGAGCTGCAGCGCGGTGTAGGGCTTCAGGCCCTCGACCGGCTGTGTGGTCGAGCGCTGGAAGAACAGAGGCACGATCTCCACGATGCCGCCCACCGCCACCACGAGCAGGATGAGCACGATCATCAGGAAATTGTTGGTCTCGATCTTCTGGTGGCTGAAGCCAGGTTCGTTGTGTTGTTGAGCCATGATGGTTCTCGGTCTCGAATGGGTTCAGGCGTGGGCTGCAGCGGGCACCGGCGGCACGGCCACCGGCACGACGCGGCCGCGCGTGGCGGTCATCACCACGTTCCAGCCCATGATCAGCATGCCGCCCAGGTAGAGCAGGCCACCGGCCAGGCGCACCACGTAGAACGGGAAGGTGGCCTTGACGCTCTCGACGAAGGTGTAGACCAGCGTGCCGTCGGGGTTGACCGCGCGCCACATCAGGCCCTGCATCACACCGGCGATCCACATCGCGGCGATGTAGAGCACGATGCCCACGGTCGCGATCCAGAAGTGCAACTCGATCGCCTTGGTGCTGTACATCTTGGTCTGGCCGAACATGCGCGGCACCAGGTAGTACAGCGTGCCCATCGAGATCAGGCCCACCCAGCCGAGCGCGCCGCTGTGCACGTGGCCGACCGTCCAGTCGGTGTAGTGGCTGAGCGCGTTGACGGTCTTGATCGACATCATCGGGCCCTCGAAGGTGCTCATGCCGTAGAACGACAGCGACACGATCAGGAACTTGAGGATGGGGTCGTCACGCAGCTTGTGCCACGCACCGCTCAAGGTCATGATCCCGTTGATCATGCCGCCCCAGCTCGGCGCGAGCAGCACCAGCGAGAAGATCATGCCGAGGCTTTGCGCCCAGTCGGGCAGCGCGGTGTAGTGCAGGTGGTGCGGGCCCGCCCACATGTAGGTGAAGATCAGCGCCCAGAAGTGCACGATCGACAGGCGATACGAGTACACCGGCCGCTCGGCCTGCTTGGGGATGAAGTAATACATCATCCCGAGGAAGCCGGCGGTGAGGAAGAAGCCCACCGCGTTGTGGCCGTACCACCACTGCACCATCGCGTCCTGCACGCCGGCGTAGGCCGAGTAGCTCTTCATCGCACCGGCCGGAATCGCCGCGCTGTTGACGATGTGCAGCAGGGCCACCGCGAGGATGAAGCCACCGAAGAACCAGTTGGCCACGTAGATGTGGCGGATCTTGCGGATGCCGATGGTGCCGAAGAAGACGATGGCGTAGGCCACCCACACGGCGGCGATCAGGATGTCGATCGGCCATTCGAGTTCGGCGTATTCCTTGCCCTGCGTGTAGCCGAGTGGCAGCGAGATGGCGGCCGCCACGATCACGAGCTGCCAGCCCCAGAAGGTGAAGGCCGCGAGCTTGGGCAGGAAGAGCGACACCTGGCAGGTGCGCTGCACCACGTAATAGGAACTGGCGAAAAGCGCGCAGCCGCCGAAGGCGAAGATCACCGCGTTGGTGTGCAGCGGGCGCAGCCGGCCGTAGCTCAGCCACGAGACGCCGAAGTTGAGTTCGGGCCAGGTCAGCTGTGCGGCGATGACCACGCCGACCAGCATGCCGACGATGCCCCACAGCACGGCGGCGAGCGCGAAATTGCGCACCACGCCATCACTGTAGACCGGCGTGGCGGCGGTCGGAGATCTAGTGTTCATGGGTCGATTCCTCAGGGTTCTTGGAGCTGTGCCGAATTGTCGGAAGCGCCCCCGGAATCGCCCTTGACCGGGATCAATCGACAGGAGTCGAGGGATCGCGAAGCGGTGCTGGCGTGCGTTCGGGCTCGGGCTCCAACACGCGCAGGCCCTCGCGTTCGAGGTCGTCGAACTGGCCCGACTGCACCGCCCAGCCGAAGACGCCGATCAGCGCGAGCACGAGCAAGACCGAGAGCGGCAGTAGGAGATAGAGGCTTTCCATGCGGGCGTCCTTCTTCTCTTCAGTTCAGCGCGACAGGCGCAGTGCGTTGAGCACGACGAGCAGCGAGCTCGCGGCCATGCCCAGGCCTGCGGCCCATGGCGGCAGGTAGCCGAGGAGCGCGAGCGGCACGCACGCGGCGTTGTAGGCGAGCGCCCAGGCGAGGTTCTGGCGCATCACGCGCACCGTCTTGCGGGCGCGTTCGAGCGCGGCGGGAATCTCGCCGAGGCGACTGCCGAGCACGATGAAGTCGGAGCGCTGCTGCGCCAACGCACTGCCATGCGCGAGAGCGAACGACACGTCGGCCCTCGCGAGCACCGGGCCGTCGTTGAGCCCGTCGCCCACCATCAGCACGCGGTGGCCCAGCCCTTGCAACGACTCGATCGTGCGCAGCTTGTCTTCGGGCGACGCTTCGGCCTGGGCCTGCGCGATGCCGAGCCGGTCGGCAACGGCCCGCACGCTGCCGTCGGCATCCCCCGACAACAGGCGCACCTGCAGGCCGTGCGCGACCAGGCTCTGCAGCGCTTCCTGCGCATCGGACCGCAGCGCTTCGTCGAACTCGAACAGCACCTGCTCGTCGAGCGACGCGCCGACGGGTGCACAAGCCACGCGTGGCCGCGAGCCGGCATGCGCGGTCGCCACGCCCACCCAGGCCGCAGCGCCGAGCCGCCAGCGGCGGCCCTCGCCGTCGAGCGCTTCGACGCCCTGCCCCGCCACTTCATGCACCTCACGCCAGGTGTGGGTTGCAGGCGGCAAGGCCTGCACCAGCGCCACCGACAACGGGTGTCGCGACAGCGCGGCGAGCGAGGCCGCACGTGCCAGCAGCGCCGCGCGCTCGGCATTCGGCGCGAGATGGGTCGCGGCGAGCACCAGGCTGTCTTGCGTGAGCGTGCCGGTCTTGTCGAACACGGCGGTGTCGACGCTGCCCAGCGCCTCGATCGCATCGAGCCGCTGCACCAGCACGCCGCGGCGCGCCAGGCCGCCGGTGGCCGCGAGCAAGGCCGCCGGCGTGGCCAGCGACAGCGCACACGGGCAGGTGACGATCAGCACCGCGACGGCAACCCACACCGCACGGCTCGGGTCGATCACGCTCCACACCGCCGCGGCACCCGCCGCCAGCAGCAGCACGCCGAAGAGGAACGGGCCGGCCCAGCGGTCGGCCAGGCGCAGCACGCCGGGACGCTCGGTCAGCGCGTGCTGCAAGAGTTCGACGATCTGCTGGTAGCGCGTGCCTTCACCCAACTGCTGCACGCGCACCACCACCGGCGCCGCGAGGTTGAGGCTGCCGCCGACCACCGCATCGCCCACTGCACGCTCCACCGGGCGCGACTCGCCGGTGAGCATGGCTTCGTCGACCTGCGTGCTGCCTTCGAGCACCAGCGCGTCGCCCGGGAAGGCCTGGCCGGCCGCCACGCGCACACGGTCCCCGACACGCAGCCGTGCGACCGGCACGGTGCGGGTGCTGCCGTCGTCGTCGAGCCGCTCCACGGCATCGGGCAGGCGCTGCAGCAAGGCGTCGAGCGCCTCGGTGCTGCGGTGGCGGGCGCGCAGTTCCAGCCAGCGCCCGGCGAGCAGGAAGCTCACGAACATCGTCATCGAATCGAGGTACGGGTCGGCACCGAAGGCGCCGCCCGGCTCGAAGGTGGCGGCCGTGCCGGCGATGAAGGTCACGGCGATGCCGAGCGCCACGGGCACGTCCATGCCGATGCGACGCCGGCGCAGCGCGTGCCACGCGCCCTTGAAGAACGGGCCGGCCGAGAAGAGCAGCACCGGCAGCGTGAGCACCCAGGCGGCCCAGCTCATGAGCGCCGCGAGGTCGGGCGCAATCTCACCGGGCTCGGCCAGGTAGCCGGGCGTGGTGAGCATCATCACCTGCATCATGCAGAAGCCCGCGACGAAGAGCCGCCACAGCGCCTGCCGCGACTCGCGCAGGCGCGCGGTGCGGGCAGCTTCGTGCTCGGCCGGCAGCGCGCGGTAGCCGGCGGCCTGCACCGCATCGACCAGTGCGGAAGCGCGGGTGCGCGACGGGTCCCACTGCACCAGCGCGCGTTGGCTGGCGGCATTCACCTCGGCGCGCGCGACGCCGGGCACCTGCTTCAGCGCCGCTTCGATCAGCCCTGCGCACGCTGCGCAATACATGCCTTGCAAGGCAAACACCGACTCGGCCTCGCGCGAGCCGTCCGGCGCCGCGCGCCAGCGCGTGCAGCGTTCGAGTGAAGCATCGTCGTCGAGCGCGGCCTTTTCGCGCGCACTCAGCGGCGGCAGGGGCAGAGCCAGGCCGGCCTGTGGGGAGGACATGCGCCGATTCTCGAAAGCGCGGCCCCCGCGACGCATGACCCAGATCAATTCGGCAAGCTCGGGTCGAGCCCAAGATGGCCGGCCATGGATTTCTCACACTCGCCCGCCAACCTGGCATTGCAGCGTCGCGTGCGCGACATGATGGACAGGCTGGTGCTGCCGTCCAACCGCGACTGGCACCGCTGGGCCGACGCCGGCGAATACCCGCTCGACGTGATCGAGCCGATCAAGGCCGCGGCGCGCGCCGAAGGGTTGTGGAACCTCTTCCTGCCGGGGCTGAAGGCCGACGAGCCGGGCACGCGCCTGTCGAACCTCGACTACGCGCCGCTCGCCGAGATCATGGGCCGCGTGCCCTGGGCCTCGGAGGTCTTCAACTGCAGCGCGCCCGACACCGGCAACATCGAGCTGCTGCACCTCTACGCCTCGCTGGCCCAGCGCGAACGCTGGCTGCGGCCACTGCTCGAAGGCACGATGCGCTCTTGCTACGCGATGTCGGAGCCCGACGTCGCCTCGTCCGACCCGACCAACCTCGAGACGAGCATCGTGCGCGACGGCGACGATCTCGTCATCAACGGCCGCAAGTGGTTCATCACCGGGGCGCTGCACCCGCTGTGCGAGCTGGTGGTGCTGATGGGGGTTTCGCAAGGCGTCGCCGGGCCGCCCCAAGACGACTTGCCCCCCGCGGGGGGCGGGCTGGGCGGAGCCCAGCCCGGGGGGCTGTCATCCGGCTCGCCGGACGCACCGCGCCATCGTCGCCACTCGATCGTGCTGCTGCCGCTGAAGACACCGGGCCTCACGATCGTACGCAACATCCCGATCCTCCAGCACCACAGCGTCGAGGGCCATGTGGAGCTGGTCCTGCGCAACGTGCGCGTGCCGGCCAGCGCCATGCTCGGCGAGCCGGGCGATGGCTTTGCGATGGCGCAGGCGCGCCTCGGCCCGGGGCGGGTTCACCACTGCATGCGCACCATCGGCCAGTGCGAGCTGGCGCTGGAACTCATGGCCGAGCGCGCGCTGGAGCGCGAAAGCTTCGGCCGCAAGCTCGCCGACTACGCCAACGTGCAGGACTGGATGGCCGAGAGCCGCGTCGAAATCGACCAGGCCCGCCTGCTGGTGCTGCAGGCCGCATGGCGCATGGACGTGGCGGGCAACGCCGCCGCCCGCATCGACGTGGCCGCGATCAAGCTCGTGGCCGCACGGCTGCAGACGCGTGTGCTCGACCGGGCGATGCAGGTGTTTGGCGCGATGGGCCTGTCGCCCGACACGCCGCTCGCGTACCTCTACACCTGGGGGCGTGCGATGCGCTTCCTCGACGGGCCCGACGAGGTGCACCTGCGCACCGTGGCGCGTGCCGAACTCGAAGCCGCCCGCAAACGACGAGGGGCTGGCACGGCACATTTCGTGCCTCCAGCCCCTCAGGCATTCCCGCCTGAGCGGGAATGAGCTTGCGCTACCGGACGATCAATCGCGGTCCAGCGTGCCGTTGGCGTCGCGGTCCACACCGATGCGGGTGCCGTTGCCGGGTGGCACGCAGGTGAAGGTCAGCGGTGCCGATGCAGCGCTCGCCTGGCTCAGGAGCCCACTCAGCGTGACGGCCGCTTCAGAGGCCTTGTTGGGCACGAACTGCTGGCTGGAGTTCATCACCCAACCGCGCGCCTGGCCCGAGATCACACCCTTGGCGACCAGCTCGCACTCCTTGACCGGGCTCGTGACCAGTGCACGGGCGACAAGCAGGTTGAGACGGCCGCTCACGTCGGCCTGGCTGGCGTTGGCCGGCGTCACGGTGACCTGCTGGCCGACGATCGGGTTCATCTCCGACGGTGCCGCGAGGACGTACTGCTCCAGCTGCTGCTTCTGCGTGGTCGAGAGTGCGTTGAACACGTCTTCCGAGAAGAACTGCACCAGCGTCCCGAACTTGCCGGCGTTGTTGTAGCCGAAGCCCTTGATCTGGTCACCCACGTTCGCGAACAGCGAGCGGCTGGAGTTGGTGCCGAACATGCCGACCTTCTGGTACATGTTGCGGATGTGCGGGATCTTGAAGTCCTGGTCGAGCTGCGCACCTTCGATCGACATCGTGCCGTCGGAGCCGAAGAGACCTCGCGCCGCGTCGACGGTGTGGCAGCCGTTGCAGGTGGTGACCGTGTCAGACGTGGTGTTGAAGTAAACGTTGCGCCCGGCCGCCTGGACGGTGGTGAGGGAGTTGTCCAGGTTGGTGATCGGGTTCGGCGGGTACACCAGCTCCATCGCGAAGTCGGCGAAGGCCTTCATCTCGGCGGCGGTCAGCTGCTGCTCGCGCCCGAGGAGGCCGGTGAAGGCCCCGTTGAAGTCTTCAAAGGCCTGGTGCTCCAGCGTTTCGCCCGTGCTGCGGCTGACGCCGGTGCGGTCGCCGCGCCAGTGCAGCGGGCCGTGGTTCGACATGCCGCGGAAGCTCTGCGTCGTCATCGGCCCCTTCAGCGGGTGGAAGTTGGTCTTGCGGCCGAAACGCGGCACGTTGGAGTTGTAGGGGTTGGGGCTGGCCACCTGGGTCTCGCTCGGGTTGCCGAGGTCCCAGGCGATGTGGTCGATGTCGCCGAAGATGTGGCAACCGGAGCACGACGAGTCACCCCGGCTGGAGGTGTAGCTGGCGTCGTAGAGGAAGCGGCGGCCGTTCTTCACGACGGCCGGCTCGGGGTTGAACATCGTGACGTGGGCGGTCTCGGTGAAGGTCGAGGTGTTGACCACCGACAGGCCGTTGTCGCCGCGCGTGGTGACGTAGGCCACGTTGCGCGCCGGGTCGAGCACCACGCCGGTCGGCAGGCCGCCGGTGAGCGTGACGTGGCTGCTGGCCGACGGCGTGAAGGTGTTGCCTTCGAGTGCCGAGGTGCTGAAGCGGCCCAGCTTGTTGGAACCCATCGCGGCCACGTAGAGCGTGGCGCCATCGGGGCTGATGGCCATCTCGAGCGGCGTGGCAAGCGAAGCGGCCTTCTCGGCGGCCGTGCCCACGGCCTGGGCGTAGCTCGTGATGTGCTTGTTGAGGTGGCGCGGCAGCACGTTGCTGCCGTCGATCACGGTGATGCGGCTTTCGACGAAATGGCCGCGCACGGTGGTCGAGCGGGTGCCCGGGCCTTCGAAGCGCACCAGGTTGCGTGCGTCCTGGTTGCTCACGTAGACCTTGCCCGACGACGGGTTGACCGCCACGTTGAAGAGCGTGGTGCCCACGCCCGAGGTGCGAGCCGTCACGGTGGGCAGGCTGCCCGAGGTGTCGATCGTGAAGACGTCGTAGTCGGGCAGGTTGATCTTGACGCGTGAGCTGTGGTCGCGAGGCGCCACGCCACGCGTCGGGTCGCCATCGTCCATCCAGCGGCCGGCGGCGTTCTTCTGCACGATCAGCGGGTTGCGGGGGGCCGAGGTGCCACCGGCGTCGGTGGTCGGCGAAGGCAGGGTGAGGCCGCCGTTGCCCAGGTCTTCATTGAGCACCGTGGTCTTGTTGCCGGAGTTGAACACCGCGGCATAGACGCGGGTGCCGGCGGCGTTTTTCGCCAGGCCGCGCAGCGTGTCGCCGAACATGTTCAGGCGCATCAGCACCTGGCCGCCCAGGCGGGTGCCGACGTTGGCCACGTCATAGACCCAGACGTCGGCACGGCCGACGCCCGGGGTGGCAAGCTGCGGGTCGAAGCCGGCGTTCTGGCCGCGGTGTGCCGCGGTGATGAAAGCCCACTTGTTGCCGGCACCGGCGAAGACGATGTCGCGCGGCTCGTCGCCCACCAGCAGCGTGTTGATCACACGGGCCGGGGTGGTGGAGACGTCGACGATGCTCACGCTGTCGGACAGATGGTTCACCACCCACAGCTGGTTGTCGTTGGCGAGCGCCACGGCCACCGGCTCCAGGCCGACCGGGATCGACTCGGTCAGCACCGGCGTGCCAGACGAGGTGTTGTAGACCTCGACGCGGTTGTCGGGCGTGTTGACGACGAAGAGGCGCGCACCGTTGCTCGTCAACGCCATCGGGCGGACGTGACCGCTCTCGAAGGTGGCGAACTTGCCGATGGCCGGGCGCGGAGCACCGGTCGGCGGGTTGGTGGTGCCCGCGGTGCCGGCGACCACCACGTTGTTGACGCGATAGCTTTCGAGCTGGCTGTTGGCGTTCACGCGGAAGCGCACCACCACGCTGATCTGGTTGGACGCAGTCGACGGCAGGTTGAAGGTGACCCGGCTCGACGTCGTGGCCTGGGTCGACTCGACCTGTGTGTACGCACCCCCGTTGATCGAGACCTCGGCGATGCCGGCCTCGCCGGTGTCGAGACCGGTGGTCGTGCGGTCGAAGGCGAGCGTGATGGCGCTGTAGCCCACGGTGCTGATCGGTGACGAGGTGATCGCGCCGTCAGCGCTCAGCAGCGCTGCGGTCATGGTGGCGCCCAGGCTGGACGTGCTCACCGAGCCGGTGGAACTGAAGCTCCCGAGGCCGCTGGCAAAGGATTGCTGGAACAGGGTGCTCTGGGCATGGGCGCCCAGGGCGCACAGCGTCAGACAGGATGCGGACGTCAACCGTCCGAGGTGCCGTTTCACGGCGGGCCAACTCAAGCGCATGGCAGTCTCCTTATGGTGTATTGGCGTGGGAAACGGCGCTGGCAACACCGCTTCTCCGCTCATCCAATAGTTGCACTGCCGTGCTTTTTTAGCGATTCAAGCTTGTCCCTAGGCTTTTGAGCGCAAGTCGGCAAGTCGGTACATGCGCAATCCAAAACATCGGAAATCGCAGAAGTTCCATATGCCTCACCACCAGCTTTTTGCGAGACAGATATCCAACTCATATCAGTTGGACTCGAATGACCCTGGCGCGGGAGAGCCCAAGCCTCCGGTCCCTCGCCATCAAAACGCCAACAAAGTCACGCCGTTTCCACGTGTCGTCGGGGCCGCGCAACAGCGCCCGCAGAGTCGCTCAGGGTGTACCCGCATCCATGCTCTTAGGGATGTGAGGCGTCATTTTTTGAATCAACAATACGCGCTGCAATACGCCACGCTTGGGCGTGACGACCTCGATTCATTCACCTGACAGAGGCACCCGATGAGCCAAGTGTTGTCCGGCATGGCATCTCCCTTCGGTGCTTCTGTGGTGCCGCAGAGTCACGCAAAAGAGCACCCCAACGCGCACGCAACCGACCAGCCGGTTCGCAAGATGTCAAAACTCCTGATCGTTGACGACCACGCCCTGGTGCGCGTGGGCATCGTGACCAGCCTCGCCGCGGTCGACAACGCCAACCTCCAGCTTCTCGAAGCGAGCACGCTGCACGACGCGATGGAGCTGTACCGCAACGAGCCCGACGTGGCGCTCGTGCTGCTCGACCTCAACATGCCCGACTGCAAGGGGCTGCAAGGCCTGAAGCAGTTCCTCGAAGCCTTCCCGCAGGCGCGCGTGGCCGTCATCAGCGGCACCCAAGACGAATTCGTGATCGGCCAGGTGCGTGCGCTCGGCGCGGTGGGCTACGTCACCAAGGGCCAGGCTCCTCGCCAGATGTGCGACACGGTGCTGGGCCTCCTGGCGACGGCGCAGGGCGGCGTCACGGCGCCCTTCCCGCGGTTCCCGAGTTCCTCGCGCTATGACCGTGTGGCCGAGCTGGGCCCGCGCCACCTCGAAATCCTTGAGCTAGTGCTCTCCGGCTGCTCCAACCAGGAGATCAGCACCGCCACCGGCCTCTCGCTCGGCACCATCAAGAACTACGTGTCGACGATCCTGCTGGCGCTCGACGTCAAGTCCCGCTCCCACCTGATCAGCCTGTTCAGGTAAGTGCCGTTCCAGCTTTCTCCCTCGAGCACCGCCGGCATTCCGCAAGCGTCGAGCGACGAAGGGCCTGAGCGCCGCCGCGAGCGCACCCGCGCCTCGCAACTGATGAAACTGCTGCGCCACGGCGACGTCACCGTGGCCGTGCTCGCAGGCCTGGCCTTCGCCTGCTGGCTCTCGTTCCTGGTCTGGATGCCCCACCGCACGGGGCTCTGGGTCTGGGCCGGGCTCGTGCACGGGGTGCAGGTGCTGCATGCCGCGCTCTTCTGGTCGTTCAAGCGGGCCGGCCGTACCGCCCTCACGCAGCCGTCGCGCTGGCTGCACCGCTACCAGGCGGTGGTGCTGCTGTCGGCGGTGATCTGGGGCGTGGCGCCGGCCATGCTCATCGACGACCTGCGCTGGTTGCCCACCATGCCGCTCGTGCTGCTGTTGCTCGCGCTGGCCGCCGCCGGCGCGCACCAGTTGGCCGCGCAGCGCTGGGCGATCTACCTCTGGCTCGTGCCGCTGCTCACGCCGCTGATCGCCTTCATGCTCTACCTCGGCACGCCGATGACGCTGACCATCGCGCCGCTGGTGGCCGCCTTCCTCTTCGCCTGCATCTACCTGGCGAGCGCCCGCCACCGGCTGCTGATGAAGGAGCTGCAGACCAAGCTCGACAACGACGCACTCGTGCGCGCGCTGCGCCAGCAGGTGGTGCTGGTGGAACAGGCCAACCGCGAGAAGAGCCGCTTCCTCGCCTCGGCCAGCCACGACCTGCGCCAGCCCATGCACGCACTCGGCCTCTTCACCGCCACGCTCGAGAAGCGCCTGCAAGGCACCGCGCTGCAGCCGCTGGTGAAGAACATGATCCGATCTATCGACGCGCTGGAGCAGAGCTTCACCTCGATGCTCGACATCTCAAAGCTCGACGCCGGCGTGATCGAGCCCAACCTGCAGCCCTTCCCCATCCGCGACCTCTTCCGCGTGCTGCACATGCACTGCGCCGGCCAGGCCGAGGAGCTGGGGCTCGGTCTGCGCTTCAAGGCCGGCGGCAAGATCGTGATGAGCGACCCGCACCTGCTCGAGCGGGTGCTGTCGAACCTGATCCACAACGCCATCCGCTACACGCAGGATGGCGGCATCGTCGTGGTGGCGCGCACGCGGGCCGAGGCCATCAGCGTCGAGGTCTGGGACACCGGCATCGGCATTCCCGCCGACGAGCTGCCCAAGGTCTTCGACGAGTTCTACCAGGTCGACAACCCCGGCCGCGACCGCTCGCGCGGCCTCGGCATGGGGCTGGCCATCGTCAAGCGCCTGGTGCTGCTGATGGGGCACGAGCTGGAGGTGTCGTCCAAGCCCGGCAAGGGCACGGTGTTTCGCATCCTCATCAAGGCGACGCCGTTCGACGAGATGGACAACATCGCGGTGGCCGCCGACACCGTGCCCTCGCCCATCGACGAGAGCCGCACGCTGCTCCTGATCGACGACGAAGAAAGCATCCGCGTCGGCATGAGCGACCTGCTGCAGACCTGGGGCTACAAGGTGCTCACGGCCGCCACCATCCAGGAGGCCTGCACCGAGGTGCGCCGCCACGCCGGCGTGATCGACATCGTCATCTCCGACCTGCGACTGGCCGACGGCGAAGACGGCATCGACGCCATCGAGCGGGTGCGCGGCGTCTACGGCGCGCCGCTGCCGGCACTGCTCATCACCGGCGACACCTCGCCCGACGAGGTAAAACGCGTGCACAGCAGCGGCCACCAGGTGCTTTTCAAGCCGGTGCGCACCAAAGAGCTGTACGCCGTGTTGCGCAGCGTGCCCTGAGTTCCGCGAGGCGCCCCCTAGAACATGGAAGCCGCGCCTCACCTTGGTCACTTTGAGGCGCCATGAGCGGCTCCTAGCATCGGCCGCAATCTTCAAGAAGGGGAAGTCCGTGAGGACCTTGCACCGCACCATGCTCCTGGCCGTGGCCCTTGCGCTCAGCGCACCGGTCGCCCACGCGCAAGAATCCCTGGCCCCGGCCAGCACCATCGCCCGCGACGCCCTCGCCCGCCACCGCGATGCCAACGGCATCCTCGCGCTCAGCGCCGAAGGCCGCGCGCTGTATGAGCGCGACGTCATCAAGCTCGACGGCTACGCCTACTGCGGCCGCTCGGTCGCGCTGGCCGAGCAGGGCGAGTTCCGCCAGAGCATCCGCGCCGCAGCGAAGGCGCTGCACATCGGCAGCAGCACCGACAACGAAGACCTGCGTTCGCTCGCCCAGCGCGATCTCGCCATCGCCTACAGCTACGCCGGCCTGCTCGACGAAGCCGAGAAGTTCGCGGCGGGCGCGCTCGCGCTGAAGCCGAAGAACCCGCAGCAGGCCCACGCCCCGTCGCACAAGGTGCTGGGCGACGTGGCCGCGCGCCGCGGCCGCTACGGCGACGCTGCCGACCACTACACCCGCAGCTACTCCCTCGCGAGCGAACGATTCCGCCCTCTGGTGCTGGTGTCGCTCGCCAACGCCTACACCGCCGCCGGCCGCCCGACCGAGGCGCTGGGGCAGCTCGACAAGCTGCCCCGGAACGACGCCGACAAGCTCGGCGCCTTCTACCAGCGCAGCCGCGCCAACGCGCTGCTCGCCGCCGGCGTGGCCGACCAGGCGCACGCGCTCTTCCAGCGCATCGCGGCCGATGCGAGCGGATCGGACGCGCTCTACCACCGCTTGTGGGCCAGCGAAGGCCTCGGCCGCGTCGAGCTGCAGCGTGGCAACAAGCCCGCCGCGCTCAAGGCCTACCTCGACACGGTGGCCGTCGCCGAACAGCTGCGCGGCAAGTTCCAGAGCGACGAGTTCAAGACCGGCCTCTTCGGCGACATCCAGAAGGTCTTCGACACCGCGCTCGACCTCGCCATCACCCAGCGCGAGTTCGAGACCGCCTGGGTGCTCTCGGAAGCCTCGCGCTCGCGCCAGCTGCTCGACGCCGTGCGCGACCGCGCCGCCGACACCCTGGCCGAGCAGCGCATCACCCTGGCCGAGCTGCAGAAGGCCCTCGCCCCCGGCGAAGCGGTGCTCCAGTTCCACGTGCTGGACGCACGCAGCGTCGCCTGGCTCATCACCCGCACCGGCCTGTCGGCGGCCGTCATCGCACAAGGCCAGGCGGGGCTCGCACCGCAGGTCGAGAACTTCCGCAGCAGCGTGATTGAACGCCGCCGCGACACCACCACGCTCGCCGCCAACCTCTACAAGCTGCTGCTGGCCGACGTCGACCTCGCCCCGGCGCAGCGCCTCTACATCGTGCCGCACGGCCCGCTGCACTACCTGCCCTTCCAGGCCCTGCACGACGGGCGCAGCTACCTGATCGAGCGCAGCGCGCTCACCGTGTGGCCCTCGGCGGCGGTGGGCGCCAGGCTGCTGGCGCGCGGCAGCGTGCCGACGCCGCAGCTGCTCGGCTTCGGCAACCCCAGCACCGACAAGAACGTGCCGCTGCCCGGCGCCGAGCGCGAAGTGCAGCAAGTGGCCCGGCTCTTCAGCGGCAGCGAGATCTACCTGAAGCAAGACGCGACCAAGGACCGATTCAAGGCCAGCGCCGGCAAGCACAACATGGTCCACATCGCGGCGCACGCCGAACTCGACGACGTGGACCCGCTCTTCTCGCGCATCCTCTTTGCGAGCAACGCCAGCGACACCGGACTGCTCGAAGCGCGCGAGATCTACACGCTCGACCTGCGCGGCGTGCGCCTCATCACCCTGTCGGCCTGCGAGAGCGGCCTCGGCCGCGTCGCCCGCGGCGACGAGATCATCGGCTTCACCCGCTCGCTGCTCTCGGCCGGGGCCACCAGCATCGTCGCCTCGCTGTGGCCGGTGGCCGACGACTCCACCGACCTCTTGATGAACCGCCTCTACCGCGAGCTGGCCGCCGGCCGCGACCTGATGGCCGGCATGCAGGCCGCCCAGCTCGAAGTGCAGAAGAACCGCCGCTTCGCCCACCCCTTCTTCTGGGCCCCGTTCAATGTGATCGGCAACGGGCGTCTGCTGGTCGCCGGCGAGGCCGCACGATGAAAACCTTCACCCTCCCGCTGATCGCCTTCGCCGCCTGCGGCGCCGCACACGCGCAGAACGCGCCGCTGCGCAACTCGCCCACGCCGGCCGCCGCCGCATCGGCCCCGGCGCTGGCCCCGTCGACCCAGGGCCGCTTCCTGCTGAAGGAAGTGCGCTTCAGCGCCACCAAGGCCGTGCCGGCCTCCGAGCTGCAGGCGGTCGTCAAACCCTTCATCGGCCGCGAGATCGACGCGACCGACGTCACCGTGATCGCCACCGCCGTGCGCCGCCTGTACGACCAGCGCGGCTTCGGCATGGCTGGCGTCGGCTACCCGCCGCAAGACCTGACGGCCGGCGTGCTGCAGGTCGCCATCGTCGAGCCGCAGGTCGCGCAGCTCACGATCGAGTCGCCGCCCCGGCCGCCGGTCTCGAACCAGCGCACCACCCGCGTGCTCGAAGCCGCCGGCGTGCGCCCCGGCCAGCCGCTCGACCTGCAGGCGCTCGACCGCGCGATGTACACGCTCAACGACTGGCCCGGCGTCTCGGCCAAGGCCACCCTGCTGCCCTCGGGCGACGAAGGCCTCTACAAGGTCAACGTGCAGACCGAAGCGCGCCGTGCGTGGGACGCCGGCATCGACTTCGACAACCACGGCTCCTCGGCCAGCGGCCGCTACCGCCTGGGCACGCTGCTGCGCTGGAACAACCCCGCGGGCATCGGCGACAACCTCGACCTGCGCCTGATGGCGTCCGACGACAACGGCACCACCGTCGGTCGCCTCGGCTACGAAGCGCCGCTCGGCGCCACGCCGTGGCGCGCCGGCCTCGGCTACTCGCGCGTGGGCTACGAGCTGGGCGAGCAATTCGCCTCGCTCGGCGTGAGCGGGCGAGCCGACGTGTTCGACGCCTCGGTGTCGTACCCGCTCATCCGCGGCCGTGACCGCAACCTCGTCGGCCGCTTCGGGCTGATGAACAAGCAGCTGCACGACGAGGTGGCAACGCTGACCACCTCTGAAAAGACCATCCGCGCCGCCGAGCTGAGCTTCGCCTTCGAGGCCCGCAGCGCGTTTGGCGGCGGCGCCTTCCAGGGTGGCAGCCTCGGCCTCGTGCTTGGCTCGCTCAGCTACGACAGCGGCAGCCCGCCGTCCGGCGCGGCGGCCGAGGGCAGCTTCAGCAAGCTGAACCTGCAGCTCACGCGCCTGCAGGCGCTCGGGCGCGGCTTTTCGTTCTTCGTCGGCATGGCCGGCCAGTTCACCGGCGAGACGCTCGACAACGCCGAGCGCTTCACGCTCGGCGGCGACAAGGGCGTGCGCGCCTACCCTGTGGCCGAAGGCTCCAGCGACATGGGCGCCATCGTCAACACCGAGCTGCGCTGGTGGATCAACCCGCAGTGGAGCAGCTTCACCTTCTACGACTGGGCCCACGGGCGCGACAAGGTGCAAGACCCGCTCACCGGCGCCCAGCGCCGCACGCTGCGCGGCTACGGCCTGGGCGTGCAGTTCACGCACCCCGAGCTGTTCACGCTGAAGGCGAGCCTCGGCTTCCGGGGCTCCGAGGCCGTGCGCTCGGAAACCGACAACCCGAAATCGCGCCTGCTCGTGCAGGTCCAACGATCCTTCTGAGGAGCCACCCATGCGTGCCTTCCAACAGTCCCCCATCGCCATCGCTGCCCTGCTGACCCTCGGTGCCGCCCATGCCCAGCCGGTGCCCACCGCATTGCCGGTGCTGCGCCCGAACGGCGCCGTGGTCAACGCCACCGTCGGCACGCCGGCCAACAACACGCTCACGATCAACCAGACCGCGAGCACGAGCAATCGCGCGCTGATCGAATGGAGCAGCTTTTCCATCGGCCGCCAGGCCGCCGTCAACATCACCCAACCCAACACGCAGAGCGTGCTGGTCAACCGTGTGATGGGCAGCGGCAACGGGCCGAGCGCGAGCGAGATCTACGGCTCGATGACGGCCAACGGGCGGGTCTTCCTGCTGAACCCGGCAGGTGTGGTGTTCGGCCCGGGGGCCCAGGTCAACGTGGGCTCGCTGGTGGCCACGAGCCTCGACCTCGACCCCTCGATGAGCGACGCCAACTACGCGCGGCTGATGCGCGGCGACGACCTGGCCCTCACCGCCACCGCCGGCAGCGACGTGCAGGTGATGGCTGCCGACGACCCCCGCCGCCCGCAGATCCGCGTGACCGAAGGCGGCTCGATCGTGTTGATGGGCACGGCCAACGTGGTGCAGGACGGGGTCATCAGCGCCCCGGGCGGTCTCGTCAACCTCACCACCGCCGGCGACGCCATCGTGCGGCCGGTCGGCAGCAGCGGCTTCGTGCAGCTGGCCGTCACCGGCACCGCCGAAGCGCGCACCACCGGCATCAGCCTCGGCGGCGGCTCGCAGACCCTCGCCAGCGGCGGCAGCATCGTCATCGGCGGCCAGCCACGCGACGAGACCCGCCGCGGCGACCTCATCTCCATCGCCGGCACCGCGAGCACCGATTCGGCCACCGGCGCGGCCGGCAACATCCACATCGACGCCGGCGCGAGCGGCGACGTGCTCGCCACCGAAGGCGCCGTGGTCACCGCCAGCAGCACCGCGGCAGCCGGCGGCAGCATCACCGTGCTCGGCGCCGACATCCGCCTGCAGCGCGGCGACGTAGCCCACCCGCGCCTGCTCGCCGACGGCCGCAGCGGCGGCGGCAGCATCGACGTCGGCAACTCGCAGACACGCGCCATCACGCTCGACACCGGCACCCTCGTCTCGGCCGACGCCACCGGCAGCGGCGACGGCGGGCAGATCCGCCTGCGCGCGATGTACAACAACCCCAATGCCACCAGCCCCGTCGCCCGGCTCGATTTCGGCGTGACCGAGGCCTACGGCACCCTGCGCGCCCGCGGCGGCACCGAAGGCGGCAATGGCGGCGCCATCGAAACCTCGGGCATGGCCGTGACGACCGCCCTGCAAGACGGCACCCTCGCCCGCAGCGCCACCATCGACGCCCGTGCCCGCGCCGCGGGCGGCCGCGCCGGCTCATGGACGCTCGACCCCTACGACGTCACCATCTCCAGCAGCGCGCCGGTCGCCGTCAACGGCAGCTTCAACCCCACCGGCCCCGGCGCCAACGTGCAGGCAAGCGACCTCTCGGCCGCGCTCAACGCCGGCACCAGCATCGACATCTCCACCGAGGCCGGCGGCGCCGGCACGCAGGCCGGCAACATCACCATCGCCCCGGGCACCGTCATCACCCGCAGCACCGGCACCACGCCGGCCAGCTTCACGCTGCGGGCCAACGGTAACATCCTCGTCGACACCGCCACCCTCGACGCGAGCGGCGCCGGCCCGGTCAGCATCAACCTCTACAGCGACCTCGACGGCAACGGCACCGGGAGCGTGCTCATCTCCAACAGCACCCTGCGCACCGGCGGCGGCAACCTCACGGTGAGCGGCGGCATCGATCCGACGACCGGCTATGCGCGCGGCGACACCTCGACGGCCGGCATCGGCATCGTCGGCTCGACCATCGACACCGTGGGCACCACGCGTGGCGACGTGCTGCTGCGCGGCCGGGCTGCCGCCTTCCCCGGTGCGGCAGCCGGCGTCAACCTCGCCTCGACCTTCACGCTCGGCAACCTGACGGTCGACGGCCGAGCCAGCCACGGCACCGGCGTCAACCTCAACGGTGCCAGCATCGGCACCGCGAGCGGGCTCATCGACATCCGCGGCATCGCCACCCGTGTCGACACGGCTACCGCCGGGCTGATCGGCATCGACACCGGCACCGCTTCCGTGCAACTCGGCACTGGCTCGATGACGCTGGCCGGCCGCGGCGACGACGCCAACATCACCAGCGCCAGCGCGGTGGGCCTGCGCATGGGCGACCTGCTGGTCTCAGCGAGCACCGCCTCGACCGGCACCGTCACCATCGCCGGCCAATCGACCGGCGGCTCCATCGGCCCCGGCATCCAGAACCAGATCAGCGGCAACAGCGGCCTCGTGATCCGCTCCAACGCCGCCGTGCCCACCAGCGCCCCGACCGGCGCCAACGTGGTGATCGGCGCCCTCGCCGACATCCGCGCCAGCTCGCTGGAGCTGGGCGTGATCGGCCTCGGGCCGACCATCGCCACCACCGGCGGCGTCAACATCCGGCCGCTGGGCGTGAGCGCGACCGGCGCGCTGGTCGAGCAGCCCACGGTGCCGATCACGCTGCGGCCGATCGGCTCCAACTTCGGCGCGGCCACGTTCGTGGTCAGCGCGCCGCTCCTGCAGGCCGCGAGCATCAGCGCCGGCCTCGGCACGGTGATCGGCTCGCAGGGCCACACCGGCGCGATCGTGGTCGACACCAACACCTTCACCTCGCATGCCGGCGTGGCCGTGACGCTGCAGAACGAGGGCACCGGCTCGGCCGGCATCACCCTCGGCAGCGGCAACACGCTGGGCAACCTGGCGCTGCTCACCACCGGCAACGTGAGCCAGGCCGCCAGCGGCGTGAGCGTCAACAACCTGGTGGTGCGCGGCGGTGCGGCCAGCACCGTCAACCTGAACTCGGCCACCAACCAGATCGCCGGCAACCTGGCCTTCGACCCACCGGCCGCCCTCACCGTGCGCACCGGCGGCGGCCTGACCGTCGGTGCCGCCACGGCCCAGACCTTCGATGCCGCCAGCAGCAGCTTCGCACCGCTGGCCATCACCACGAGCCTGGGCGGCACCACTGCGCTGCTGCAGGCGGGTGGTGCCGTCGCGGTCAACCAGCCGATCCAGATGACCGGCAGCGGCGCGACACAGCTCGACATCGTCTCGCCCACCAGCGTGACCTTCGCCGCCGGCGCCACGCTCACCTCGGCCAGCAGCAGCGGGCGCTGGAACGTCTGGGCCCCGACCGTTGTCAACGCGCCCGGTGCCGGCAGCGCCACCAACCTCTACGGCTGCGTGTTCGGCGACACCGCGACCTGCAGCGTCTCGGGCATCGCCCGCCCGACCAGCGGCAACCAGCTGCTGCACCCGACGCAGCCCACCCTCACGGTGACCGCCGACCCGCTCACCGGCTTTGCCGACCTGGCCCTGCCGCCGCTCACCTTCTCGGTGAGCGGCCTGGTCAACGGAGACACGGCCGGACAGGCGTTGAGCGGCCTCCTCGCCACCACGCCGACCGGCACGCTCGGGCAGTACAGCATTGGCGCCGGCACGCTGGCTTCGCCCACCGGCTACACGCTCGCCTTCACTGGCTCCACGCTGACGCTGCGTCCGGGCATCACCCGGCACATGCTGCAGTCGGCCTTCCACACCGAGATGGCGTCCGACGTCTATGGAAGCAACCTCGACCAGCCCTACATCTGCACCGCCGCGTCGGTGGTGCGGGGCGGGCTGGTGACGGGTGGCCAGAGCGACCCGCTCGCCTCCGAATGGGGCAAGGTGCGCAACCAGCCGCAGCTCTCGGGCTGCCTCAACGTGACCGACGGCGGCTCATGCTCGGCGTTCTGATCTCGCCGGACGAAGGTCACGCCGGGCAGATGACTTTCGGCTGATGCCGCTCGGAGCGCGGCTTCCTACAGTCCACTCCATCGTGATCAAAACCACAAACAGCACCACATGAACGCCCTCCCCGTCGAAGACCTGCTGGCCTCGCTCGGCGACGACGCCCCCTGTGGTGCCGACCTGGAATACGACCCCGCCTTCCTGGCCCTCGAAGAAGCCGCCCGCGGCAAGCCCGAGCAGCAGTTCGGCGACACCGTGATCGCGGCCGAGGGCCCCGACTGGCGCGCCGTGAGCGAGCAGGCCCTCGAACTCGCCCGCCGCACCCGCGACGTGCGCGTGGCCGTGCACCTGGCCCGCGCCAGCGCCCGCCTGAAGGGGGTGACGGCCTATGCGAGCGGCATCGCACTGATCGCCGGCCTGCTGGAGCGCCACTGGGACCACGTCTACCCCGCGCTCGACGCGGACGACAACAACGACCCCACCATGCGCCTGAACGCGCTGGCCCCGCTGGTCGACACCGGCGCCGGCCTCGCAGACCTGCGCGCCGCGTCCATCGGCGGCGGCCGGCCGGCCATCACCGTGCGCGAGATCGAGCTGGCCTTCGGCAAGACCGAGCCTCTGGCCGACGAGACGGTCCCAAGCGCCGACGGCATGCTGCAGGCGCTGCAGGCCGCTGAAAGCCAGGCCACCGGCACACTGGCCTCGCTCAAGCAGCTGCACGCAGACGTCACCCGCATCGAGAAGCTGCTGATCGACAAGGTCGGCGGCGCCCAGGGCCCCGAGCTGCGCCCCCTGCGCGTGCTGGCCCAGGCGCTGGCCACGGCCGCCGAACAGGCCCAAGGTGGCAGCGCCTCCGAGGGGCAGCCCGGCGCAGACGGTCAAACCGCGGCCGCGGGCGCCGCCCCGGTGCGCGGCACGCCCGGCACCATCGTCAGCCGCGAAGACGTGCTGAAAAGCCTCGACCGCGCCTGCGAGTGGCTCGAAAAGAACGAGCCCACCAACCCCGCCCCGCTGCTCATCCGCCGCGCGCAGCGCCTGATGGGCAAGAACTTCCTGGAAATCATCAGAGATTTGGCGCCTGCCGGCATCGACCAGATCGAAAACATCGCCGGCACGCAAAACGAGTAAACCTTCGAGTCACCCGTTCGTCTTCCCGAACAACCTGTAGAGGAGTTCCACCATGGCCACCAGCAGTCAGAAGTTCATCGCCCGCAACCGCGCTCCGCGCGTCCAGATCGAATACGACGTCGAGCTCTTACGGCGCCGAAAAGAAGGTGCAGCTGCCCTTCGTGATGGGGGTGCTGTCTGACCTGTCGGGCAAGCCGTCGGAGCCCCTGCCCCCGGTGGCCGAACGCAAGCTGCTCGACTTCGACGTCGACAACTTCGACAGCCGCATGAAGTCGATGAAGCCGCGCGTGGCTTTCCAGGTGCCCAACACCCTGACCGGCGAGGGCAACCTCTCGGTCGACATCACCTTCGAGAGCATGGACGACTTCTCGCCCGCCGCCGTGGCCAAGAAGGTCGACTCGCTCAACCAGCTGCTCACCGCCCGCCAGCAGCTGTCCAACCTCATCACCTACATGGACGGCAAGACCGGCGCCGAGGAACTGCTGGCCAAGGTCATCTCCGACCCGGCGCTGCTGAACAGCCTGGCTTCTGCAAAGAAGACCACCGACGAACCCAAGGCCGAGTAAGCCCGCAACGCACTGAACACGGAGAAACGAAATGGCAGAAACACAAGGTCAATCGTCGGCCCTGCAGGGTGTCGAGTTCCAGGGCGGTGATTTCGCATCGCTGCTGAAGAAGGAATTCAAGCCCAAGAGCGACGAGGCGAAGTCGGCCGTCGAGAACGCGGTGCTCACGCTCGCGCAACAGGCGCTGGCCAACACCAAGGTCATCGGCAGCGACGTGGTCGCCTCGATCGAGGCCATGATCGCCGAGCTCGACCAGAAGCTCAGCTCGCAGATCAACCAGATCATGCACAACCCCGAGTTCCAGCAGCTCGAGAGTGCATGGCGCGGCCTGCATCACTTGGTGAACAACACCGAGACCGACGAGATGCTGAAGATCCGCGTGATGAACATCAGCAAGGCCGAGCTCGGCAAGACGCTCAAGCGCTACAAGGGCACCGCCTGGGACCAGAGCCCGATCTTCAAGAAGGTCTACGAGGAAGAGTTCGGCCAGTTCGGCGGCGAGCCTTTCGGCTGCCTCGTCGGCGACTACTACTTCGACCACAGCCCGCCCGACGTGGAGCTGCTGGGCGAAATGTCGAAAGTCTGCGCGGCCGCGCACTCCCCCTTCATCGCCGCCGGTGGCCCGTCGCTGATGCAGATGGAGTCGTGGCAGGAGCTCGCCAATCCGCGCGACCTCACCAAGATCTTCACCACGCCCGAATACGCCGCCTGGCGCTCGCTGCGCGAGAGCGACGACGCCCGCTACATCGGCCTGGCGATGCCGCGCTTCCTGGCACGCATCCCCTACGGCGCCAAGACCAACCCGGTCGAAGAGTTCAACTTCGAGGAAGACACCGCCAACGCCGATCACACCAAGTACACCTGGGCCAACTCGGCGTACGCGATGGCGGTCAACATCAACCGCTCGTTCAAGATGTACGGCTGGTGCTCGCGCATCCGCGGCATCGAGTCGGGCGGCGCGGTGGAAGGCCTGCCCACGCACACCTTCCCGACCGATGACGGCGGCGTCGACATGAAGTGCCCGACCGAGATCGCGATCAGCGACCGGCGCGAAGCGGAACTCGCCAAGAACGGCTTCATGCCGCTGGTGCACCGCAAGAACAGCGACTTCGCCGCCTTCATCGGTGCCCAGTCGCTGCAGAAGCCGGCCGAGTACGACGACCCCGACGCCACAGCGAATGCCAACCTGGCCGCACGCCTGCCCTACCTCTTCGCCACCTGCCGTTTCGCGCACTACCTGAAGTGCATCGTGCGCGACAAGGTGGGCTCCTTCAAGGAAAAGGACGACATGGCCAAGTGGCTCAACAGCTGGATCATGAACTACGTGGACGGTGACCCCGCCAACTCGTCGGAGACCACCAAGGCCCAGAAGCCGCTGGCGGCCGCCGAGGTGGTGGTCGAAGAGATCCCGGGCAACCCCGGCTACTACAGCAGCAAGTTCTTCCTGCGGCCGCACTACCAGCTCGAAGGGCTGACGGTGTCGCTGCGCCTCGTTTCCAAACTGCCCTCGCAGAAGGCAGCCTGAAGCTCAAACAACCCAGACGACACAAGCTCTCGTCTTTTGCGACCCACGCTTTTTGCGTCCCAGTACCAGCATCCTCGTTTCCTCAACATTGACCCCAAGGAGAAATTTTCATGGCATCCATTGACACCCACATCAAATTCGCCGGCGTTGAAGGCGAAGCCACCCACAAGGACCACAAGGGCGAGATCGAAGTCCTGTCGTGGACCTGGGGCGTCTCGAACGACAGCGTCGGCGCGGGCGGCGGCTCGGGCAAGGGCAAGGCCACGCCGGGCGACTTCCACATCACCCACCTGTACGACAAGGGCTCGCCGGTGCTGGCCAAGTACTGCGCCTCGGGCAAGCACTTCCCCGAAGTCACCATGACCTCGCGCAAGGCTGGCGAAGGCCAGAAGGACTTCCTCATCGTCAAGTTCAAGGAAGTGTTCATCAAGTCGGTGCAGCCTTCGGGCAGCTCGGGCGGCGACATCGTCGAGAGCATCACCTTCTCGTACAAGCAGATCGACTTCGCCTACAAGGCGCAAGACGACAAGGGCGGCCTCACCGGCGAGGTGAAGTTCGGCTGGAACAACGCCACCACCGAGATCACCTGATCGCCCGGCCCTGCTGATGCATGGGTCGTCCGGGGGCCACCCCCGGGCGACCCTCGCATTGCCACCCTGTCCCGCCCCTGTCGAGGTTTCACATGCCATCCGCCGCTGCGTCCCATTCCGACATCTTCCTGAGCGTTCAGACCAAGCGTGCCGGCAAGGTCAAGGGCGAGGCCCTGAACCCCGGCCATGAAGATGACATCGTCGTCAAGGGATGGCACTGGGGCGTGTCGGCCACCTCGGCGCTGGGCTCCACGCAAGCCACCTCGCGCCGCGCCTACAAGGGCCTGACGGTCATCAAGCAGATCGACTCCGCCACCACCGCGCTGATGGCAGCCCTTGCCACCAACGACGAAGTGAAGGAAGCCAAGCTCACCATGCGCAAGGCTGGCTCGGAGCAGATCGACTACTTTCTCGTCACGCTGCAGAAGGCCCGCATCTCCTCGGTGGACCACTCCACCGACGAAAGCGGCAACACGATCGAGAGCGTCACGATCCAGTTCAACAAGGTGTCGGTCGAATACCGGCCACAGAAGGCGGCCGGAAGCCGCGGCGCGTCGATGACCTTCGAAGACGAAATCCTCAACAACTGAGTCTTCAACCACCGAGACACCCACATGGCCACCGCCCAGGAACTCGTCGCCGCGGGCGACCCCCAAGCCGCCCTGCAATTGCTGCAGCAGCAGGTGCGCGACAAACCGGGCGACGCCAAGCTGCGCGTCTTCCTGTTCCAGCTGCTGGCCGTGCTCGGCCAGTGGGAACGGGCGATGGCCCAGCTCGACGTCTGCGGACAGCTCGACGCCAGCACGCTGGCGATGGTCAACACCTACCGCGAGGCCATCAAGTGCGAGGCGGTGCGTGGCGCGGTGTTCGCCGGAAAGACGACGCCGGTCGTCTTCGGCAAGCCCTCGGAGTGGATCGCCCTGCTGATCCAGGCGCTCGCGCACGACACGCAGGGCCAGCCGGAGCAGGCACAAGCGCTGCGCGCGCAGGCCTTCGAGGCGGCCCCCACCACCGCCGGCACGATCAACGGCGAAGCCTTCGACTGGATCGCCGACGCCGATTCGCGCCTCGGCCCGGTGCTCGAAGTGGTGCTCAACGGGCGCTACACCTGGGTGCCGTTCGACGCGCTGCTGGCCGTCCACGTCGAAGAACCCGAAGACCTGCGCGACATGGTCTGGGCCCCCGCGCACCTGACCTTCGCCAACGGTGGCGAATCGGTCGCGCTCATTCCGACCTGCTACCCCGGCACGCGCGAGCAACCCGACGGCAAGTTCAAGCTGGCGCGCGCCACCGAGTGGTTGCCCTCCGGCACCGACCAGTACGCGGGTCTCGGCCAGCGGGTGATTTCCACCAGCAGTGCCGAAGTTCTCGGCCTGCTCGAAGTGCGCGAGATCAAGCTCACCCCGGCCGCATGAGCTTCAACACCCGGGATCGGCTGCAACCCGTCCTGCTGGACCGGCTGACCGACACCGCGCCGCTGTCGCGCGTCGAGGCCGAAGACCACCGTGTGATGAACAAGGCGCAGATCCGCGAAGCGGTGCTGCGCGACCTGTCGTGGCTGCTCAACTCGGTGCAGCCGCTCGACAAGGAACTCGCCAAGCGCTTCCCCGCCGCGGCCGACTCGGTGCTCAACTTCGGCCTGCCCGCGATGTCGGGCCAGCTCGCGTCGAAGATCGACGTGAGCCTGCTTGAGCGCGCCATCAAGCAGGCCATCCTGCGCTTCGAGCCGCGCGTGATGGAAGACTCGCTGCAGGTCACCGCGCTCGATGCATCGAGCGTGCTCGACACCCACAACGTCATCGAATTCGAGATCCAGGGCTTCATGTGGGCGCAGCCGGTACCGCTGGAGCTCTTGCTGCGCACCCAGGTCGACCTGGAGGCCGGCCAGGTGGAAGTGCGTGACATGGCCAGTGGCGCCGTGAGCCGGCGGGTGGCGCGCTGAGCGCGCCTCGGCAGATCGGGTGTGACCAAAGTAGCTGTTCAGCCCGTACGCGTTCGACAGAATCCACCACACTGACCCGCACCCCTCCGCAATGGATCCCAACCTCCTGCGCCACTACAACGACGAGCTGACCCACCTGCGCGAGGTGGGCGCCGAGTTTGCGCAGGAGTTTCCGAAGATCGCGTCGCGGCTGTCGCTCGACGGGCTGGAAGTCACCGACCCGTATGTCGAGCGCCTGCTGGAAGGTTTTGCCTTCCTCGCTGCACGCATCCAGCTCAAGCTCGATGCCGAGCAACCCAAGCTGATCCAGCACCTGCTGGAGACGGTGTACCCCGGCTTCCTGTCGCCGGTGCCGTCGATGGTGGTCGCGCGCATGCGGCCCGACCCGCTCGACCCGAACCTCACCAAGGGATTCACGCTCAAGCGCGGCGCCGCCTTGAACGCCGAAGTCACCCGCGGCCAGAACACGCGCTGCGAGTTCCGCATCGCGCATGACGTGACGCTGTGGCCGATCGAGATCACCTCGGTGCAGTACTTCACCCATGCGCCCGACCTGCCGCTGGCCCACCTGCCGGTGGTGCGCCAGGTCAAGGGCGGCCTGCGCATCAAGCTCAGGCTGCATGGTGGGCTGAACTTCAAGCAGCTCAGGCTCGAACGCCTGGCGCTCTACATCTCGGCGCCCGACGAGGTGGCCTTCCGGCTGCACGAGCTGGTGCTCGGCAACACGGTCGCCACCTGGGTCAGCAACAAACGCCCAATGCAGGGCTTTGCCGATGCCGACTCGGTGCAGCCGCTCGGCTTCCGCGACGACGAAGCCCTGCTGCCCGAGACGCTGCGCGGCTTCAGCGGCCATCGCCTCCTGCAGGAACTGGCCGCGATGCCGCAGCGCTTTCTGTTCTTCGATGTGCAAGACCTCGCCCGCCGCCTCGACCAGGTCGATGGCGCCGAGGCCGAGATCGTGCTTCTGTTTTCGCGTGGGGACGCCGCCCTTGAATCGCTGGTGGACGCCGGCAGCCTCGCGCTCTTTTGTACCCCCGCCGTCAACCTCTTCCCCAAGCGGCTCGATCGCATCCAGCTCGGCACCGACAGTTGGGAGCACCACGCGGTGCCCGACCGCACGCGCCCCATGGATTACGAAGTGCACACGCTGGAGTCGGTGACGGGATATGGCACGGCGCAGGTGGCCGAGCAGAAGTTCCTGCCGCTCTACGCGAGCTACCACGATGAATCGCGCAACCACGGTGCCTACTTCACCGTGCGGCGCGAGCCGCGGCTCCTGTCGTCGCGCCAGCGACAGGACGGGCCGCGCTCGGCCTACGTCGGCCAGGAAGTCTTTCTCTCGCTGGTCGACCCGCAGGCGGCGCCGTATCGCGAAGACATTCGCCAGCTGTCGCTCACCGCGCTCGTGACCAACCGCGACCTGCCGACACTGCTGCCCGGCAACGCCACCACCTGGACGCTCGATGCCGCAGGCCCCGCCGGCCGCATCGAAACGCTGCGCGGCCCCACGCGCCCGGTGCAACGCCTCGCGCGCGGCGACGTGGGCTGGTCGCTCGTAAGCCTGCTCACGCTCAACTACTTGAGCATCGCCGGCGACGACCCCAAGCGCGCCGCCGCCGCGCTGCGCAGCCTGCTCGCACTGCACGGGCCCGAACAAGACGTCGCCTGGGCCAAGCAGGTGGAAAGCCTGCAATGGGTGGAAGCCAAGTCGGTGGTGCGCCGGCTGCCCTTCCCGGGGCCGCTCACCTTCGGTTGCGGTGTCGAAGTCACCGCCCTGGTCGACGAACTCGGCTTCCAGGGCTCGAGTGCCTTCCTGCTCGGCCAGGTGCTGGCCCAGCTCTTCGCCCGACACGCGTCGACCAACAGCTTCTGCGAGACGGTGCTGCGCTCGGCCACGCGTGGTGAGATCTTCCGCGCCAAGCCGCGCATCGGCGAAAAGGCAGTGCTGTGAGATGACCTTGGACGCGCGCCAACTCAACGAGCGCCGAGCCCGCCTGTACGCGCAGCTCGCCGAGCAGCCGTGGGCGCATGATTTCTTCGCCGTGCTGAGGCAGATCGAATCGCTCTCGCCCGACGCGCCGCGACTGGGCAAGGCCTTGCGTCCCGGCGTCGAGCCGATCCGGCTCGGGCAAGACCCGGAACTCGACTTCGCGCCCGCGGCGATCATGTCGTTCAAGGCCGACGGCGCGCGCCCGCGGCTCGGCAACCGCTTCTTCGGCCTCTTCGGCCCGATGGGCCCGCTGCCGCTGCACCTGACCGAATACGCCCGCGACCGGCTGCGCAACCATGCCGACCCGACGTTCGCGCGCTTTGCCGACGTCTTCCACCACCGCGCGCTGCTGCTCTTCTACCGCGCCTGGGCACAGAACCAACCCACCGTGCAGGCCGACCGCCCGCACGACGACCAGTTCGCCAAATGGGTGAGCGCCCTGTTCGGCCAGGCTCCGGCGTCGATGCGCGGCGCCGACAGCGTGCCCGACGCCGCCAAGCGCCACAGCGCCGGCCAGCTTGCAAGCCGCACGCGCAACCCCGAGGCCATCTCCAAGGTGCTGCGCCAGTATTTCGACGTGCCCATCCGGGTGGAGCCCTACGTGGGCCACTGGATGCCGCTGCGCACAGAAGACCGCAGCCGCCTCGGCCGCCCCGGTGCGCGCCGCAGTGCGCCGCTGGGCGTCTCGGTGGTGGCCGGCGCCAAGGTGTGGGATCGGCAGTACAAGCTGCGCCTGCACGTCGGCCCGCTCACGCTCGATCAGTACCGGCAGTTCCTGCCCGGCCAACCTTCGCTCATCGAGCTGCGCGACTGGATGCGCCAGCTTGTGGGTTTCGAGCTGCTGTGGGACGTGCGCCTCGTGCTCAAGGGCGGCGAAGTGCCCAGGCTCGACATGCGCGGCAAGGCGCAACTCGGCCGCACCACCTGGCTCGGCCGCAAGACACCGCACCCCGACCGCGCGGAACTCCATCTGCATCCCTCGCGCCTCGCGGCGCAACCCACCTGAACGGGAGACCCTCATGGCAGAAATCAGCCGCTCCGCCCTCTTCGGCAAACTCAACCCGCTCGCCTACAAGGCGATCGAAGGCGCCACCGTCTTCTGCAAGCTGCGCGGCAACCCGTATGTGGAACTGCAGCACTGGCTGTTCCAGATCCTGCAGAACCAGGACAGCGACATCCACCGCATCGCCAAGCACTACGGCATGGACGCGTCGAATCTGGTCGCCGATCTGCAGAACTCGCTCGACCGCTTGCCGCGCGGCGCCTCGTCGGTGACCGACCTGTCGACCTTCGTCGAAGACGCGGTGGAACGCGGCTGGGTCTACGGCTCGCTGATGTACGGCGGCACCTACGTGCGCACCGGCTTCCTCATCATTGGCCTGCTCAAGACCAAGAGCCTGCGCAACGTGCTGATGTCGATCAGCAAGCAGTTCGAGAAGATCCAGACCGACGACCTCACCGAAAACTTCCTGAAGATCGTCGGTGGCTCGCCCGAGGATCAGCAGGTCGCGAGCGAGTCGGGCGCCGCGCCCGGTGAAGCCAGCGGCGCGATCTCGCCGGCCGCGATGGGCAAGCAGGAAGCGCTCAAGCAGTTCACCACCGACCTCACCGACCAGGCCCGCAGCGGCAAGATGGACCCGATCGTCGGCCGCGACGACGAGATCCGACAAGTGGTCGACATCCTGATGCGCCGCCGGCAAAACAACCCCATCCTCATCGGCGAAGCCGGCGTGGGCAAGACCGCGGTGGTCGAAGGCTTCGCGCAACGTATCGCGCGCGGCGACGTGCCGCCCTCGCTCAAGGAAGTGGAACTGCGCGCGCTCGACGTGGGCCTCTTGCAAGCCGGTGCGTCAATGAAAGGCGAGTTCGAGCAACGCCTTCGTTCGGTGATCGACGAAGTGCAGGCCTCGCCCAAACCCATCATCCTCTTCATCGACGAAACCCACACGCTCGTGGGCGCCGGCGGCGCGGCCGGCACCGGCGATGCCGCCAACCTGCTCAAGCCTGCCCTCGCACGCGGCCAGCTGCGCACCATCGGCGCGACGACCTTCGCCGAGTACAAGAAGCACATCGAAAAAGACCCGGCCCTGACCCGGCGTTTTCAGAGCGTGACGGTCGACGAGCCCGACGAGCCGCGCGCCATCCTCATGATGCGCGGCGTGGCCTCCACGATGGAGAAGCACCACAAGGTGCAAATCCTTGACGAAGCACTCGAAGCGGCGGTGAAGCTCTCGCACCGCTACATCCCCGCGCGCCAGCTGCCCGACAAGTCGGTGAGCCTGCTCGACACCGCCTGCGCCCGCGTGGCGGTGAGCCTGCACGCCACGCCCGCCGAAGTCGACGATTGCAGCAAGCGCATCGAAGCCCTGGAGACCGAACGCGGCATCATCGCCCGCGAAGGCGCGATCGGCATCGACATCACCAAGCGCTCGGCCGAAGTCGAAGCGATGCTCACCGCCGAGCGTGCGCGGCTCGACAAGCTGCAAAGCCGCTGGCAGGCCGAGAAGGGCCTAGTCGACAAGCTGCTCGACCTGCGCGCCAAGCTGCGCGGTGGTCTGGAGCCAGTGGAAGGCACCGGCAGCAAGCTGGAAAAGAGCGCCGAGATCGCCGCGAGTGACGTGCCCAAGCTGTCGGACAGCGAACGTGCCGCCGCCCTCGAAGAATTGAAGAAGGTGCAGACCGAACTGACCGCGCTGCAAGGCGAGAGCCCGCTCATCCTGCCCACCGTCGACTACCAGGCGGTCGCCAGCGTGGTGGGCGACTGGACCGGCATCCCCGTCGGCCGCATGGCCGCCAACGAGATCGAGACGGTGCTCAAGCTGCCCAAGCTGCTGGGCGAACGCGTGATCGGGCAAGACCACGCGATGGAGATGATCGCCAAGCGCATCCAGACCTCGCGCGCCGGCCTCGACAACCCGAGCAAGCCGATCGGTGTCTTCATGCTGGCCGGCACCTCGGGCGTTGGCAAGACCGAGACCGCGCTCGCGCTGGCCGAAGCGCTTTACGGCGGCGAGCAGAACGTCATCACCATCAACATGAGCGAGTACCAGGAGGCGCACACCGTCTCCACGCTCAAGGGCTCGCCCCCCGGCTACGTGGGCTACGGCGAAGGTGGCGTGCTGACCGAGGCCGTGCGTCGCCGACCGTACAGCGTGGTGCTGCTCGACGAGGTGGAGAAGGCCCACCCCGACGTGCACGAGCTCTTCTTCCAGGTCTTCGACAAGGGCTGGATGGAAGACGGCGAAGGCCGCCTGATCGACTTCAAGAACACGATCATCCTGCTCACAAGCAACGCCGGCAGCGACCTGATCATGAACCTGTGCAAGGACCCGGAGCTGATGCCCTCGCCAGACGCCATTGCCAAGGCGCTGCGCGACCCCTTGCTCAAGGTCTTCCCCGCTGCGCTTCTGGGCCGCATCGTCACCATCCCGTACTACCCGCTGAGCCCGGACATGATGGCGCGCATCGTCAAGCTGCAGCTCAACCGCATCAAGAAGCGCGTGGAGAGCAACCACGACGTTCCCTTCCTCTACAACGACGAGGTGGTGCAGCTCGTCGTCAGCCGCTGCAACGAGGTCGAAAGCGGTGGCCGCGTGATCGACGCGCTGCTCACCAACACCGTGCTGCCGCGCATCAGCCACGAGTACCTGTCACGCCTGGCCAGCGGTACCCCGATCCAGAAGGTGGAACTCACCGTCGCCGACGGGGATTTCGCCTATGCCTTCGACTAGACCCAGGACCAACCCCGAGACGCCGCTGCCGCAGCGCCAGCTGCTGCAGCGTGCCGTGACGCTCCTGCGCGGCGGCCAGCTCGACCAGGCCGAGCCGTTGCTCGTGTCCATCCTGCAGCGCTGGCCGGGCTACCCCGACGCGCTGCACTTTCTCGGGGTGCTGGAGCACATCCGCGGGCGCAGTGAAGAGGCCGTGAGCCTGATCCGCCAGGCCATCGTGCGCCTGCCGGGCGAAGCCGGCCCGCTCAACAACCTCGGCAACGTGCTGGTCGAGACGCAGCGATACGACGAAGCCGAACAGGCCTACCGCGATTGCCTCGCATTCCAGCCCGACCAGGTCGATGCGCTTACCAACCTCGCAACGCTCCTGCGCAAGCGCCGCCAGCATGCCGAGGCCGAGGCGCTGTGCCGGCGCGCGGTGAAGGCCCGGCCCGACTTCGCGCTCGCCTGGTACACGCTGTCGCTCGCGCTGGTGGAGCAAGGCCACATCGACGAGGCGCTCGAGGCCCACAGCCGCGGCGTGGCGCTTGCGCCGAAGCAGCTGCAGGCGCGCAACGCCATGCCCAAGGCGCTGGTGCACCGCGGCCGGCTCGACGACGCCGCCCGGCTCTACCGCGCCTGGCTCGCCATCGAGCCCGACAACCCGGTCGTGCGCCACCACCTCGCTGCGTGCGTGGGCGGCACCGTGCCCGAGCGGGCGAGCGACGCCTACGTCGAGAAGACCTTCGACGCGTTTGCCGCCACCTTCGACGCCAACCTCGCCGCGCTCGACTACCGCGCGCCCCAGCTCGTGACCGAGATGCTGCAGTCGTTGCTCGCGCCACCCTCGCGGCAGTACGACGTGCACGACCTCGGCTGCGGCACGGGCCTGTGCGGGCCGCTCGTGCGCGAGTGGGCGCGCGAGCTGAGCGGCTGCGACCTCTCGCAAGGCATGCTGGCCCAGGCCCAGCGCCGCCGCGTCTACGACCAGCTCACCCACGCCGAGCTGGTGGCGCACCTGCAAGACAACCCGCGCCGCTTCGACGTGCTGATCTGCGCCGACACGCTGTGCTACTTCGGTGAACTGCAAGACGCCATGCGCGCCGCCGCCGCAGCGCTGCGCCCGGGCGGGCGCTTCGTCTTCACCGTGGAGGCGTGGAAGTCGGAGGGCGGCGAGTCGTACAAGCTGCAGCCGCACGGCCGCTACGCGCACCACCGCGGCTACCTGCGGCGCGTGCTGTCGCAGGCCGGCCTCGCCGAACTCGCGCTGCAGGAAGAGCAGCTGCGCGTGGAAAACGGGCAGCCGGTCGCCGGCTGGTTGATCGCGGCCGCCCTGCCGCCGGCCCAGGCCTGAGGCGACAACGCCGCTCGCATTTCACCGGGACCGCACCACCATGTCAGGCAACCAATCCCTCCCCGGCTACCTCTGCCAGGAAGAAGCCCCGGTCAACGTGGCCGACGGCACGCTCGCCCTCACCGCGTCGCCCGCGCCTGTGACCGTGACCGAAGAAGACGTGTCGTACGAGATCCGCTCCAGCTACGCGCCGGTGCCGACCACCCTCGTCGGCCTCAACCCGGCTGAGCTGCAGGTGCTGGCCTGGCTGCGCGCGCATCAGCACCTGATCGCCGATGCCGAGCAGCGCTTTCGCGTCGACCGCCGTGCCATTGCCGGCGCCATCGCGTGGGAGATGCTGGAGAACGTGATCCGCGACCCGAAGACCAAGCTCTCGGTCGGCGAAGGCAAGGTCCACACCTACTACGGCAACCGTCGTGCGCCGGTGAAGACGGCCTGGTCCCTGATTCGCCTCAAGCTGCCGATCGGCGACGCGGGTGTGGACACCAGCGCCAAGGAGGTCGAGGAGTACGGCTACCTGCCGCCGCAAAGCTTCGAGAACCGCGTGGCGATCCTCTCCACCACGCAAGGCGCCATCACCTACATCGCCGCCATCATGGCCGCCATTGCCGACCTGGCCGCTCAGCACGGCTTCGACGACGTGCGCAGCAACCCGGTGATCCTGGCCAATGTGTACCAGGGCCGCACCTTGCGCACCTGGGATGCCGCGCTCAAGGCGAAGGTGCCAGGCTCCAGCTTCGGTGGTGGCAACCCAATGGACATCTGGGTCGCCGCGCACATCGCCTTCCTCGAAGATGGCGTGGGCCGGCCCAAGCTGCCCGAGAGCGGATCGCCGGCGCTCTACATGTCGGTGATGCCGGCCAGCAGCGGCCCTGCGCCGACCGCCTCGAAGACCGTCACCGTGGCGCACAACTCCTCGCTCTCGGCCATCGCGCTGGCCGAGTACGGCAGCCTCGACCTGTGGCCACTGATCTACGACCTCAACAAGGCCAGGATCGGGCCCAACCCCAACCTGGTGAGCGCAGGCACGACCCTCTCCATCGCGCCGCTGGCCAGCTACAGCGCGGCGCAGCTTGCCTGGGCGCGCAGCCAGGCGCCGAGCTGGCGTCACTACCGGTAACAAGAGCGTGTGCATCGCCTGCCACGCATAGGGGATCGGGTGACTTTCGTCGCTTAACGCCCCGGGCACCGCGCCCTATCGTCACGGCAAGCGTCCACACCCGCTGTCAACGCAACACCAGGCAGGCCCCCAATGCCATCACCGATCACGCTGACTTCTCCCCTTCCGCCGGCCGACTTGATGTTCGAGTCGATGACGGCCACGGCCGGCCTGAGCGTGCTCGAAGACATGCAGCTCGGCGTGCTGAGCCCCAAGGCCGGCATCGACCCGAAAGACCTGCTGGGCAAGGGCGTCACCGTCAACGTGCACCTGGGCGGCGACAGCAAGCGCCACTTCCACGGCTACGTCACCCGCTTCGCGATGGTGGGCCACCAGGGCCGCCACTACCAGTACCGCGCCACCGTTCGGCCGTGGCTGTGGTTCCTGAGCCGCACGGCCGATTGCCGCATCTTCCAGGACATGACGGTGCCCGACATCGTCAAGAAGGTCTTCGAAGACCACAAGGCCGCCAACTTCAAGTTCAACCTCTTCCGCAGCTACCGCAAGTGGACCTACTGCGTGCAGTACCGCGAGAGCGATCTCAACTTCGTGATGCGCCTGCTGGAGCACGAAGGCATCTACTTCTACTTCGAGCACAAGGAAGGCGAACACAAGCTGGTGCTCGTCGACTCGCGCAGCGCGCACGATGCGCCCGCCGGCCATGACAGCCTGCCGTTCTACGAGGACGGGGCCGCGCCGCCCGACACCGAAGCCGTGTCGCGCTGGTCGTTCTCGCGCGAGATCCGCCCCGGCAAGACCGTGCTCGACAGCTACGACTTCGAGCGCCCGTCGGTCGACCTCGTGGTGCAGAAAGACACCAAGCGCGACCACGAGCTGGCCGACTCCGAGGTCTTCGACTACCAGGGCGACTACATCCAGGCCGCCGACGGCACCCAGCTGGTCGAAGACCGGCTCGACGAGGAGCAGTCGCGCTTCCACCTGGTGCAGGCCGCGTCCAACGGCCACAGCGTGGAAGTGGGCCGCCTGCTCAAGCTCACCAAGCACCCGCGCGACGACCAGAACGCCGAGTACCTGGTCACCTCGACCTCGATGCACGCCAGCGTGGCCGCCAACGAATCGGGCGCAGCCGGCGGCAACACCTTCCACTGCGACTTCACGGCCATTCCCTCATCGCAGCAGTTCCGCCCCTTGCGCAAGACTCCCAAGCCCTTCATGCAAGGCCCGCAGACGGCCGTGGTGGTGGGCCCCGGCGGCGAAGAGATCTTCACCGACAAGTACGGCCGCGTGAAAGTGCAGTTCCACTGGGACCGCGAGGCCAAGAAGAAAGACCTGAAGGAAAAGAGCAGCTGCTGGGTGCGTGTGTCGCACCCGTGGGCCGGCAAGAACTTCGGCGCGATCCACATCCCGCGCATCGGGCAGGAGGTGGTCGTCGGCTTTCTCGAAGGCGACCCCGACCAGCCGCTCATCACCGGCCGCGTCTACAACGCCGAGCAGATGCCCCCGTGGGATTTGCCGGCCAACGCCACGCAGAGCGGCATCCTCACGCGCTCGTCGAAGGGCGGCGCGTATGCGAATGCCAATGCGATCCGCTTCGAAGACAAGAAGGGTTCGGAGCAGCTGTGGATCCACGCCGAGAAGAACCAGGACATCGAGGTCGAGAACGACGAGACGCACTGGGTCGGGCATGACCGCACGAAGACGATCGACCATGACGAGACGGTGCATGTGAAGCATGACCGGACTGAGACGGTCGACAACGACGAGACCATCACCGTCCACCACGACCGCACGGAGACGGTGGACAACAACGAAACCATCACCATCGGCAAGAACCGCACCGAGTCGGTGGGGGTCGACGAGACCATCAGCATCGGCGCCAACCGCACCGAGTCGGTGGGCAGCAACGAAACCATCGACATCGGCAGCAACCGCACCGAGACGGTCGGCTCCGACGAGACCATCACCATCGGCGCCAACCGCACCGAGTCGGTCGGTAGCAACGAGAGCATCACGATCGGTTCCAACCAGACGATCGACATCGGCTCGAACCAGACGCTCACGGTCGGCAGCAAGCAGAACATCAGCGTGGGCTCGGACCAGTCCACGAGCGTCGGCGCCAAGCAGAGCAACTCCATCGGCTCCGACCGCAGCCTGACCGTCGGCGGCGCACAGAGCACGTCGGTTGCGAAGAAGCGTGCCACCTCCATCGGCGAAGACGATTCGCTCACCGTCGGCAAGAATCTCACCATCACGGCCGCCGACTCCATCACCATCAAGACGGGCAGTGCGAGCATCACGATGAAGAAGGACGGCACGATCACCATCAAGGGCAAGGACATCACCCTCGACGGCTCCGGAAAGATCAACGTGAAGGCCAGCAGCGACGTGACGCTGAAGGGCTCGAAGGTCCTGCAGAACTGAACACGAGGCACGCCATGCAACGCGAACACCTGAGCGACGAGCAGCTGATGCTGGCCGACGCGCCCGAGGCCCCCACCGGCGCCAGCCCACTGGCCTCGCTGATCGACAAGCGCCCCGCGGCACTCTCGCCTGCGCCGCTGCCCGAGGTCGTGGTCGGCGAACTCGTCGCCCTCGTTGACGACGGCCTCACCCCGCTCGTGCTCTTCCCCGGCCAGGCCGGCACGGCCGCGCTGCGTGCGCGCACGGTGCTCGACCTGCACGGCGCCCACATCGGCCGTCAGGTGGTGTTGTCGTTCGAAGGCGGCGACGCCGGCCGCCCCATCGTGATGGGCGTGCTGCGCGCGGCCGGCGACCGCCCGCTCGACGCCCCAGGCCAGGTGCAGGTCGACGCCGACGGCGAGCGCCTCGTCGTAAACGCCAAGCAGGAGCTCGTGCTCCAGTGCGGCAAGGCCAGCATCACGCTGACCAAGGCGGGCAAGGTGCTGATCCAGGGGAGCTATGTCTCCAGCCGCTCCACCGGCGTGAACCGGCTCAAGGGCGGTTCGGTGCAGCTCAACTGAGAGCGCCACCGCATGGAACTCCTCAACGCCACCCGCATGACGGCGGGCCTCAACATGGGCCTGGAGCCGAACGGCCAGGAGCTGTTGGTCGTCGTGATCAAGGGGACCTTCGCGCTGCCAAAGCCGGGCGAGAAGTTCCGCCTGCACGACAAGCAGGCGCCGCTCGTGCTGGCCGACACCTTCACCGGCGAGCCCGGGCTGAGCGCGCCCGTGCACGAGATCGACTTCGCCCCCCGCAAGCGCGCCTGCGACGTGCTGCTGACGGGTGCGGCCTATGCGCCGGAAGGCTACGAAGTGACGCGCCAGCGCGTGGGCCTGCGTGTCGGGTCGCTGGAGAAGAGCTTCGACGTGGTCGGCGACCGCAGCTGGGAAGCTGGCCTGACCGGCATCCGCGCCTCGTCGCCGCAGCGTTTCTCGCGCATGCCGATCTCCTATGACCGCGCCTTCGGCGGCAGCGACCGCAACAGCAAGGACGAGGCCGAGCACGATGCCTACCTGCCCAATCCGGTGGGGCGCGGGTGGCACAAGCACCTGAAGAACGAATGGGTGGACGGCAAGCCCCTGCCCAATACCGAAGAGACCGGCGCGCCGGTGAGCTTCCCCAACAACCGCTACCACCCGATGGCCTTCGGCCCGCTGGGCCGGGTGTGGTCGTCGCGCTCCAGGTTTGCCGGTACTTATGACGACAAGTGGCTGGCCGATGATTTCCCGTTCCTGCCACGCGACTTCGACGAGCGCTACTACCAAGCGGCGCCCGAAGACCAGCAACTCGCCCTTCCGAGCGGCCCCCTCGACGTGTCCTTGACCGGGCTCACGCCCGACGGACTGCGCGAATTCACGCTTCCGCACTTCGAAGCGCCGGTGCACGTGTTTTCCGTCGGCGGCGGTCGGCACGACCTCACGGCCCAGCTCGACACCATCGTGTTCGAACCCGAAGTCTCGAGCGCTACACCATGACCTGGCGCACCTGCGTGCCGCTCAAGAAGAGCCTGCACGAGATCGCGCAGGTCATGGTCGGCAAGAAGGGGCGCGAATGGTGGCAGCAGCGGGAAGTCTCCTTCCCGATGCCCGTGCTCATGGTGCCGATGGACCCGGCCCCTGCCGAAGACAAGGTGGGCGCGTGAGCACGCCACTGGCCATCAAGGGCACCGGCCTCGTCACCTCGGTCGGCCTCACGGCGGTCCAGAGCTGCGCGGCCTTCCGCGCCAAGCTGTCGAACGCCGGAGAGACCCGCTTCACCGATTCGGGCGGCGACTGGATCGTCGCCCATCAGGTCCAGCTCGACGAACCCTGGCGCGGCTCGGTCCGGCTGGCCAAGATGGCCGCGCTCGCCATCGAAGAGGCGATGCACGACATCCCGCGCAACCAGTGGGCCGACGTGCCGCTGCTGCTGTGCGTGGCCGAAGCCAACCGCCCCGGTCGGCCCGAGTGGCTCGACCAGCAACTCGCAGACGAGATCCAGGCCGAGTTGGGTGTCGTGTTCCGCCTGCCGCCGGTGCTCGTTGCCCACGGGCGGGTCGGCGTGGCGGTCGCCCTCGCGCAGGCACGATCCCTCATGCGAGACCCAGCGATCGAGCAGGCCCTCATCGTCGCCGTCGACAGTCTCCTGAACTGGGAGACGCTGAGCCACTACGACCAGCGAGGGCGCCTGCTCAACGCCACCAACTCGAACGGTTTTCTGCCCGGTGAAGCGGCCGGTGCGCTGCGCGTCGCCCAGGCACAGCACGCCGCTGCGAGCGACCTGCTGTGCACCGGCATCGGCTTCGCGACCGAGCCCGCGCACATCGACAGCGAACTCCCGCTCCGGGCCGACGGCCTGTCGCAGGCGATCAAGGCAAGCCTCGCCGACGCGGGCCTCAGCATGGGCGACATGGATTTCCGCGTGGCCGACTGCTCCGGGGAACACTACTACTTCAAGGAAACGGCGCTCGCCCTTTCGCGCACGCTGCGTCAGCGCAAGGAAGAGTTCGACATCTGGCACCCGGCCGAATGCACTGGCGAGGTGGGAGCCGCGAGCGGCGCCACCCTCGTGGCGGTGGTGCACGCCGCCTGCCACAAGGGCTACGCCAGAGGTTCTCACATCCTCGCCCACTGGTCGAACGACGGCGGGCAGCGGGCCGCCCTCACCCTGCAGCAGCGGAGCGCCTGATGGCCAACGACGTCTACGCCAACGGGATGGAGGTGTCGTGCAAGGCCGGCTCGGGCAAGGCCACCTGCGCCTTTCCCGACGTGTGCTTCACGCCGCCGCAGACCCCGGCCACGCCGCCCGGCGTGCCCATCCCTTACCCGAACACCGGGATGGACTCCGATGCCAGCGACGGCTCCACCACCGTCAAGATCGGCGGCCAGGAGGTGATGCTCAAGAACAAGTCGTACTTCAAGAAGAGCACCGGCGACGAGGCAGGCAGTGCGCCGAAGAAGGGCGTCGTCACCAGCAAGATCACCGGCAAGGTGTACTTCAACGCCTGGTCGATGGACGTGAAGGTCGAGGGCGAGAACGTCGTGCGCAATCTCGACCTCACCACGCACAACCACGCCTCCTTCCCAGGCGACACGCCCACCTGGCCGTTCATCGCCAAGCAATCGGTCACCAAGGAGACCGGCCCCTGCAAGGACGAGATCAAGAACGAGAAGAAGGCCTGCAAGAACTGCACGCCGCACAAGAAGGGCGGCAAGGACCCGTGCTCCGATCCGAAATGCCAAAAGGCCCGGCAATGCATGCTGGTGCCCTTCAACGCCACCGCCAAGACGGTCGACAAGCCGAACGCCGCCAAGTGCTGCGACGGAAAAACCGGCCACCACGTGGTGCCGGTGCAGGAGTTCTCGAAGACCCGCTCCGCACTGCCGGGCGGCGGCACGCGCCCGCGCGGCGAGCCGCTCAACAACGACACCAAGGGCTACAACCAGGACGCCGCCCCGACGGTGTGCGCCGAGGGCGAGGTCCACAACGAGTGGGAATCCAAGTCGCCCTACCCGCTGAAGGAGCACGGCCGGCTCGGCAACGCCTACATCGCGGCACGCAAGTCGCGCGGCCTGAAGACCAACCAGAAGGTGGCCTACAGCACGCTGTCGGATTGCGGCGCCGAATCGGTCAACGCCGTGTTTCCGCACTGCTCCAAGGAGTGCATCCAGGAGCAGCTCGACAACTACCACGTGAAGTCCGCCAACATCCCGCCCGACAAGAAGTGCTGCCGCGTCAGCTCGCAAGGCACGCAGAAGGCGTTCAAGCCGAAGAAGGGCAAGAGGATGTGATGCGCCTGCACACGACAACTCGAACAACGACCGGAGCCCGACATGGCCAAGCCTGAACTCTTCTTCTCCGACGGGGTGGCCGTCGACGGCGAGCAATTCTTCTTCGGCGCCGGCATGCACGAGCACCGGGATTCCGACTCGTCCGTCATCGGCTGCCTGCTCGACGGCGAATGGGGCTATCACTCGGTCGAGGACGACTTCATCACCTCGATCACCTTCGTGCCCGAGCGGCAGGAAGTGGTGGCGCTCGGGAAGAACGGCCTCGTGAAGACCGCGACGCCGCGCAATGCGAAGCTGGTGGTCGACAACATGGCGGGCCGCTTCAAGGCCGAGCAGCTCGCGGGTGCCGAAGAAGCCGGCCCCTTGGAGCGCATCCGCGCCATCGGATCGTCCGTCTTCGCCTGTGGCTGGGCCGGCCAGATCTACCGCCGAAGCGGCGGTGCATGGGAGCAGTTCGATCTCGGCAAGAAGGCGAAGAACCACAACTTCATGGCCATCGACGGCTTTTCCGAGACCGACGTCTACGCCGTGGGGCTCAAAGGGGTGATCTGGCACTTCGACGGCCAGAAGTGGCGCTCGGTCGACAGCCCCACCAACCAGGCCCTGTACGACGTGCGCTGCCTGCCCAACGGCGACCTCGTGACCTGTGGCGCCGAAGGCGGCGTGTTCCGGGGCAAGGGCCAGCACCTGCAGTCCATCGGCGACCCGTCCTTCGAAGGCAATTGCTGGGCGGTGGAGGAGTTCAAGGGCAAGCTGTACCTCACGCTGTCGGAGAACCGCCTGGCCGTGCTCTCGCAGGGCAGCCTGCACGACGTGAAACTCCATGCCAAGGAGCCGCGCACCACCTACCGCCTCTCGGCGACGAGCGACGCGCTGTACTCCTTCGGCCCCTTCGACATCGCCCGGTTCGACGGCCGCAAGTGGCACGACGTGATCTGCCCGGAGAACACCTGAGGCCGGCCATGTCGATACGACCCCGCGCAGCCGTTCCGGAAATCCTCTCGCAACACCTGGACGACGCGATCGTGCTGCGCGGTGTGCGCAGCGTTCTCGTGACGTCGCCGCATGCGAAGCTGCACCAGCTCGCGCGCACCGACGAGCGCCTGGCCGCCCACCTCGATGGCCTGTCGGTCTCGGGCGAGCACGGCGTGACGCTCAGCACGGCCGCATTGGAGTCCCCGGGGCTCGGGCAGATCTTCGTCTCCGGCCTCCTGGCGCTGGAGCGGCGCGACGCCGCGCAGATCGAACGGCTCCTCGCCCTCGTCGGCGTCGTGCCCGAAGCTGAGCGCGCCCTGTCGTCGGCCTTCGGTTGGGCTGCGGCGCCGCTCCTGCGTGGGCTCACCGGCACCCTCTTGCGAGGCGCAACACCCGCAGCCCGCTGGCTCGGCATCGCGGCGTGTGCGCAGCACCGTGTCGATCCGGGCGACGCGCTCCCCGCTGCACTCGCCGACACCGACGCCCTCTTGCGCCGCCGCGCCTTGCGTGCGGCGGGCGAGCTCGGGCGGCACGATCTCCTGCCCCAAGTGCTCGCCCAGGCCGACGATCCCGACCCGGCCGCCGGCCTTGCGGCCTCGGCCTCGGCCGTGCGGCTCGGCGACCGCAGCCAGGCGCTCGAGCACTTGCGCAAGGTCGCCGTTCAGCCGGGTCCGCTTCAGGCCGAAGCCCTGATGCTGAGCCTCTTCACCGCCGACGCCGAGGCGGCACGCGCCCTCGTGAGGCAACTCGCCCCGGGCGGTAGCCCGATGCGCACCTTGATCCGCGCCGCCGGGTGGGCCGGCGACGCGCATGTGGTGCCATGGCTGCTCAATCACATGAAGGCCGACCCCAAGCTGGCACGCGTGGCGGGTGAAGCCTTCAGCTTCATCACCGGCGCCGATCTCGCCTACCTCGACCTCGACCGCAAGCCGCCTGAAGGCGAAGTCTTCGGCCCGAACGACGACCCCGCCGAGGCCGACGTCGCGATGGACGAAGACGACGGGCTGCCGTGGCCCGATGCCGACAAGCTTGCGGCATGGTGGCAAATGCAGGGCTCGCGCTTCACGCCGGGCACGCGCTATTTCGTGGGTGAGCCGCCGTCGGTGGCTCACTGCCTGTCGGTCTTGAAGAACGGCTTCCAGCGCCAGCGCATGGCGGCCGCCGACTACCTGTGCCTGCTCGCGCCCGGCACCGCACTCTTCAACGCCGCCGCACCCGCATGGCGGCAGCAGCGCCAGCTGGCCCAGATGCAGGCCTGAAGGTCTACTCGCGCCAGACGCGGAACCCCATCGTGCTGCCTTGAAGCGTGGGCTCCGCGCTCAGCACCGCCTGCGGTGTGAGTGCCGTGAGAGGTGAGGCCCAGCTGCCGCCTTTGAGCACGTATTTCTCGCAAGGCGACTTCTTGGGGTCGGCGCAGGTCGACGTCCACTGCCACACGTTCCCCGCCCAGTCGTACATGCCGATCGCGTTCGGCAGGAACACGCCCACCGGCGATGTCTGCGGGAAGCCGTCGTTGCAGGCCGACTCGCGCCACGGGAAGCCAGCGACCAGCGCGGCCGAGCGGTCGTAGCCGTTACCGGAGCGGCACTCGACGTACGGCACCAGCTGGCGCGTGCTGCCCTCGCCGACGTAGCGGCCGGCTTCCACCGCCTCGGCCCACTCGGCTTCGGTGGGCAGGCGGTATTTCTCTTTCGTGCGCTGGCTCAGCCACTGGGTGTACTTGACCGCGTCGTGCCAGCTCACGTTGATGGCGGGGTGGTTGTCGAGGCCGGAGCCACCCACGTCACGCTTCTCGCAGGCCTTGGCGCGCACGCACTGCTCGTAGTCGGCCACGGTCACCGGAAAGGCGCCGATGGCCTTCGAGCCCTTGCCGAGCACCACCATGCGTGGGCAATCGGGGCAGTCGCGCACATAGCTCGGCTCGACCGCGCTGCGCGTCGGCTCGGCGGCGATCACGCTCTCGTACGCTGCCGCCACCTGCGTGCGCATGCGCCCGGTGGGCGACAGCTCCAGGTACTTGCGCAGCTCGGCCTTGTTGCGGGTGGCGATCGCCATCTGCAGGCGCTGCTGATCCGCATCGGGGGCGCCGGCCGTCGCGGTGTCGCCGCTTGGCGGGATGAAATAGAAATCGGTCGTGAGCGAGGTGTTCTCCCAGGGCACCTGCTGGCCCTGCGACTCTTCGGTGACGCCGACGCGCACGCGCTTGAACACATCTTCCACCCGCATGCCCGGCGCATTGAGGTTGGCCAGCAGGTGCTTGGTGTAGACGCCGTTGCGGCCCTTGCCGTCGAGCGCCACCTTGCCGGGCGATGTGGCAAACGCCACCAGGCTGCCCTTGGGTGCATCGACCGCCGCGAGGCCCGAGCCCTTGGCCGAGGTGAAGGGGTTGTTGCGGCAGGCATCGAGGATCACGAGGTTGATCGCGGCGCCCTTGCCTTCCAGCCGCTGCAGCACGGCGTCAATCTCCACGCCCTGCTCGACCACGTCGCCTTCGTTCTGAACCTTCGCATCGACCGGCAGGATGTAGTTGCGCCCCCGCACCTGCATGCCGTGGCCGGCGTAGTAGAAGAGCGCTACGGTGCCGGGGGTGATCTGGTCGGCGAAGGCGCGCACGCGCGAGTTGATGTCGCGCTTGGTGGTGTTGAGCGCCACCACCGTCTCGAAGCCGCGCGCCTTCAACGCAGTGGCCAGGTCGGCCGCGTCGTTGGCCGGGTTGACGAGCGGGGCCACCGCATAGGCCGAGTTGCCGATCAGGAGCGCCACTCGCTTTTGCGCCCAGGCGCCACCCGCGGCGGCCAGGCACACGAGCGCCAGCAGGCAGCGCGCGACGAGGCTCACGCCTGCGTTCCGAAGCGTGCGGCGGAGCGCGCCTTGGCCTTCTCGGCTTCGACTTCGCGGTCGCGCGGCGGCGCGGTGGTGACGAGGGAACGGATCAGCACCCGCGCCGCGTTCGCCACGTCTTCCACCGCCTTGTCGAACGCCGCCTCGTTGGCCTGCGACGGCCGGTTGAACCCGGACAGCTTGCGCACGAACTGAAGCGAGGCGTCACGGATCTCCAGCTCGGTGGCCGGCGGCTCGAAGTTGAACAGGGTCTTGATGTTGCGGCACATGATGTCAGTGGGCCCCCCAGTCGCTGTCGCTCCTGCCCCCAAGGGGCGCCACCCAGCGGACCGGCGGAGCCGGATCCGCGGGTGTTCCTCGATGTTTGCTTCGCTGCGCTTGCATGACTTTATTTCGCGACAGCCACACGGTAGTAGGTCTTGGCCTTCTCGGTCTGCAGCGCGACATAGGCCCCGTTGCCCACGCGGCCGACGCTGAGCTGTGCCTGCTTGGGTGCGCCTTGCAGCTTCAGGCGGCAAGTCTCGGCACCACGCTCCACGTCGTAGCACGAGAGCACGTTGCCGGTGGCCACCACGAGGTAGCGCCAGTTGCCGATGAAGCCGCAGGCGATGGGTGCCGAGGTGCCGTCTTCGCCCGACTCGCGCTTGCCCACGGGGTGTACGGTGTGCACGTTGAACGCCTGCGCAGCGGCGGTGTCGACCAGGTGCACGCGGCCGCCGTAGGTGCGGGCCAGGCCACCCAGTCGGTCGACCGCCCAGGTGTAGCCGCCGACCGCCCCCACCTGCCCGTCGGGCGAGACGGCCACGCAAGCCTTGTCTTCGCCGCGCCACATTTCCTTGTTGAGCTTCACGGCCGACACCCACGGCGCCTCGGCCACGGCGGCGCTCGCCGGCGCCAGCTCGGTCTCGGGCGGCGCGCTCGCCACCGCTTCAAGCACCAGCGGCACGCCCTTGGGCAGCGCCGGGCTCACCACCGTGAGGCCGGCTCGCTGCGCGGCGCCGTCGATGGCGCGCTGGATCGCATTGCTGATGGCTGCGCCTTCGGTCAAGCCGTCGGACGGTGGCACACCGCGCGTGCCCATCTCGTTGAGCGTGAAGGCCTGCACCTTGGCCGATTTGTCGACGACGCGGAATTCGGCGGTGGCGGTGGCGGTGTAGAAGAGGCCGAGCACCGGCTTCACGCTCACGCTCACGCCCACCCGCACGATCTTCTCGATGTCGTACTTGCCGGCGCGCTTCACGAACTCTTCGGCCGTGATCACATGGCCCGGGTCGGCGAGGTCGACCCAGCCCTTCTTGAGCTGGCGCGCCTTGGCCTCGTCGAGCACGACGTATTTCGAATCGTTGAGCAACTCTTCGGCGCGGGCCTGCGCCACTTTCTCGTAGGCGGCGAACTTGGGGTCGCTCAGGTAGGCGGCGACCGAGACCTTGGTGCCTTCCTGCGCCATCGCAGCGCCAAAGGCAAAAAGCGAAGCGAGGAGGAACCCGAGTCTCCTCATTGCCAGCTCTGCCCGATGCGTTCGACCAGCCGCTTGGCGGCACTCAGCGCGAGGATGTCGGTGGCCATCGCGTCCGAGACCGGGTTCCAGCCGGTCAAGGCCTGGTAGCTGTCGTCGATGGGGCTGTCGAGCCCACGCACCTGGCTCTTCACCGCACCTTCAAACCGGTAGCCGGTGGACTTGTCTTCCGGGTCCTGGCGTTTGCCGATGCGGCCCTCGGCGTCGAGGCGAATCTGCGTCACCCCCGCAGCGGGCTTGCCAGCGCCAGCTTCGACCTGCGTGCGGGCGCCGAGCTTCGCGAGCGACTCGCTGAGCGAGGCGCATGCCTTGGTCCACGGCTCGGCCTTGCCACCCAGCCGCAAGCTGCAGCTGAGCGTCACCTGGCGGCCGGCGAAGTATTCCTTCTGCCGCTCCTGCGCCAGCGCCTCGGGTGGGCAGCCTTGCGCCTCGTTCGCCGCCTTGCGCGCGAGGCAGGTATAGCCCGCCTCGTTGAGCAGCGACACCAGCCGCGGCTGCGCCGCGAAGCCGATCACCGACGCATCGGGTACCCAAGAGGCCGCGAGCAGGGTGCGCAGCGGGCGCAGCGCGCGGCCGGCAGCTTCGAGCCGCTCGACCGGGTTGGTCGCGCTCTTGAATTCGGCATAGGCCTGCACGTGCGATTGCGCGAGGCCGAGCAGTCGGGTCTCGTCCTGCTTCATCTTCGCGAGCATCTTGTCGACCCCGCCAAGGCGCGACCTGAGCGCCGCCACGGGCACCTCCGGTACCTCACGGAAATCGTTGCTGCCGAGCAGCGCCGCCGCCGCCGCGGCAGAGCCTTCACGCTGCACCAGCGGCTGGGTTGCGTCTTCGGCCAGCACGAGCATCGCGCTCACCTGCTTCGACAAACCCAGCAGCAGGTCGCGCTTGCGTGCGCGCTCGAAATCGGCGCGGCTGATCGACACGCGCACCCAGGCCTGGCAGCGGCGGGCGTCGACCCACTGCTGGTCGGCGCGCACGTTCTGCAGGGTCACGTTGGTGGTGGCCTCGGCCACCGATTCGATCGAAGAGCGCAGCACCTGCTTGCCGCCTTCGCTCACCTTGCTGTCGTTGAGCCTGACGCTCGAACTCACCGACACGCGGATGCGCTCGGCCAGGTCTTTCAGGGCCTGCGTGCGCGCCGCGGCCAGGGCTTCGGGCAGGCGGTCGCCGTCGATCGTGGCCGAGCCCACCGCGCTCACCGTGGCCGGGTCTTCGGCGGCCTGCGGCGAGGCCCAGGCCGGCAGCGTGTCGCCATCGCCAATCACCTTGCAGGCGGCCGACGCGAACGGGCTCACCGCCAGGCACACCAGCGCGACGACCAGCGCGCCGAACAAGCGGTTGTTGGTCACTGCACGTTCTTTTGCGACACCTGCGACGGCACCGAGCGGCGGCGGAATTGCTGCAGCAGCATCTCTTCCACGTCGGCCGAGGCGGTGGTGTTGGTCTTGGCGACGGCCTCCTTGACGAGGCTGCGCGTGCCGGCGGAATCAAGCGTCACTTCGGCACACAGCCACTTGCCCGTGCCGGCAGAGACCTCTTCGAGGCGCGAGACGCGGGTGTTGGCGAGGGCCTTTTCGCTGAGCAGCTTGGCGTTCGAGCGGAAGGTCTGCGACGACTGTGCGCCCGTCCTGGAAGCGACGAATCCGTCGCTCGACTGGATGTTGACTTCCAGGTTGCGGGCGAGCGTCACGCGCGCCAAGGAAGCAGCCTGGGTGCGGTCCAGCGACAGGTTGCCGCTGGACTCCACACATTCGGCCGCGGCCACGCCGCCTGCGGCGTCGGGTTGCAGCACCCAGGCCGGCCAGGGTAAGGAAGCCGGCTTGGATGCGCAGGCCGCCAAAACGCCTGCGAAAAGCCCGATGGCGAGGATGCGTGGCGTGCCCATCAGAAACGGATCTTCAGACCGATGTTGAACACGATCTCGTTGCGGGTGTCATTGAAGACATCGGTGCGCTGGAAGCCCAGTTCCTCGAAGAGGCTGGTGGCTTCGCTCAGCGGCTGCTCCAGGCCCGCGAAGATGCCGATGGTGTTGCCGGTGTCGTTGTCGGCAGGGCTTTCGGCGCGGGTCAGGCCGATGAGGCCCTTGCCGTAGAAGAGCATGTTCGACGCCTGCGAGGGGCGGCCGATGTAGTACGTGGCGCCGGCGGTAATGCCCAGGCTCGTGCTGTCGAAACCACCGAAGTCGAACTTGGTGTACGTCGCGCCGACGGCGATCGACAGCTTGTCGGTCACGAGACGCTCGTAGGTGCCGTTGACGTTGGCAGTGGAGTAGTCATCCGACGACGTGATATTGCCGAACAACGAAACAGCGTTGCGCTTCTCCTGGGCTTGTGCGGTCACGGCGACGGCGCAGAGCGCCAGTGCGCCGGCCATCAGTGCAAACTTCTTCTTCATGGGGTGGGGTCCCTCTGTCGTAACGCAGCTGCCTGCAGCCAGGCCTTGCAGTCTTCGGGCCTCGTGGCCGGCAGGCAGATGCGCTCATGGGTGGTGGTCGACTGCGGCGGAAAGTGTCGCATCGGCTCCCCGCGTGGGCACATGACAAAGGTAATCCGCCTGTCTTTGCGGCAAGAAGAACCGGTGCTGCGCTGCGGGCCACACGACTGCCCCGGGGAAAGCGCCCGGCACACCCATTGCCCCTGCAAGGCAGCCGCAGAGCGGCTTCCTCAAACCCGTCTACGGAGACTCACACCATGCAGTTCAAGACCACCCTCACCGTCATCGCCGCCGCCGCCACCGCGCTGGCCCTCGGCATCAGCCACGCCCAATCGTCCTCGGGCGGCACCAGCGGATCGACCGGCGCCACGGGGACCTCCGGCACGAGCGGCACGTCCGGCACCAACGGGAACGCCGGCACCAACGGTGCGGCAGGCACCACCGGCGCAAGCCCGACCCCGGGCACCACGGGCAGCCCGAGCGGTACCTCCGGCACCAGCGGAACGATGGGCACCACCGGCACGGGCTCGAGCACGGGCACGATGGGCTCCACCGGCTCCGGCACCGGTTCAAGCACGGACGCCAGCACCATGGGCACCGGCAGCAGCGCCACGGGCACTGGCAGCAGCAGCGGCACCATGGGTACGGGTACGGGCACCAGCAGCAGCACCAGCAACCGCTCGGGCACCCTGCCCGCCCGCGCCGACCGCGGTTGATCTGAGCACCCCCGCGGGCCGCCGTTGTCAGCGCGGCGGCTGCCCGCCATCGCCATGCATGGGGGCCGCATGACTTTCGTTCATTGCGGGACTTGGCGCCAAGCCGGATAAACACAACTGTGGGGCCGCCACGCCCGAAAGCCGGCGGCCCGTCCCTTGGCTCTCATGCATCTCGTGATCCGCGCGCACACCCTGAAAGGCGAAACCCTGTCGCAGGCCATCACCGGCCATTTCGACGAACGCGGGGGCACGATCGGCCGCTCCGACACCAACACCCTGAGCCTGCCCGATCCCGAGCGCCACATCTCCCGCCTGCAGGCCGAGGTGTGGTTCAGCAACGGCGGCTTTTCCATCCGCAACGTCGGCAGCGCCAACGCGATCACTGTCAACGGCCGCCCCATCAACCCGGGCGAAGGCACCAACCTCAGCCATGGCGACGAGATCGTCGTCGGCAGCTACAGCATGCGCGCGTCACTCGGCGAGGCGGCCGAGCCGGCCACCCAGATCGCCCCGGTCGACGCGCGCACGGTCATCAAGGCCTCGGCCACCGAAGGCAAGACCAACCCGCGCCCGCGCTCGGCCCTCGGTGGCGCGACAGTCTCCACCACGACCAGTGCGTCCAATCCGTTTGCCGACCTGCTCGGCAGCGCTGTCAAACCCACCGCAGACGACCCCTTCGCCGGCCTGATGGGCGGCGCCCCCGCCAACCCGCCGACCACCGCCGTGCACGTGCGCACGCCGGCACCCATGGCTCCGCCGCCCCCCGTCGCGGGCCCAGTGCCGGCGGCCCCCGTGGCCGCACGCCTGCCCGACGACTTCGACCCCTTCGCCGATCTGGCCCCACCCCCAGCGAGCCCCGCGCAGACGGGACTGGCCGGCTTCATGGCGGGCAGCCCGGCACCTGCGCCCTCGTCCGCTCTGCCTGCCGACCTGGGCCTGGGTGACCTGATCGGCACGCCGCCCGCGCAGGCGAGCAGCCTGGATGCGATGTTCGGCCTCGGCAGCGCGCCGGCACCGGGCGCCGACCCGCTGGCCGGCTTCCTGGCTACGCCGCCGAGCAGCGCAAAAGGGGCGCCTGCCGAAAACAAGGATCCGATGGCGATGTTCGGGGGTGCCGCGTCGGCGCCCCCACCGCCGGCCATGCCCACGGCCTCCAACCACACCCCCGAGCTGCGCGCGGCCTACGTGCCGCCCGCGGTGCAGGCGCCCAAGCCCGCTCCGCGGCCGGCGCCGGCGCCCGTGCCCGTCTCCATGCCGGCACCGGCCCCTGCGGCGTTCAAGGCGCCACCGCCCGCACCGCGTCACGACCCCGAGACGGTGCCCGGCGTCAAACCCTCGCGCCTGGTGTTCGACTCGGCGCACGCCCCGCTCGACGAGATCCCGCCCGTCACCGCGCCGGCCCCCCCTCGCCCCGCTGGCGGCCGGCCCGTCGGCCCCGCCCGACGCGCTGTGGGCCGCCTTCTGCGAAGGCGCCGGCGTCAACATCAAGCTGCCGCAAGGCCTCACGCCCGAGATGATGAAGATCATCGGCCAGGTCATGCACCACGCCATCGACGGCACCATCAAGCTCGTGCACATCCGCGCCGCGGCCAAGCAGGAGATGAAGGCCGACGTGACGACCATCCAGGCGCGCAACAACAACCCGCTCAAGTTCTCGCCCGATGCCGGCGTGGCCATCGAGCAGTTGCTGCAGCCGCCGATGCGCGGATTCATGATGGGCCCGGTCGCGGTGAACGACGTGATGGACGACCTGCTCGGCCACGCCATCGGCACCATGGCCGGTATGCGCGCGGCGCTCACCGGCGTGCTCGACAAGTTCGAGCCCGGCAAGCTGGAAAACAAGCTCGCCGGCAACTCGGTGCTCGACAGCGTGCTGCCGATGAACCGCCGCGCCAAGCTCTGGGAGCTCTACCTGCAGCACTACAAGCGCATCCGCGACGATGCGCAGGAAGACTTCCACGACCTCTTCGGCAAGGCCTTCATCGAGGCCTACGAAGAGCAGCTCGACCGCCTGGACCAGGCCCGCCACCCTTCCGTCTGACGCCGCGCATGCTGGAGATCGAGATCGCCGCCCGCAGCGAGGTGGGTGGGCGCAACCACAACGAAGACGACCTGCGCCACGGGCGCAACGGGCCGTTCTGGTATGCCGTGCTGTCCGACGGCGCCGGCGGCCATGCAGGCGGCGCCATCGCCTCCGACCTGGTGGTGCGCCTGACCGCGCACGCCCTGCAGAACGCCGTGCAGGCGTCACCCCGCGAGCTGACGCAGGTCGTGATGCAGGCGCACGACGCGGTGGTGCAGCAGCAAGACCGGCAGCAGCGCGACCGCATGCACGCCACGCTCGTCGCACTGTGGATCGACGCCCGGCGCGAAGAGGCCCTCTGGACGCACGTCGGCGACTCGCGCCTCTACCTGCTGCGCCACGGCCGCGTGATGCATGTGACGCAGGACGACAGCGTGGTGCAGCAGATGGTCGCCGCCGGCTACCTGACCGCCGAAGAAGCGCTCAACCACCCCAAGAAGAACCAGCTGCTCGCCGCCATGGGCACCGAGGGCGGCATCGACCCTAACACCACCGAGCGCGCCGCGCCGGTGGAAGACGGCGACGCCTTCCTGCTGTGCAGCGACGGCTGGTGGGAGCACTTCAGCCCGCGCGACATCGAGGCGCACTTTGCCGTGGCCGCGTCGCCGACCGACTGGCTCAAGCGCATGGCCGAGCACATCGAGCAACACGCCTCGCCCCGGCAGGACAACTACAGCGCCATCGCTGTGTGGCTCGGCGACCCGGCCGAGACCACCCGCCTCAATGGGCTGTGGAGCGACACCGTGCCCGGCCCGCTGCCCACCGCCGGCGGGTGACCTTGGTCGCTTTCCACAAGGCCTTGCATCGTTCAAGATCCAGACCGTCAGAAGACCCGCAGGAGATTCCCATGCGCACCACTCACCGCATCACGCCCCGTCCCACCTCGAAGATCGTCGCCACCTTGCTCGCCGCCACGCTGTGCGCCGCGCCCTGGGCGCAAGAGGGCACCACGCTGCTCAAGGGCAACAAGGTCACCGAGGCCAACCTGCTGGACGCCCTCACCCCCGAGCCCGCCCCGGTGCTCACCCGCAGCCTGAAGGTCAGCCGCGACAACAGCGCCGGCGTGCTCGCCGCCCCCAAGAAGAAGGCCAGCGCCTCGCTGCTCATCACCTTCGAGACCAATTCCGCCGAACTCACCGCCAACGCCAAGCAGCAGCTCGACGTGGTGGCCGCTGCGCTGAAGAACGACCGCCTGGCCGACTACTCCTTCAGCGTGGAAGGCCACGCCGATCCGCGCGGCAATGCCGACGCCAACATGGTGCTGTCGCAGCAGCGCGCCGAGAGCGTGCGCGAGTACCTGGTGGCGCAGCACAGCATTTCGGCCGATCGGCTGAAGGCGCTGGGCAAGGGCGACACCGACCTGCTTAACCGCAAGGTGCCGGCCGCCCCGGAAAACCGGCGCGTCACGATCGTCACCAACACGCCCTGAGTCACTGGCACACGCCCAAGACCTTCAAGGCCGCTCGGGCGCGACCGCCTCGCGCTCGGTACCGCTGATGTGCAAGCGATTCTTCCCCGCGCGCTTGGCCTGGAACATCGCCTGATCGGCGAGTGAGAGCAGGCGGTCGGTCTGCTGCCCGTGCTGAGGGTAGAAGGCGAGCCCGGCGCTGCCGCTCACCTGCACCTGGACGCCGGGCGCCACCTGGCAGGGTTCTGCCAGCGCCAGCATTACCCGCTGCGCGACGGCCACCCCCTCGTCGACCGACTCGAGCGACGACAGCACCACCACGAACTCGTCGCCCCCCAGGCGGGCCACGGTGTCGATGGCGCGCACGGCGGTACACAGCCGCGAGGCCACGTCCTTCAGCAAGGCGTCGCCGGCATCATGGCCGTGCGTGTCGTTCACGTGCTTGAACCCATCGAGGTCGAGATAGCACACGCCGACGAATCGGGCGGCACGCTCTGCCGAGGCCACCGCCTGCACGAGCCGGTCGGCCAGCAGCAGCCGGTTGGCCAGGCCGGTCAGCGGGTCGTGGAAGGCGAGGTATTCGACCTGCGCCTGGTGCGCCTTCAAGGCGGTGATGTCGACCATCATCCAAAGCGCTTCGTCGTCCGACAGCATCACACCGCTGAGGTCGATCCACACTGGCTCTCCATCCTTGCGGCGCATCTCGAGCTGCGTGCGGTAGCGGCCACCCGTGCGCAGCACGCCGTAGGCAGCAGCCCCCAGGGCTTCGTAGGCCGCGTCGTCAGCGTAGAGCTTCCTTGAAGATCCACCGGTCAGCTCCCCGTGCCCGTATCCGAAGATGCGCTCAAGGGCCCGGTTGACCCACACGCTGCGGCGGTTGCGCATCAGGGTCATGCCGATGAGGTCGTTGTCGAGCATCGCCTTCTGCTGGCGCAGCAGACGCTTACGCTCGGTCACGTCGCGCGCCGAGCAATAGATGAGCACCTCGTCGCCGCGCAGGCGGGTCGCGCGGGCCTCGATCTCGACGTCGAAGAGGCTGCCGTCGCTGCGACGGTGCCGGGTCTCGAATCGCTTGGCGTCGCCAGGCTCGAAGTCGTGCAGCCACTGCTCGACGGCCCGGGCGTCGAGCCTGGCGTCCCACTCGCCGACGTGGCAGCCGAGCAGGTCGTCCCGGCTGCGGCCGAGCATGCGCGCGAAGGAGTCGCTCAGCTCCACCAGGCGGCCTTGCCGGTCCAGCACGTGGATGCCGTCGCCCGCAGTGCGCAGCAGGGCCCGACTGCGCTCGCCCTCTTCCATCCTCGCCTGCACGCTGCGCCGCGCACGCGACCAGCTCCGATAGCCCACGATCGAAGCCACCGCGAGCACTCCGACCAGCGCCGACATGAGGCCCGTCACATAGGCCACCTGGGCCCGCCAGGGCGCGTAGAACTCCCGCGTGCCGAGGCCCACCACCACCCACATCGGAAAGTCGCGCAGGCGCCGGTAGGCATTGGACCGTTCGACACCATCGAGCACGGTGGTCGCCACGTAGAAGCCTTGCAGCGGCGAGGCGGCAAGGGCCTGGGTCAGCTCTGTCGAAATGCGCGCACTGCCGATCGCCGGACCCTGCCCGCGAATGGCGCTGTGGCGTGCCACCAGCCGCAAGCGCTCTGACCGCAGGCTGATCGCACCCTGCGAGCCAAGACCCACGCCGCCCAGCAGCCGGCCGAAGTGGTCGGCCGGGATCAACGCGTAGACGATGCCGTCGAAACGCCCGTCGGCCCCAACCAGCCGCCGCCCGAGCACCACCATCCAGCGCTGGGCAGCACCCAGCTGCAGCGGCTCCGACAGCACGGGCCCGTCTTGCGCGGCGTCGCGCAGCTTCGAGAAGAAATCATGAGCCGCGACGTCGGCTCCGATGGGCAGTGTCGCGCCCTCGACCACGCTGACCGAGCCGCGCGAGCTGACAATGCCCACCTCTTCCACGAAGGAGATGAGCGCCCGCTGGCCGGCCAGCATGGCTTGCAGTTGTGCGTGCCCCTGGTTGCGGTTCAACTCGTCGCGCAGGTGGCGCAGCCCGACGTCGACCTGGTTCAGCTCGGCCCCGATGCTGGCCTGAAGGCTGATGGCGAGGTTCTCCGTCGTGTCTCGCACCCGCTCGGTGTAGACCGCACGGCTGGCACTGAGCGACACCACGGCCAGCACGGCCAGCGAGCCGGCCACCAGCAGGTTCAGACCCCACAAGGCCCAGCGCAATCGCCGCTGGTCGCGCGCGAGCGCTTCGACAGAGTCAGACGCCTGAGGCATGTTGTCGTTCTTGCTCACCGATGGGCTCGGCGTACCGGCAAGAACGATAACTCAGCGCCGCCGCATGCCCCTGCGCATTTGTGCCAGGGGACGCTGTCCTTGCAGCTGTCGTTCGATGCCTTCGTTAAGCACTTCACGCGCCGCGTGAACCTCCCCGACGTGGCCGTAGACGCCAGGGAAGCGCAGGTCCAGCCACAGCCACAGCGTGCAGGAGCGCAGTGCCTGCTCCATGCGGTCGAGCCGGCTGTGCCCGTCCACGGCGTCGAGGAACCACGGCCGCCCGGCCTTGCCGACGAGCGCATGCGCGCCGGCCCACTCCAGGAACTCCAGCACCTGGCTCTCCGCGCGCGAGTCGACCGGTGCTTGCGCGTAGACGAAGCGCTGCTTGAGCGACAGGCGCGGCGCGACCCGGTCCAGCTCCGACGCAAGGTCGAGCATCTGCTCCAGCTCCGCCACCGCGAAGTGCGCGTCGTCGAGCTTCAGCTGTTCCATGAACACATCGAGCACCTCGCGCAGGCGTGTCTTGCGCAGGCGCGAGGCAATGGTGTCCACATGCCAGCCGTTGGGCGCCACCGGCGCCTTGAAGTGGCGCGGCGCCCGCGGCTGTTTGGCGAGCAGGTCCTTCAGCGCCTTGCCGGCGTTGGGCTCGGCCTCCTTGAGCACGCCGACGAAGCCTTCTTCGTGGATGCCGAAACGCCCGGCCCGGCCGGCAATCTGGTGCACTTCCGATTCGTCCAGCGTGCGGTCGGCCACGCCGTCGAACTTGGTCAGGGTGCTGAACATCACCCGGCGGATCGGCAGGTTGAGGCCCATGCCGATCGCATCGGTGGCCACGAGGATGTGCGACTCGCCGCTGGCAAAACGTTCGGCCTCGCGCCGGCGTACCTCGGGGGCAACGCGCCGTAGACCACCGACACCGGATGCCCGTTGGCAGAGATCTGGTCGCGCAGCGAGAGCACGTCGCGCCGGCTGAACGCGACCACCGCGTCGCCGTGCTTCAGCGCTGACACCGGCACCGGGTGCGGCAGCAGCTCCACGTGCTGCTTGCGCTCGAAGCGCCGCACGCTGCAGCGCTCCCCGCACAGGCCGAGCAGGTTCTCGATCGCCGGCACCGCAAACGCCGAGCAGATGATGATCACCTCGTTGGCCGGCACCCCCACGATGGCCTGCGTCCAGGCCCAGCCGCGGTAGGGGTCGAAGATCATCTGCGCTTCGTCGATCACGGCCACGTCGACCGGGATGCGCGTGGCCATCATCTCGATGGTGCTCGACACCACCTGTGCGCGGTCGGCCGGCACGTTCTCTTCGCCGGTGAGCAGCGAGCACGGCACGCCGCGCGCCACCAGGCGGTCGCGCCCTTCGAGCGCCAACAGGCGCAGCGGCGCGAGGTACACGCCGTTGTGCGCCTGCGCGAGCTGCTCGAAGGCCGCATGCGTCTTGCCGCTGTTGGGCGGGCCGACGTAGAGCGTGACGCTGCGCTGCAGGTTGCGGGCGAGTTCGAAGGTGTCGGGGTAGCCCTGGAAGGCCAGCTCGTGGTTCAAACCCTCCAGGGTTTCGAGTTCGCTGGCGCGCTGCGCCCAGCGCTCCTGAACGCGTGTGCAGGCCTCGCTCACCACGCCGGGGTTGGTCGTCGCATGCACCAGCGCGCACTCCGACTGCAGCCGAGGCAGCAGCGAGTCGAGGTGGGCCGGGCTGTGCGCGCGGCTGCGCGCCACCAGTGCGTCGAGATGGGCCTGCAACGCCTTGGCGTGCGGGTACTCGGGCGTCGGGCCGAGCGCCTGTCGCAGTGCGTCCTGGTCGCCGCTGCGGTAGTAGGCCCAGACCGCTTCGGCCGCCACCAGCACGTGGTGCAGCACCGGCACCTGCCACCCCGGCTCGGCGAGCTTGAGCACATGGCTCACGACGCGCGTCCAGCTGGCGCCTTCGCGTGCGATGCCCAGTGCATCGAGCACGGCGGTGCGGTCAAGCATCAGCTGGCGCACGCCGGGGCCGTTGCCCACGGCGTCGAGGTGCTGCAAGGCCACGTCCATCAGGTCGGGTGCGATCCAGCGGCTGGGCCGTGCGCCCGAGACCGCCTTCTGCAGCAGCACCAGGCCCTGCTCGTCAAGCTTGGCCTCGACCTCGGCGCTGCGCTCGCCTTCGTAGTCGCTCGGTTTCACGACCTGCGGCAGCAGGTAGGCGGCCTGGCGGATGCGCTCGAATGCGGGTTTGTCGATGTGGGCCGGCACCCGGCGCGCATGGCGGGGGTTGGGGAGGTGCAGTTCTGTGTCAGACATGGAAGGAGGCGAGGCGCGACATCGTACCGGGGTCATGCCGATCGACCCGGCTCGACCCTCCTGCACATCGTGTTTCAAAGCGGGAATCGCCGCGCGGGGGTGATGGTTGTACCCTTCATTCCCCCTCTGAACCCGAGACAATTTTCTGCATGTTCGGTCGATCGAAACCCGTGGTGCTGGAGTCGTACGGACACCGGCGCAAGCGTGGCCGCCCGCCGCGCTGGCTGGTGCTCCTGTTGAGTGGCGTGGCAGTCGGCGTGGCCGGCGTCCTCGTCGTGCAGGAGCGCTACCTGCCGCCGCGCCTGTCGGCCCATGAATCGGCACAGCTGCGCTCCGCCTACGACAGCACCGAAGCCGAACGCAAGCGGCTGCAGCAGGCCCTCCGCAACGCCGAGCAGAAGCTCGCCTCCACCACCAGCCAGAACAAGACGCTGCAAGACGAACTCGCCACCAGCCGCACGCGCATCGAGCGACTGAGCGACGACCTGGCCACCACGGTGGCCGCCCTGCCGCCCGATCCGCGTGGCGGCACGGTCGAGGTGCGGGCCGGCCGCTTCACTGTTCGCGGTGGCGCGCTGGTCTACGACGTGGTGCTCGCCCGCGAGCGCGCCGGCAGCAAGCCCACGACCGGGGTGATGCAGTTGCAGGTGCTGGGAAGCTCAGCCAAGAGCCCCCAGGCCACCGTGGCGCTCACGCCGGTGCCGGTGTCGATCACCTCGCATGAAGTGGTGCGCGGCAGCCAGCCGCTGCCCGAGGGCTTCAAGCCCCGCGAGGCCACGGTGCAGGTGCTCGACCGGCCTGCAGGCCGTGCGCTCGGCATGCGCGTGATGCTCGTGAAGTGAACCGATAGCACCTGTTAGGCGCAAGTAAGGATCGTCCGACACGTTTTTCGTCCGCAGCAACCCCGGCTTTGGAACAGGTGTTGCCCCACCCTGCGTACCGAGGCACCTTGTCTCGTCGCGGCCCCCAAGGCCGGATTTGTTGACGGAAAAAGGAGTTCGAACATGAAAGACGTATCCAAGACCTTGAGCATTGCCGCCGTGGTGGCCATGGTGAGCGCAGCGGGGGTGACCATCGCCCAGACCACCGACTCGGTGCCGAACAGCAATTCGCCGAATGCAGCATCGAGCCCGTACGAGACCCCGAGCACCGACAAGCTTCCCTCGACCACCTCACTGCCCACCAGCGACGGCACGATGTCGCAGCCCAGCAGCGGCACCACTGCAGCGCCCGCGGCCGAGAGCTCCACTGCGGCCCCTGCCGCCGACAGTTCCACCCCCGCGGCAGGCACCATGAGCAGCACCGAGCCGTCGACGTCGACCACGGTCGACAACTCGAGCACCGCTACCCCGTCGCCCTCGAGCGACATGTCGAACAGCACGCCAGACAATTCGTCGAGCAGCGAGTTGCCGGCACGTGCCGACCGCGGCTGACACCTTTCGATGAGAACGATCAACGGGCCTCGCGGCCCGTTTTTCGTTTGAGTGGCGCGCTCAGAGCACCGGTTGGCGCGGCGCCTGGGCCGGCGCGGCACTGGGGCGCCTGGCAAAAACTTCCTGCAGTGAACGTTGTTCCGGCAGCACGTACACCACGGTAGGCCCCGCTTCGACCAGCGGCTTGAGCACCTGCTCGTAGAAGGCCACCGGCAGGTTGATGCAGCCGTTGGAAATGCGGTTGTCGGAGATGGTCTCCGAGGCGAGGCGCTCGAAGCGACGCTCGCTCTCCTTGACGACGCGGATGCGGTGCATCGACACCGCGGCGTCGTAGTCGATCCACACCACGTCTTCTCCGGTGAGGTTCTCGCCCATCTGCGCCACGAAGCGGCCGGCAGGCGTGATGCGCTCTTCCGGCTTGATCTGCGACAGCGGTTTGTCGCCGATGCCCGGGACGGTGTCGTCACCGATCGCTGAGCCGAGCAGCGCGGGCACGCGCTGCAGCAGGCGCCCCTGCGCATCGAAGGCCATCACGTGCGCTCCCGGCTTGTCGACGACGATGAAAGGCCGGCCACCGGCATCGCCCGCGACGGCCCATCGCACGACGTCTTCCAGCGGGGTCGTGGGTGACTTCGTGGTGAACGGCAGGCTGGCCGCGGCCACCGGCTGAGGCGCCACCTGCGGGGCCGCCGTCAGACGGAGCACCACGGCTCCTATCGCCAGTTCAGCGGCGATGAAGACGGCGAGCGACCAGTAGGAGCCCAGCCACGGGGTGTCGTCCGCTGCACGATTTACCGGTTTGCCGTCAGTCTTGCCAGTCATGCATGGGCCTGCTCGTGGAATCGCGCACCCGGCGTGCGCTGCGCCACACGAGCAAACGACAGGCCGACGCGCCTCAGCGCACTTCGTCGATCGTCAGGAGACTCGCGCCGTAGGTGGCGTCGCACGCACCTTGCGCCGGACACACGGCCTGGCCGACGAAGGGGTTGTCCTTGCCGCTGCGCGACATCCAGAGCTGCTCGGCGCGCGCGAGGTCGAATTCGGGGATGTCGTCCTTCGACGCGCGCAGCCCCGCCTGCGAAAAGTCGCGCGGCAGTCGCGACACCATCGTCACGATGTGGTTGGTGCCCGGCGGGCCGCCGGCGGTGATCTGCCAGCCCTTGCGGGGGAGCAGCAGTTCCTTGTTGGCCTCGATGCGGTTGTCGCGGTCGATGGCGTTCGGGAACAGCAGGTACATGTGGCTTTTGTCGGTGCCGGCGAGGAACACATAGACATAGCCCGATTGCGACGACTTCAGGCGGAACTGCAGGTTGTCACGCCCGATCTGGATCGCCGACTTGTCGGCGAGCGCGTTCACGCCGAGCAGCGGGTCGGCCTGGCGCACGATGTCCTGCAGCGCGGTGACGATCCCGAACGGCGCCGGGGCCGGGGCGGCAGGCGGCGGCGGCGGTGGAGCGACGGCATCGCCGCGTGCCACAGGCTGCGAGGCCGCCATGCCGGTCGCCAGGCCGGGGTCGGCCGGCGGCGCTGCAACGGGCGTGTTGTCGCGCAGGCCGAACCACCAGCCCGCCGCCGCGAGCGCACTCAGCGTCAAGCCAGCGGCGATCCACAGGCCGGCGCGTGAGGGAGCCGGCGTCACGGGGTCGGGATTGAGCAGCTTGATCGGGGGCACCGGCGCGGCCGGTCGGGGAGCCGCCACCGGCGCCGAAGGCGGCTGAAGCGGCGGCGGTGAGGGCACAGCCGGCGGCGGGCTCGGCCGGGGCACCTGCACCGTCGGGGCCGTCGTCGGCGTCATCACCACCGTGGCGCCATCGTCGGCGAGCGGCGACGCGCCCGGCGCCGCCGGCACGGCAACGGGTGCGACCGACGGCGTGCCCACGCCGAAGCTGAAGAGTTGCCGCAGCGCCGCCATGTCCTGCGGGCGATGCTCGGGCCGCACGGCCAGGCCATGGTCGATCGCGGCGAGGAACTCCTGCGTGTAGTGGCCCGCCCCGACCTGCGAGGCCGGCACCATGTCGTCGGTCACCATTCGGCTCACCGACGGCAGCGGCGCGCGGCCAGTGATCGCGGCGTACAGCACGGCCGAGAGCGCGTAGACGTCGGTCCAGGCGCCCTGCTTCATCGACGTCGACTCGGCGTACTGCTCGATCGGCGCATAGCCCGATTTCAGAATGACCGTCAGCGCCTGCGTCGCATCGCTGATCACGCGGCGCGCGGCGCCGAAGTCGAGCAGCACCGGGCGCACGGCGTGCGGGCGGCCGATCTGCGTGGCGGCATGCTGCAGCAGCAGGATGTTGTCGGGCGCGATGTCGCGGTGATAGCAGCGCTCGTGGTGCATGGCCTCCAGCGCATCGATCAGCGGGTGCAGCAGCGAGAGCAGCCAGGCTTCGTCGGGCCGTGCGCCGTTTTCGGTCAGCCACTGCTTGAAGGTCGGGCCCTGGTAGTAGGGCATGACCATGTAGGCGGTGCCGTTCTGCTCCCAGAAGCGGTAGACCTTCACCAGCGACGGGTGGTCGAACGAGGCCAGCAGCTGCGCTTCGTTGACGAAGCTGCGCAGGCCCAGCTCGAAGGTCTCGCGGTGGCGCATCGAGCGCACCGACACCTGGTGCTCGCCGTCGCGCGTGGCGAGCGACGAGGGCATGTATTCCTTGAGCGCGACCACGCGGCCGAGCTGGGTGTCGCGCGCCAGGTAGACGATGCCGAAGCCGCCCTCCCCGATCAGGCCCTCGATCACGTATTCCTGCAGGCGATGGCCGAGCGGCAGTGCGTTGCCGCTGCCGTCGATCTCGATGCCTGCGGCACCCGCTGACGTCGTGGCCGAGCTGCGGTTGCCCATGTTCAATGTTTCCGTCTTGTCCGGCGGAACGGGAGAACTCACCAACGACCCTCCAGCAACTCCGAGAAATGTTGAGCGGCGGGCAGACCCTGCGCCACGCTCAGGCTGTTGTCGGGCGACGCGGCATGGTCGGGCCACCAGAGGCTGTGGCCGGCGTAGCGTTGCAAGGCATCGGCCACCAGCAGTCCCTGGGCCCAGGTCGACAAGGACGCGGCGCCGGCCAGAGTGTGCCTCACCCGGCCGGGCAGCAGTTGGGCGGCGGCCGGCGCCACGTGCGCGTTGTCACCGAAAACCGCCGCGCGCGCGAGGGTGGTTTCGAAATCTTCGAGCGTGGCACCCGGGCGCAGGCTGCTCAAGGCGACCGCGGCGAGGTGGCCGTACCAGGCCTGCAGGGCGTCGAGGCCTTCGGCCGTGCCGGGCAGTGCCGGCATGTTGCGCGTGATCACGACGGGGAAATAACGGCCGACCTTGTCGACGCTCGGCATCATCACACCGAGCCACCATTGGGCATCGATCACCCCCGGCGCCCAGGCAAAGCGCCAGATCGGGCCGGTGAGGTAGACGTTGAGCCAGCCGGCCCCGAGCTGAGCCTGACTGGCTTCAAGGCCACGCGCCAGCCACCCGTCGCAGAGGTCGATGAAATGCTGGGGCAGCCGGCGGCTGGCGAAATCGCCCAGCATGGCGAGCTTGCCGTACCAGCCGGGCGCTTCGACGCCCGTGCCGGCGAGCAGGTCGAGGAGAGTCGACTCGTTCACGGCGCCATCACAGCTTGCCGGGGCACGAGAACTGTTCCAGCTCCGGCAACCGGAAAGGATTGCGGACGCTGCTCGTCGTCACCAGGAAGGCCGCGCGACGGCCGTCGACGTTGAAGGTCGCCTTCCAGCGCTCGGGCCCACCGGCCGGCTCAATCTGCTGCTTGTCGAAGATCTTGAAGAGCGCCCAGGGGCCGTCGGTCACGAGGCCCGAGGCGCCACTGGCCGTGACCGGCGTGATCTGCACCCGCACCTGCGAGCTGCCGCGGGGGCCGGGCCACTGCACGCTGGCCGGGATCTGCGGGCCGTGCGCGTACTTCACCAGCTGGCCGTCGACGTCGAGGATGAACTGCGTGATGGTCGCGTCCATCTCGACCGGCTTGAAGTCGAGCCGCACGCTGATCTGGTTGCCGCCACCTCGGAAGAAGGTCTCGCGGATCATCGCGGCGTGCTGGAACTGCAGCAGCGTGGAGCTGTCGGTGCCCATGCTCGCGCCGTCGACGCTCTTGAACTTCCACGGCTTCACCGAGGTGTCGACGTAGTTGACGAGGTTCTTCTGGAAGAAGGTGTCGAAGAGGCCGCCCGGGGCGAAGAGACGGGCGAAGTCTTCCGGCGTCGCATCGCGCTGGCTGCCGCGCGCAAACGGGTAGCGCCCGGCCACCGCCTGCCGGCAGAACTCGCCGATCTCGGTGTTGATCGCCTGCCCCAGGTTGCTGCGCGTGATCTCGAGCGCGGCCGAGGTGCCGCTCACCGACAGCGTGTTGAGCAGCGAGCGCACCGGCTCGGGCAGGCGCGAGGCCTCGGCCTTCACCTTGTTGGGCACCTCCGACGGCGGCGGCACGTTGCCGCCCTTCACCGCCGTGTCGGCCGCGATCAGCAGCGTGTACACCTCGTTGATGAGCGCGATGGTGCCGTCCACCGGCGCGGGCAGCTTGCCGTCGGGCGAACTCACCATCTGCCGCAGGCCGACGAAGCGGTCGTCGACGATGCTCTCGATCGCCTGGCCCGGCTCCACCGCCTGGACGCCGCCGCGGTTGCCGAGCAGGCGCATCAGGTCGTCGCGCGACTTCTGCAGCGCATCGCGTGCCTTGGCTTCCACCGTGCCCACCACGTCCTTGCCCTGGCGCAGCGTGGTCTCGCGCGACATGGCTTTCAAGAGCGGCACGAGCGGGTTGTCGGGTGCCGACAGCACACGCGCCATCTGCACCGCCTGCGCAAGGTTGGCCGTCTTCACCATCTTGATGTCGGCGATGAACTCTTCCCAGGTCTTGGCGTACTCGGTGAGGTAGAGGCGGCGCACCTCGTCGTTGAGCTGGAGCTTGATGTCCATGTTCTTCAACGCGTCCTGGCGCTTGCTGTCGGTCACGCCCAGCACCCAGCTCTCTTCGTCGGCCAGCTGGCCGGCCACACGCTCCACCTCGCGCTGGAAGCCCTTGTGATAGCCGTCGTGCGTGAAGAAACCCGGCACGCCCTTGGTCAGCGGCTGGCCGCTGCCACGGGTGAACACGAGCGGCGCCCCAGGCCCGGCCTTGCTCACGACGGTGAAGTCGGGAAACTCCGCACCCAGGCCCTGCCGTTTCATGCGGCGGTAGATGCGCTCGGTGAGCGGCGTGGCGACAAGCCGGGTGCGCGTCTGGGCCACGAGGTTCTTGTCTTCCGGCAGCGGCGACACAACGGCGCCTTCGGCCAGCAGCGCGTCGAGGTGCGATTCGAGCGCGGCGCGCTGCTCGGTGGTCACCGAACGCGGCAGCGTCAGCTCCCATTCGGCGGTGACGTAGAGCTTCAAGGCCTTGGGGTCGAAACGCTCGGGGTCGTACAACATGATGTACGCCTTCAGGGCCTCGTACTGCAGCTCGGGGTTGTCATTGCCGGTCTTGAGCTGCTCCTCGATGCCGAGGGCGATGCGCGGCAGCACCGCGTCGATCAGCATGCGGCGGTAGGCCTGCTGTGAGGCGGCATCGAGCTTCTTGCCCTGGTAGAGGCCGAAGCCGAGCGACCAGGGCACCGAGTCACCGATGCTCGCGCGTGCCAGGTCGCGGGTGGCTTCGAGCGCTGGCAGCAGCACCAGTACGTCGGGCGAGTTGCGGTTGGGCGTGGCCTGCACCAGCTTCTTCACCTCTTCGACGGCGCTGCCGACCTTGTCGACATAACGCTGGTTGCCGAAGTAGCTGATGCCCCAGGCGGTGAGGATGGCGGCGCTCACGAGGCCGATGGCCACGTAGGCGCCAAGCGCCAGGAAACCGCGGCGGCGCTCCCACTTGAGGTCGGTGCCGGCCAGGCCGCTTTCGGCGAACACCACTTCCTTCAGCAGGCGCTGCAGGAAGTAGCTCTTGCCGCTGGCCTGGTTGGGCGGCACCACGGTGCGCTCCAGCCGGTAGGTACGGGCGATGCGGCCGAGCATGCGGTCGATCGGCGTGCCTTCCTGCGTGCCACTGACGAAGTACACACCGCGCAACAGCGGGTGGGCTTCGAACTGCGAGGGCGAAAAGACCTGCTCCAGGTAGTCCTTGAGCAGCCCCTTCAGGGCTTCGAACTGCTGCGGGAAGCCGTAGATGCGCGCACGGCGGCCGGCATCGCGCTCCAGCTGCAGCTTGCCGATCAGGCCGTCGGTCAGGCGCTTTTCCAGCGCATCGAACTCGGCGCTGAACGCCGACAGGTCGCTGCGCTGCTGCTTGTCGAGCTTGAAGGTGAAGCCCCAGGGCGCCGCACGCGTGTCCTTGTCGACGTCGCCAAGCGTCTCCATGAAGCCCGACAGGAGGTCGGTCTTGGTGACGAGCAGGTAGATCGGGAAACGCATGCCCAGGTGCTGGTGCAGCTCCTGCAGGCGGGCGCGCACGGTGGCGGCGTGAAGCTGGCGCTCGGCGGCGCTCTGCGTGAGCAGGTCCGTCACCGAGACGGTGACCAGCACTCCGTTCAGCGGCTGGCGCGGACGGCTGCGCTTGAGCAGTTCGAGGAAGCCTGCCCAAGCCTTCGCGTCGGTGTCTTTGTGGCTGTCCTGCGTGGTGTAGCGGCCGGCAGTGTCGATCAGCACGGCCTGGTCGGTGAACCACCAGTCGCAGTTGCGGGTGCCGCCCACGCCCTTCACCGAGTGCTCACCGGAGGTGGCCGACAGCGGGAAGTTGAGCCCCGAGTTGACGAGGGCGGTGGTCTTGCCCGAGCCTGGCGCGCCGATGATCACGTACCACGGCAGCTCGTACAGGTACCGCTTGCCCACGCGCGACGACAGCCCGCTCCACAGGCCCGAGATGCCGCCTTGCGGTTGCTCGAACTTGGCGGTCTTGAGCGTCTGCAGCGCCTTGGTGAAACGCTCGTTGAGCGTCTTCAGCTCGGCATCGCCCGCGCTCTCAGACGCGGCCGGCGCCAGCAGCTGGTTGACCACCTTGTCGTTCTTCTTGCGCGACGCAACGAGCTTCCACACCTGCCGCAGCACGATCAGCAGGACGATGAGGCCGATGAACACGAGCCGCGCCGTCGGGGTCTCGAGCGGCCGCCAATTGCCGACGGCCACCAGCGGGCCCACGATCCAGATGACGAGCGACAGCGCCAGCAGGCCCAGCACCAGCAGGACCCAGGGATTGAAGATGATGCCGAGGATCTTCTTGATCATGATCCGGCTCCGCGCGTCACGAACAAGGTGATCTCCACTCTGCGGTTCAAGGCCCGGTTGGCGGGGGTGTCGTTGGTCGCCACGGGCTCGCCGTCGGCACGCCCTTCGGCGCGCACGCGGTCGGCGGGCAGGCCGTTGCCGACCAGGATCTCGCGCACGGTCTTGGCCCGCTCTTCCGAGAGGTGCCAGTTCGACGGGAAGCTCGCGGTGCGGATGCGCACGTTGTCGGTATGGCCGGTGACGACCACCGCGCCCGGCACCTGCTTCAAGGCTTCGGCAATGCGCTTCATCAGCGCCTCGCGCTCCGACGTCAGCGAAGCACTCGCAGGCGCGAAGAGGCCGTCGCCGCGGATCGTGACGACGGAGCGATCGACCTCGTCGCGCACCGTCACCTGCTCGCCCTTGATGTCGGCCACGAGGAATTGCGCGAGCCGCGGCTTGGGCGCCGGCAGCTTCACCGGCGGCTGCGGCGGGTTGAGCCGCAGCTCCTGGATGCGCCCGAACACCGGGTCGGAGTCGCCGCTCAGGCTGAACGACAGGAAGCTGTAGACCGCCACCAGCAGCAGCGCCACGACGGCGGCCGTGACCCACAGCGGCAGCCAGGTCAGCATGCTGCGCTTGCTCGGCTTGACGCCTTCCCAGTTCTGCGCGAGCGCCGGCGCATAGGCGCCGCGCTCTTTCTGCAGGATCTGCGCAAGCCGCTCGCGCACCGCTTCGAGCTGGGCCTTGCCGCCGTCGACCACGCGGTAGCGGCCTTCGAAGCCGAGCGACAGCACGGCGTAGATGAGTTCCAGCAGGTCGCGGTTGGCCGCGGGGTTCTCGGCCAGCTTGGCCATCAGCTGGAAGACCTTCTCGCCACCGCCCGTCTCGTTGTGGAACATCGCGAGCAGGCTGTGCCGGCCCCACTGCCCCGAGGCGCCCCAGGGCATGCTGGCCGCCGTCTCGTCGAGCAGGGTGCACAGGATGTAGCGCGCGGCCAGCACGCGCTCGGGCGCGATGCCCTTGGCGCGGGCGGCGGCCTCGAACTCGCGCACGCCCTGCGCCATCGACTCGCGCAGTGCGGCCGGGTCGGCCAGGTGGGTGGTGGCGCGCACCTGGGGCACGAGCGCCAGCAACGGGTTGGCCAGCGCCACCAGCGGGTTGAGGCCACTCTCGGGGGTGCCGATGTCGGCGGCGACGTCAACGCCGGCGGCGCCCATGCGGGGCATCGCTGCGGCCGGCGCCGCGGCTGCCGCACGGCCGCCCGGCGTGGGCATGATGAAGGTGCGGCCGGTGTCGATGTCGGCGAACGGGTCGTCCGGTGTCGAGTTGCTCATCGCAGGCTCTTGTTCAGGTGTAGGGGATCAGCGGCACCGCATCACTTGCGGACGGCCCACAACTCCAGCTCCAGGCCGGGGAAATCTCCCGCGGTGTGCATCGCGAAGCTGCCGTTCTGCTCGATCGGCTTCCACAGCTCGCCGCCCCGCTCGAGCTTGAAATAGAAGAAGCCGTCGTGGAACGGCAGTTCCCGCGGCGCGACCGCCTGAGCAGCGAGGCTGATGCCGGGCAGTTGCAGGTTGACGAGGTCGCGGATCTTCTCGGGCGGGCCGACCTTGGTCTGCGCCGGGAAGCGCTGGCGCAGCTGCTCGTGCGACAGCTGCGCGTTGACCGCGAGATAGAAGGTCGCGTTGCGCGCGAGCTCGATGTCGCTGACGACCGCGGTGCGCACGCCGTGCTTGCGATCGACCAGCTCGACCTGGATCGCTTTCTGTTCCAGCACGGCCGTCAGCATGCCGCGCAGCGCGTCGAACACCGGCGTGAAGGTGCGCGCCAGATCGTCATGCCGGTACGGCGGGAATTCGGGCGGGCGGCGGGCGCTGCTCGACAGCGTGGCGAGGTCGCCCGCCAGGCGCAGGCAGTCGCCGTGCAGCTCGCGCGGGTGCGCCACCGGCGTGGCGGCGTGCTGGCTGAAGATGGGCTCGTTGCGGTTGAGCGTCTGCAGCATCAGGAAGTCGGCCATCTCGGAGACACCATGACTGAGCTGCCCCATGCGGCTTGCCAGATGTTGCGCGCGCTGCTGGATGAGGCCGTGCAGCAGCGAGGCGCTCGCCGAGAGCTGCGCGGTCGCATCGATGGCCACCTGCGGCGCGATGTAGTGGCGCTCCAGCGTGACCTGCCCGTCGCTGCGGCGCTCGGCCACGAAGGCCACGCCGAGCAGTGCGTAGGCCTCGCCCGCCTCTTTCGCGCGCACGAGGCGCAGGCGCAGCTTGCCGGTCTGGATGGTGGTGGGCTCGTCGGAGGCGTCGGTGTTGTCGCGCACCTCTTCTTCGATGGCGGTGAAGCGGGCCAGCTCGCCGTCGCCGGAGCCGTTCGCGAAGTCGACTTCGTTCAGGCCTTCGCGCTGCAGCGGCAGGGCGAGGTAGATCAGCTCGCCCTTCACGTCGGGCGAGATCTCCAGCGGCGCGGGCAGCGGGTCGAGCTGCGGCATCGCGAAGGGCGTGCCGTCGGGCAGCATGCCGCTCGCCCGCGTGAGCCCCACCTTGCCGAGCGCGAGCAGGCCCTCGTCGAGCTCCAGGTCGGCGAAGCCCCAGGCGAACGGCGAGAGGCAACGCGCACGCGCATCGACCAGCCGTTCGAGGTAGCGGGTTTCCTGCTGGAAGTGATGGGGCTGCAGGAACATGCCCGAGGACCACACGACTTTGGCGCGCCAGCTCATGGGTTGTGTCTTCTTGAGGTTGTCTTGCTTGCTTCGGACGCTTACTTGGGAGACGTGCGCTTCGCCTGGAGCACGATGCCGTCGAGGGTGATCTCGACCACGTTCTTCTTCTTGGCCACCACCGGCACCACGGCGCGCCAGCGCGCGCGCTCCAGCTCTCGGAAGGCGGCCATCACGCCGATGAACTTGGTGTCGGGCGACAGCGGCTTGTTGATCGGCTTGCTCTCGCCCGGGCGCAGCACGAACTCCTCGCGGCTCACCAGCTCGCCCGCCAGCAGGGCCTGGTCTTTCTCGAAGAGCGACACGAAGTCCGCCTGTTCGAAGAGCGTGGGCGCCTTGAGCCGAACACCCGCACCACCACCGGCGACGGGCGGCGACGCGCATCGGGGTTGACCTGCGCCGAGGCCACGACGGTGGTGCTCAGCGTGGCCGGGCCGCTGCTGAACATCGCGCAGCCGGGCAACGCCACCGCGGCCGCGGCACCAGAGGCCGAAAGCAACCAGCGGCGACGGTCCTGGGGAAGAAAGAACTGGGTCATGGTGCGAGCTTCGAGTTCGTCGATCGTTCGTCAAGAAGGCAGGGGCGCACGAGGCTCCCCCGAGAGTCGTCCGCAGAATACCGGCGGCGCCTGGGTGCGCCGCGTGACCAAGGTCATCCGGCAGATGGAGGAGGCCCCGGTTGACGAAGGTCAGTTGGACCGCCGCCACGCAAGGCCTAGGCTTCTCACCATGAACCGCCTGCCGACCCGCACCGCCCTGGGCCTCGCGCTCGCCGTCGTGGCAGGCCTCGCGGGCTGTTCGTCCAGCAAGGCTCCGCCTCCCGCAGCCACGTCGGCGCCCGCGCCGCAGCCCGCCGGCACACCTGCACCCGCCCTGTCGAACACGCCCCAGCGGGTGCCGGCGGGCAGCGCCAAGGCCGGGCCCAAGGGGCCGAGCGAGGTGCGTACCCGCAATGCGATGTTCAAGCTCGCAAGCTACGACGAGCTGCCCGGCTGGCAGGAAGACGACATGCGCGCCAGCTGGAGCGCCTTCCGCAACTCGTGCGACGTGCTGCAAAAGCGCGACGACTGGCGCGAGATCTGCGCCTCGGCCAAGACCGTGCCACCCAACACCCGCGCGATGCGCAGCTTCTTCGAAAGCCGCTTCACGCTGCTGCGCATCCTGCACACCGACGCCCGCGGCGACGGCGACGTGACCGGCTATTTCGAGCCCCTGCTCGAAGGCCAGATGCAGCGCGATGCCGAATTCAACACGCCGGTGCTCGGCGTGCCGCGCGACCTCTACACCATCGACTGGACGCGTGTGCCCAAGGCGCAGCGCCGCTCGGTCGTGCGCGTGCGCGCCGAAGGCAACCTCCTGCTGCCCGCGCAGCCGGGCGATGCGGCCACCTACGCGATGGACATGCGCCGCTTCCAGCTCGACGACCGCGACCGCCGCCTGCGCGTGCGCCTGGTCGGCCGGCCCGGCGCGCCCGACGCCCGTGTCGAGCCCTACTACACCCGCGCCGAACTCGAAGCGCTGGGCCTGCCACAAGGCATCGACGCTCCCGTGGTGGTGTGGGTCAATGACCCGCTCGCGCTCTATGCGATGCAGGTGCAGGGGTCGGGGCGCGTGCGCATGCCCGACGGCCAGATCATGCGGCTGCAATACGCGGAGCAGAACGGCCACCCCTTCAAGCCACTGCGCGTGGTGCCCCGGCAGAACGTGCGCGTGGCCACGCGCGGCATCGGTGACCCAGGCCCGGAGCAGCCCGACAGCTTCGTGATCGAAGGCGACACGACCGAGGAGGCGGCCGACGAGGCGCCGGTGCTCACGCGCGGCATGTCGGTCAACAAGCCTGCACAAGGCACCACGGCGTCGAGCGCCAAGGTCGATCCGCTGGTCGACGAGTTGCTGAAAGGCGCACGCAAGTCGCCCAACACGCCTGCCGGCGGATCGAACGCCGGCTCCAACGCGGGGATTCCCGCCAAGCGCCCTCCTCCCCCGACGACTCCCGCCGCCACGCCTGCCAAGACCGCCGTCACCGGTCGGCTCTCCGCTGACCCGAGCTTCGTCTTCTTCAAGACCGTGGCCGACCGGCCGCTCACCGAAGGCCCGCAAGGCGCATTGGGCGTGCCGCTCACGCCAGGCCGCTCGGTGGCCGTCGACCCGCGCGTCACGCCGCTCGGCTACCCGGTCTACCTGAGCGCCCCGGCGCCCAAGGGCTCGGCCATTTCGATGCAGCGCCTGGTGTTCGCGCAAGACACCGGCGGCGCCATCCGCGGCGCGGTGCGGGCCGACTACTTCTGGGGCTTCGGCAACGAAGCCGGCCAGATGGCCCGCTCCACCAAGCACCGCGGCCAGATGTGGGTGATGCTGCCCACCGCCGAGGCCAACCGGCTGGCCACGAGCAAGCTGCTCACACGGGGCGTGGCGCTGGGCGGAGGCGAGAGCAGCTCGTCTTGCCTCGTGCCCGATGGCGAGTTTTGCGCCGAGGTCGACTGATCGCTGATCGCGCGTGCCCGGCGCCTCGCCAGCCTCAGGGCCCCGGGGTGATCTTCCACACCTCGCCGTCGTCCTCGTCGGTCACGAGGTAGAGCGCACCGGCTTTGTCCTGTCGCACGTCGCGCACACGCTTGCCGCGATCGGCCAACAGCCATTCCTCCCCCACCACCCGCTGGCCCTCGATGACGAGGCGCACGAGCTTGCGCTCCCGCAGCGCACCGACGAAAAGGTTGCCCTTCCACGCGGGGAATGCGTCGCCGCTGTACCACTGAGCCCCAGAGGGCGCGATGACCGGGTCCCAGTAGTAGACGGGCTGCACCAGGCCGTCGCGCGACGTGGTGCCAGGCCCGATCGGCCGCCCGGAGTACTCCACGCCATAGGCGATGAGGGGCCAGCCGTAGTTCTGGCCTTTCTCGATGAGGTTGAAGCTCGTCGCCGCCACGGGTGCCCATCTCGACGACCCACAGGCCGCCCTTCGCATCGAACGCCGCCGCCTGGATGTTGCGCTGGCCGAGCGACCAGATCTCGGGCAGCACGCCCGCGCGGCCGACGAAGGGGTTGTCGGGCGGCACGCTCCCGTCGGGCCGGATGCGCAGCACCTTTCCGAGGTGGCTGTTCATCTGCTGGGCCTGCGGGCGTGTCGCGAGATCGGAGCGCTCGCCGGTGGTCACATAGAGCATGCCGTCGGGGCCGAAGGCGAGCCGCGAGCCGTAGTGCTTGTCGCCGTCGTAGGTGGGCGAGGTGCGCAGGATGACGCTGACGCGTTCCAGCCGTGTGCGATCCGCCGACAACACGCCCTTGGCCACGCTCGTGCCGTTGCCGCCTTCGCGCGGCTCCGAGTAGCTCCAGTAGACGGTGCGATCGGTGTCGAAGCCCGGGCTGAGCGCCACGTCGAGCAGGCCGCCCTGCCCGCGCGCGTCGACGCTGGGCAGGCCACCGAGGGCTGCGCCCACGGTGCCGGTGGCCGAGACGATGCGCATGCGCCCCGGCTTCTCGGTCACCAGCAACGCCCCATCCGGCAATGGCTCCACCGCCCAGGGCCTGACCAGGCCGGTGGCGAGCACCGTGACCTTGAAGCCGCTGGAGCGTGCCGCGACACACGCACGTGTCTGGCCCGCAAACGCCGGCCGTTGCGACGGCGCATTGGCCGCCCGGGTTTCCAGCGGCTGGCAAGCGCCGGCAGTCGTCTGCGCATTGGCTGCGGCGCATGAAAGCACGACCGAAAACGCGAGCGGAACTTGAAAGGAGCGCATCTTCATCGGGCCTCCGGGGTGAGTGGACTCGACCGGGTCGAGCAAACGATGCTCCCGCGGCACGCGGCGCTGGCCGTGGGCTCAGAGCCCTGCCGCCAGCGCCTTGGTGAGCGTGGCCGCATCCACCCCTTCGAGATTGCCCACCCGCTGCCCCGACCACAGCGGCGTGAAGTCGCCCAGGCCCTTGGCCTCGGCGGCCGCGCGCAGCGGCGCGATGGCCGCGGTGGCGGTCGGGAACTCGGGCGCATCGGGCGACAACGGCCCCAGCTCGCGCATCACCCGGTTGACGATGCCGCGGGCCGGCCGGCCGGTGAAGAGGTTGGTGAGCGCGGTGTGCCGCGCCTGCGGGCTGCGCAGCGCCGCGCGGTGCAGCGCCGAGGTCTGCGCCTCCGGGCACAGCATGTAGGCCGTGCCCACCTGCACGGCCGAGGCGCCGAGCGCCATTGCGGCTTTCACCGCGTTGGCGTCGACGATGCCCCCGGCGGCGATCACCGGCACACGCACCGCCGCCACGATTTGCGGCAGCAAGGTCATCGTGCCTTGCTGGCGCGTGAGGTCGTGGTCTAGGAAATGGCCGCGGTGGCCACCGGCTTCCAGGCCCTGGGCGATCACCGCATCGACCCCCTGCTCCTGCAGCCACAGCGCTTCATCGACCGTCGTCGCCGACGAGAGGATGCGCGAGCCCCAGCTGCGCACCCGTTGCAGCAGGTCGGGCGCCGGCAGGCCGAAATGGAAGCTCACGACCGGCGGCTTGAAAGACTCGATCAGGTCGGCGATCTCGTGGCTGAACGGGTTGCGGCCCGCGCCCGACGGCACCTTGTCGATGTCGATGCCATATTCGGCGTGATACGGCGCGAGCCGTGCGCGCCAGCGCGCTTCACGCGCTGCATCGGGGGCCGGGTTGGTGTGGGCGAAGAAGTTGACGTTCCAGGTGCCGCCATGGGCCGCCAGGGCTTTCAGCTCGTCCTGCAGCGCCTGCGGTGCGAGCATCGCGGCCGGCAGGGAGCCCACGCCGCCCGCATCGATGACGGCGATGGCCAGCCGGCTCGTCTGCACGCCGGCCATCGGCGCCTGGATGATGGGCAGCTCGGTGGGCAGCAGGTCCTGGATGCGCATCGGTCGTGTTCCTCGGCAGGGGTCGTGTAAAGCGGTTCATCGTACCGCCGCAGCACAAAAGCCGCGCGCCGCTGACCACGCGTTGGCTTACCGTCCTACAGCGTTTGCACCGGTGCCGCACGACCATGCCGGCATGCCACCGCCCGCTGCCGACACGTCGCCTCCTTCCCCTGGAAAAGCGCCTCGCGCGAGGCGGTGGCGCCACGCCCGCATCGCCCTGTGGACCGGCGTCGCGGGCGCCGTGCTCGCCACTGTGGCCGGTGCCACCTACATCACCCACCTCGTGCGTCACACGCCCGACGTGCAGGACCTGCGCCAGGTCACCTCCGCCCGGCCCTCGGTCGTGCTCTCGGCCGACGGCGAACTCCTGGCCACCTTCAGCCGCGGCCCGACACAGCGGGTGACGGTCGACGAGGTGTCGCCGCATCTGATCGACGCGCTGCTCGCCACCGAAGACCACCGCTTCCACGACCACGGCGGCGTCGACTACAAGCGCCTCGTCGCCGCGATCTACAACACCGCCACCGGGCGCACCCAAGGGGGCTCCACGCTCACGCAGCAGCTGGCGCGCAACCTCTTCCCCGAAGAGATCGGCCGAAGCCGCTCGCTGCACCGCAAGCTCAAGGAGCTGGTGACGGCCCTGCGAATCGAAGAGCACTACAGCAAGCAGCAGATCCTCGAGGCTTACCTCAACACCGCGCCCTTCCTCTTCAATGCGGTCGGCGTGGAGATGGCCGCACGCACCTACTGGAACAAGTCGGCCGCCGAGCTGAACGAGGTGGAGAGCGCCACCCTGGTGGGCATGCTCAAGGGCCCGCGCTACTACAACCCGGTGCTCAACCCCGAGCGAGCGCGCGAGCGCCGCAACCTCGTGCTCGCGCAGATGCACAAGCGCGGCACGCTGCAGGCCGACCGCCTGCACGCTCTCGCCGCACAGCCGCTGCGGGTGAGCCTCAACCGCTATGCCGAAGCACCCGGCCCCGCGCCCCACTTCACCGGCCACGCCCGCAAATGGCTGCTCGCCTGGGCCGAATCGACCGGCCACGACCTGTATGCCGACGGCCTCGTGATCGAGAGCACGCTCGAGATGGAGCTGCAGCGCGCCGCTGAGCACGCGGTGGCCCGCCAGACCGAGGCCCTGCAGCAGATCGCCAATGTGGAGTGGAGCCAGGCCGAGCTGGTGGAAACCTCGCTGGGCGGCGCACGCCTGCCGCGCCGTGCCGAAGCCTTCGGCCATTTCTGGAAACAGCGCCCCGAGCTGCTGGCTGCCGCGGTGCGCGAGACGCCCGAGTTCCGCCGTGCGGTCGAGAGCGGCGAGAGCGAGGCCCGCGCCCTGCAGCAGCTGTTGGCCGACAAGGACTGGCTCGCTGCCCTCAAAGCCCGCAAGACACGCCTCGAAGCGGGTTTCGCCGCGATGGACCCGACCACCGGCGAGGTGAAGGCCTGGGTCGGCAGCCGCGACTTCAAGCACGACCAGTACGACCACGTGGCCCAGGCCACCCGCCAGCCGGGGTCGACGTTCAAGCCCTTCGTCTACGGTGCGGCGCTCGAAGGCGGCATCCGCCCGCAGCGCGCCTACCTCGACCAGGCGGTCGAGATCCGAAGCGGCGACGGCAGCGTATGGAAGCCCACCGACATGACGGCCCCGAGCGGCATGGCGCTCACGCTGCGCGACGGCCTGGTGCAGTCGCGCAACATCATCACCGCCCAGGTCATGCAAGACGTGGGCGTGGACCGCGTGGTGTCATTCGCCCGGGCCAGCGGCGTGACGCAGAGCCGGCTCGACCCCGTGCCCTCGCTCGCGCTCGGCACGAGCCCGGTCACGCTGCTGGAAATGGTCAACGCCTACGCCACCATCGCCCACGAAGGCGTGAGGCGAGAGCCGCTGGTCATCAAACGCATTCGCGACCGCGAGGGCCGCGTCATCGCCGAGTTCGGCTCGTCGCCGCGCCGCGCGATGTCGCCGGAGACGGCGTCGACGCTCGTCGACATGATGCGCGGCGTGGTGACCCAAGGGACCGGCACGATGGTGCGCACGCGGTTCGGCATCACCCAGGCCGACGTGGCCGGCAAGACCGGCACCACCCAGAACAACACCGACGGCTGGTTCATCCTCATGCACCCGCAGCTCGTGGCCGGCGCCTGGGTCGGCTTCAACGATTCGCGCGTGACCATGCGCAGCGACTACTGGGGCCAGGGCGGGCACAACGCCATCCTGCTCGTGGGTGATTTCTTCCGCGGCGCCTTGCGCGAAGGCCTGGTCGATGCGCGGGCGCGCTTTGCGGACCCGCAGACGCCCCAGGCGGTGATGGCCAGATGGCCCGCGGTCGGCGAACGTGAAGGCGCGTCCATCGCGCGGCTGGAGGTGCCGCCCGGCCAACCGCTGGCCGACACGCCCGACGAAGACGCGCCGCCCAAGTCGTCGCAGGAACTCGACCAGTTGATCCAGACCATCGGCCGGCGCGACAGCTGGTCGTCCGGCGGCGCACTCAGCTCGTCGACGATGGGCCCGCTTCAGTAGCAACGCAAGTCCCAGACCGCAGAAAAAAGGCCGGCATGATGCCGGCCTTCTCGTTCACGCAGGCGACCTCACGCCGCCTTGTCGAGATCGCGCAGGCGCTTGATCTGATCGTGGTTGGCTTGCACGCCGAGTTGCTGGCGCGCAATCACCGCCCTCACCGCTTCGGGCAGCCCTTCCTCGCGGAGCGCAGCGCGGTAACGGCCGAGCGCAGCATCTTCGCCACGCTCGCACTCTTCGAGCATCGCGTGGTCGCTGTAGCCCGACAGCGAGCCGCGCACGGCCACCCAGCCGCGGTGCAGCGCACCGGTGGCCGACCCGCCCGAGTCGGGCTTGCCGCCGTACTCGATCACCAGGGTCTGCAGCTCGCTTGCCGCTGCGCGGCACTCTTCCGCCCGGCGCAGGAAGAGGTTCTGCAGCTCACTCGACTTCACGTGCTTGGCGCACGCGGTGAAACCGTTAGACCGCCGTCCTTCGAGGTTTCGATCAGGTCGTTCAAGGTATCGACGATGTCATCGTGGCTCATGGGCATTTCTCCTTTCAAGACTTCCAGAGGAGGCCCGCCACGAAGATCGCCGCGGGCCGTCAGTGCCCCTCCTCCACGGCCGTCTGATTGGCCAAGGTGCCATCCGGCAAGGCTGCGTACTCCTTCAACCGGTTGTAGAGGGTCTTCAGGCTGATGCCCAACGCTGCAGCAGTCTTTTCCTTGTGATTGCCAAGGTGCTCCAGCGTTGCAAGCGTCACCCTGCGCTCGATCTCGGCAAGCGCTGTTCCGACCTGGATGGTCAGCGACGGCACCGCGGGTTTGTCTGACGCGCCGGCGGCCTGCACAGGATCACCCGGCAGGCAGGCGTCGTGGATCAGCGTGTCGGTCGCCATCACATAGGCGCGGCAGACCATGTTGCGCAGCTCGCGCACGTTGCCCGGCCACTTGTACGACTGCAGGCGCTGCAGCGCGCCGGGCGCAAGCTGCTTGCGCTGCCCTTCGCGCTTGGAGATCTGGTCGAGGAAGTGCTGTGCGAGAAGCGGGATGTCTTCCGCCCGCTCACGCAGCGGCGAGAGCGCGATCGGGAACACATTCAGCCGGTAGAAAAGGTCTTCGCGCAGCTTGCCCGCCTTCACCGCATCCATCGGGTCGCGGTTGGTGGCGGCCACCAGCCGCACGTCGGTCTGCTGCACGGTGGTCGAGCCCACGCGCATGAAGGTGCCGGTCTCCAGCACGCGCAGGAGCTTGACCTGCAGGTCCAGCGGCATCTCGGTGATCTCGTCGAGGAACAACGTGCCACCGCTTGCGCGCTCGAAGAAGCCCTGGTGCTGGCGGTCGGCGCCGGTGAAGCTGCCCTTCTCGTGGCCGAAGATCTCGCTTTCGATCAGCTGAGGGGAGATGGCGCCGCAATTGACGGCAAGAAAGGGACGTGCGCGGCGGCGACTCAAGTCGTGCACCGTGCGGGCCACGACTTCCTTGCCGGTGCCGCTCTCGCCCGTCACGAAGACGGTGACGTTGGTGCAGGCCACGCGCATCACCTGTTCGTACACGCGGCGCATCACCGGCGAACGCCCCCACAGCGCGCCGAAGTGGCCTTCCTTGTCGAGCTTGGCTTCGAGCTTCCTGCGCTTCGTGCTGGAGCGGGCACGGCGCGCTGATGCGCGAGATGAGTTTCTGCAGTTGCTGGGGGGCCACCGGTTTCACCAGGTAATCGGCGGCGCCGCGGCGCAGCGCCTGGATGGAGGTGTCCAGGCTCGCATGGCCCGTCACCAGCACCACTTCGGTCTGCGGCATCGATCGGGTGTCTTCCAGCAGTTCGAGGCCGTTGCCATCCGGCAAGACCAGGTCGAGCAGAACGAGGTCGGGGGTTTGCAAGGCCATCTGGCGGCGGGCGTCGCGCAGCGAGCCTGCCGTGGCGACGGTCATACCTTCTGTGGCGACAAGCATGGCCAGGGTTTCGGCCGAATCGCTGTCGTCATCGATTACCAGGACGTGTGGCATTCCGTTTGCTCCAGTGCATCTGAATCGGTTGGAGTGGCAACCCGGTAAAGGTTGCCGCGAGGTCTCCTATTGCCCCGAGGCACCTGGCTTGTGGCCGGGGCCGAGGTCTCGTAATGGGTGACAAGGTGGCGTCGTGTCGAGGGCTTCATCTTGCCCAATGTGTGCAAAAAGCCGCGTCAGGGCGTGCCGATTTGCTTGTCGGAATCCGCTTACACGCGGAGCGGATTCCCTTTGCAAAATCCACATCACGGAAAGTTTTGCCGCCGTTTTCGCCATCCGGCAGATCACGTGATATTTCGTATCCGGAGGCCTGAATGTCCGAAGCTCGCGACCCCAAGGAACCACGCGGCCGGCCGAGCGCCCGCGCGGCCGACGCGACGGCCGAGCAGCAGCGCAAGATCCAGCGCGCCCAGGACCGGCGCGACCAGACCGCCAAGCCCGAGGCACGGCAGAAGGAATCGCAGCCGGTGCAGGCCGGCACCCGCGAGCAGCCCACCCGGCTGCCCGCGCAGCACCTCGAGAAGCCCGGGCTCGAAGCCGACCTCCAGGAAAAGCCGCGCTTCCTCGCACCCGACTACCAGGGCAGCCGCAAGCTGCAGGGAATGGCCGCGCTCATCACCGGCGGGGACTCCGGCATCGGTCGCGCGGTGGCGGTGCTCTTCGCTCGCGAAGGCGCCGACGTGGCCATCGTCTACCTCAACGAACACCAAGACGCCGAAGAGACCCAGCGCCACGTCGAGCATGAAGGCCGAAGCTGCCTGCTGATCCCCGGTGACGTGAAAGACGCCGCTTTTTGCCGCAAAGCCGTCGACGAGACGGTGCAGTCGTTCGGCAAGCTCGACATCCTGGTCAACAACGCCGCCTTCCAGGAGCACGCCGCCTCGCTGGAAGACATCACCGAGGAACGCCTCGACGAGACGCTGCGCACCAACGTGCACGGCTACTTCAACATGGCGCGTGCCGCCTTGCCGCACCTGCGCGCGGGCGCGAGCATCATCAACACCGGCTCGGTGACCGGCCTCGAAGGCAGCCCGCAGCTGCTCGACTATTCGGCCACCAAGGGGGCGATCCACGCGTTCACCAAGTCGCTCGCGAGCAACCTCATCGCCAAGGGCATCCGCGTCAACGCGGTCGCACCCGGCCCGGTGTGGACGCCGCTCAACCCGGCCGACAAGCCGGCCGAGAAAGTGGCCGAGTTCGGGCAGCAGACACAGATGAAGCGAGCCGCGCAGCCGGAGGAGCTGTCGCCGGCGTATGTGTTCCTCGCGTCGCCGGTGTGCGCGAGCTACATCACGGGGATCGTGCTGCCCGTGACGGGCAGCGTCGGAGCCGAATAGCCGGCCCTCAGTCCGACGCGCTGCTGCTTGCTTCGGCCTGCCGCAGTGCAGCCGCTGCTTCCTCGGCCGAGTATTCCTTCAGCCGGTTGTAGAGCGTCTTCAGGCTGATGCCCAGCACGGCGGCGGCCTGCTCCTTGTGGTGGTTGTAGTAGCGCATGGTGGCAAGGATCAGCTGGCGCTCGGCCTCGGCCATCGACGTGCCGATGCGGATGCGCAGTTCGTCGCCCGACAGCGAGGGCGACGACAGCTCGCGCTCCGGCGCATTGACGGGCAGCCACTCCTCGCCGATCACACTGCCTTCGGTCATCACATAGTTGCGCTGGACCACGTTGCGCAGCTCCCGCACGTTGCCCGGCCAGCGGTAGCGCAGCAGCTTGGCGCGTGCGCCAGGCGAGAAGCTCTTGACCGCCCCCTCGCGGCCACCCACCTCGGCGAGGAAGTGCTCGGCCAGAAGCTCCACGTCGCCGCCACGCTCGCGCAGCGTGGGCAGCGCGATGGGAAACACGTTGAGCCGGTAGAACAGGTCTTCGCGCAGCTTGCCCGCCTTCACGGCTTCCATCGGATCGCGGTTGGTGGCGGCCACCAGGCGCACGTCGGTCTCTTGCACGACGGTGGAGCCCACGCGCATGAAGGTGCCGGTCTCCAGCACGCGCAGCAGCTTCACCTGAAGCGCAAGCGGCATCTCGGTCACCTCGTCAAGAAAGAGCGTGCCCCCGTTGGCCCGCTCGAAGAAGCCCTGGTGCTGCCGCTCTGCACCGGTGAAGCTGCCTTTCTCGTGGCCGAAGATCTCGCTCTCGATCAGCTGAGGTGAGATCGCGCCGCAGTTGACGGCGAGGAAGGGCGCGTTGCGCCGCCGGCTCAGGTCGTGCAGCGTGCGGGCGACGAGTTCCTTGCCGGTGCCGCTCTCGCCGGTGATGAGCACGGTCACCGCGGTGCCGCTCACCCTCGCGATCTGTTCGTAGATGCGCTGCATCGGCGAGGAGCGGCCCCACAGGTGACCGAAGCGGCCACAGCGTTTCCACTCGTCGGTCAGGCCCTTCAGCTCGGCTTCGAGGGCCTTGGGCTGGATGATGCGCGAGAGGATGCCTTCAAGCTGGCGTGCGGTGACGGGCTTGATGAGGTAGTCGGCCGCACCCAGGCGCAGCGCTTCGATCGAGGTCTCGAGCGTGGCATGACCGGTGATGAGCACCACCTGCGTGTTGGCGATGGACTGCGGGTCGTCGAAGAGCGACAGCCCGCTGCCGTCGGGCAGCTGCAGGTCGAGCAGCACGAGCTTCGGGTGGGTCAAGCGCAATGTGCCGCCGCGCTTCGCGCAGGCTGTGCGCCGTGGCCACGGTGAAGCCCGCTTCCGCCACCAGCGCCGCCATCATGGGAGCCGCATCGAGGTCATCTTCCACCACCAGCACGCGGCTCATTCAATCTCCGACTTCATTTCGATCCACCCGACTCTAGGCGGCTCACTCTCACGCTTCAACGGAAATCGCAAGCCCCCGCGGAACGACGGGTCATCGGCGATGCGCACGCCAATTGCTCCGGCGACGCTATGCATGCGCATGCGCGCTCTCGCGCATCCATTGCCGCAACTGCTGCGCATCGACCGGCTTCACCGCATGCAGGTCGAAGCCCGACTTCATCGCCCGCCGCACGTCATCGCTCTGCCCATAGCCCGACACAGCGATCATGCGGCCCGAATAGCCACGCGACCGCGCCGCCAGCGCCAGCTCGAAGCCGTTGAGACCCGGCAGGCCGATGTCGACGATGGCCACATCGGGCCAGTGCGCGAGCAGCGATTCGAGGCCGGTGGTGCCGCTGTTCTCGCCGATGACCGCGTGGCCGTCGAGGCGCAGCAGGTCGCACATGGACTGCAGCGCGTCGACGTTGTCCTCCACCACCAGCACCGTTAGGTGCCCGGGGCGGGCGTCGCGGTCGACGTGCGCCGGTGTGGCATGCGCCGCCGGCACACGCGGCAGCCGCACCTCGAAGCGCGACCCTGCGGTCGAGCTGGCAGCGCTCACGCGGCCACCGTGCAGCTCGACGAGCCGCTTGACGAGCGTGAGCCCGATGCCCAGCCCTCCCGCGCGGCGGTCGAGCGTGCGTTCGCCTTGCACAAAGAGGTCGAACACCCGCGGCAGGAGTTCGGGCGCGATGCCGTCGCCTTCGTCCTCCACCTCGAAGACCACCTCCCCACCGTCCGGCCGCACCCGCACCCAGATGCGCCGCCCGACCGGCGTGTACTTGATGGCGTTGTCGACGAGGTTCGTCACCACCTGCTCCAGCCTCGAAGCGTCGGCCTCGACCCAGGCGTCGGCGGCGAGCTGGCGCTCCAGCGTGTGCTTCGAGGTGTCGCCGGTCACGGCGAGCATGTCCAGCGTGCGGCGCACGAGCTGCGACAGGTCCATCGGCTCGCACACCACGCGCACCTTGCCCGAGAGGATGCGTGTCATGTCGAGCAGGTCGCCGATCATGTGCGACAGGTGCAGCGTCTGGCGGCGGATGATGGCGCGTGCGCTGCGTGCCACCGGGTCGGCCATCTCGCCATGGTGCAGCACGTCGACCGCGGTCGAGATCGCGTTCAGAGGATTGCGCAGCTCGTGGCCGAGCATCGCGAGGAATTCGTCCTTGGCCTGGCTGGCGGCCTTCAGCTGGTCGTGCGTCTCGACGAGCTGTGCTTCGACCTCCTTGCGCGCCGTGATGTCGACCATCGCCGAAATCGCGCCCCGCGGGCGACCCTGCGCATCGCGCAGCGGCACCGCATTGGCCAGCGCGTAAACCACCGGGCGCCCGGGCACGCGGAACTCGAGCTCTATCACCGCCACCGCCTGGCCGGTGTGCGCGGCCCGGCACAGCGGCATCTCCTTCGGCTCCACCGGGCGGCCCTCGTGGAACACGCTTGCCTCCACGTCGCCGCCCATGCGGCCGAAGAGCTGCACCATCGCCGAGTTGCGAAGCACGTTCTCGCATTCGCGGTCCTGCGCGAACGCGAGGCCGATGGGTGAACTGTTGAACAGGGTCTCGAACTCATCGGCCTTGCGTCGCAGGCTGTCGTGCGCGGCCTGGTCGCGCTCGCGAGAGGCCTGCATCGCATCGCGCAGCGCGGCGATCTCGCGCACATGCACGACGCCGAGCCGGGCCACACCACCGTCGCGCGCCAGCGCCTCCAGCGGGCGCCGGATGCGCCGCGCGAGCAGCAGCGCCATCGTCACGCCCAGCAGCAGGCAGGCCGCGGCCGTGGCCCAGGCCAGCGCGACCGAGCGAATCTGCCCCGCCGCCACCGGCGCGGTGGCGACGTCGCGCCGCACGCCCCAGCCCGCCAGAGGGACCGGCCGCATCGCGCCGTAGGTGTTGATGCCTGGGGCCACCGTCTCGGGCAGCAGTTCGCCGACGCGCTGCGGGTCGGTGTTGCGTGCGATCACGCGGTGCTCGCGGTCGAAGAGCACGCTGTAGCCTTCGCTCGGTGCCGAGCGTTTGACGAGCACCTGCCACGCCGCCCACGGCACCCACACGCCAAGCCCGAAGCGCAGGTTGCCGTCGATCACCACCGGCACCGCGATCACCGTGGCCGCCTGCCCCGTCGGCGCGTGCGCGACGAGGCCGCTCACGAGCGGCGTGCGGCCCCAGAGCATCTGCCGGAAGCCCGGCACCGGCGGCAAGGCACCGCGGCGAGAAGCGCCCGTGGTGTCGAAGATCACGAGCCCGCGCGTGTCGGTGAGGAAGCTCCCCTGCCAGCCGCTGCGCAGCGGGCCGCGCGCGGCCACGGTGCGCTCGAACTCGCGCACGTCGCCATGCCGAAGCGACTCCGACAGCCCGAGGATGCGCAGCGCGTCGATCGTGGCCTGCACTTCGTTGTCGATTGCCTGCGCGAGCACCTGGGCATCGCGGTCGAGATCGGCGCGCAGGCGAGCCTGCTCGGCGCGCATCTTCTCCAGCAGCAGGTATGACATCAGCAGCGCGACCGGCACGGTGGCCATCAGCAGCATGGCCACGAAGGCAGTGCGCAAGGAGACCTTCACCGCATCAACCCTGCTGGCCGTGCGGCACGCCGTTTGCAGCAAAACCTGCCGACGACCGGAAAACTCTTCCGCGCGCGTGAGCCGCGCGCCCTGCCGTTGCAGGTCCGCACGATGCGGTGGAACCCCAGACTTCACGCGGCCCGCAGGGCATCAGGCCCGGGCCACCGGTGTCGAGGCACGGTCGTTGCATTGAGGCATGCCCATCTTTGGCTTTCACATCGGCTTTCAATGACCTCGATGTACTTGCATACCGAGCAACGCCAGCAGCAAGGGCTCTCGCCCCGTTTGCAGCAAGCGGTGCGCCTGCTCCAGTTGTCGTCGCTCGACTTCGCACATGAAGTGCAGGCCGCCGTCGACAGCAACCCCTTCCTCGACACGGTGGACGACGAGCCGCCCGAAGATGCCGCGGCCGCCGCGCCCGGAGTCGCCACCCCCGATGCCCTGCACACGAGTACCCTCGACGCCCCCACCGTGCCGCTCGCCGCCGACGACGACGGCAGCGACGGTGACGGCGGCGACGACAACCGCGACAGCTGGCAGACCGCCGGCCCGTCCGACACCCCGCGCAGCGACGACCTCGACGGCTCGCCGATGAACCGCGTGGCCGCCGAAACCTCGCTGACCGAATACCTGCTGCGCCAGCTGCATGTGCTGCAGATCCCGGCCCGCGACATGCTGATGGCCGAGGCCATCGTCGAGTCGCTCGACGACGACGGCTACCTGCGCCTCGAAGACCTCTCGGAGCTGATCCCGGTGATCGGTCTCGATCCCGTGGCCTCGCTGCCCGAGCTGCAGATCGCGCTGAAGCGGGTGCAGTCGCTGGAGCCCGCGGGCGTGGGCGCGCGCAGCGTGGTCGAGTGCCTGCTGCTGCAGCTCGACGGCGTCGAAGACCGCGACGAGCGCGAGCTGATGCGCCGGCTGGTGTCGGAAAAACTCGAAAGCCTCGCCCACAAGGACGCGGCCACGCTGGCCAAGCAGCTGGGCCGCCCGGTCGAGGCGGTGGCCGCGGCCTGCGCGCGCATCCGCCGCCTCGACCCGCGCCCGGGCTGGCGCTTTGGCTCGGCCGACATCCGCTACATCACCCCCGACGTGATCGTGAAGAAGGTGCGCAACACCTGGACGGTGTCGCTCAACCCGGCCATCGTGCCCAAGGTGCGGCTGCATCGCGTCTACGCCGAGATGTTCCAGCGCCACCAGCAGGCGCACCATCCCGAACTGGCCTCGCAGCTGCGCGAGGCCCGCTGGACGCTGCGCAACGTGGAGCAGCGCTTCGCGACCATCCTCGGCGTGGCACAGGCCATCGTGAAGCGGCAGCATCACTTCTTCGACTACGGCCCGCTCGCGATGAAGCCGATGGGCCTGAAGGAGATCGCCGAAGAGGTGGGCGTGCACGAGTCGACCGTCTCGCGCGTCACCAACAACAAGTACATGGCCACGCCTAGCGGCGTGTTCGAGTTCAAGTACTTCTTCTCGCGGGCGATGACGGCCACCAGCGGCACCGCCTTCTCGGGCACCGCGATCCGTGGCCTCATCAAGGACATGATCGAGAACGAGAAGCCCGACAACCCGCTGTCGGATGCCGAGATCACGCGCCAGCTCGCGCAACAGGGTTTCGTCGTCGCGCGACGCACGGTCACCAAGTACCGGCACCTCTTGAAGGTGGACGCAGTGGAGCGCCGGCGCAACGGGGCCTGAACCGATCAGGCCACGCCGGCGCGCGTGGAGCAGCCCATGGCGGGGGATCGAACGGCATGCTGCATGCCCTCTTTGCCTCAACTCCACTCCGTTGCGGGAGACACGCTCCATGTCCCACACCCCCACCCTGCAAGGCCGCTGCGTCATCGTCACCGGCGGTAGCCGAGGGCTCGGCGCGGCCATCGCCCAAGTGCTCGGCGAGGCCGGAGCCCTGCTCGTCATCGCCGACCTCGCGCTCGAACGGGCAGAAGACCGCGTGGCCATGCTCGCCGAAAACGGCATCAAGGCCCTGGCCATGCCGCTCGACGTGGGTGACGAGGAGCAGGTGCGCCAGGTGATCGCGCATACGCGCGAGCGCCTCGGCCGGCTCGACGTGGTGGTCAACAACGCCGCCATCGACATCACCGTGCCCATCTCCGGATTCAGTAGCACCGACTGGGAACGCGTGGTGCTGACCAATCTCACCGGCCCCTTCCTCATGGCCAAGCACGCCGCAGCCGCGATGGGGCCGAAGACGGCCTCAGGCGGGGGCGGCCACATCGTCAACATCGCCTCCACCGGCTCCAAGCGCGCCTGGCCCAACGCCGCCGCGTACCACGCGACGAAGTGGGGGCTGCTCGGCCTGTCGCACGCGCTGCACGCCGAGCTGCGCCCGCAGGGCATCAAGGTCTCGGCGGTGGTGGCCGGCGGCATGCGCACGCCTTTCCTGCTCGATCGCTTCCCCGACATCGACCCGGCCGCGCTGCAGGACCCGCTCAACGTGGCCCACGCCGTGCGGTTCGTGCTCACGCAGCCCGACGAGACGGTGGTGCCCGAGATCACCGTGCTGCCGATGCAGGAGACCTCCTGGCCCTGATGGCTGCTCGCCCGCACCAGCCTGACGACCTGGTGCTTCTCAAGCCACGCCACTCGGCCTTTTTGCAACCCCGCTCGACCTGGTGCTGTCACAGATGCACGCCCGCAACGTGGTACTCACCGGCCTCGCGGCCGACGTCTGCGTGCTCAAGGCCGACGTGCACCGCTCGTCAGCAGGCCCGAAGTTCGGCTGAACGGCACGCCATTTGCCTCGACCGTGCTTGCTGGCCGCTGTGGCAGCACTCGCGAGGACGCCTGCCACCCATGATCACGCCTGGGCCCGACACCGACTTTCATGGCTGCTCCCAGCAGCAGACGGGCGAGGTGCTGGCCGAAGGCATCGTGCGCGGCGGCCCGCCACCGGCGAGGGGCTCATGACACCGAGGATTTCCGTTGTCATTCCCACCTACAGACGCCCGCAGCTGCTGCTGCGCTGCCTGACGGCCGTGCTGACGCAGCGCATCGAGACCGACGCCTACGAGGTGATCGTGGTCGACGACGGGCATGACGACGCAACCCGGCACCTCGTCGAATCGCTGATCGATGGCGCCCCGCTCGCCGCCGAGCTGCGCTACCTGCGTCCGCCCATCGGCCGCGGCCCGGCGGTCGCACGCAACGTGGGCTGGCGTGCGGCACGCGGCGCGATCGTGGCCTTCACCGACGACGACACTGTGCCCGCGCGCGACTGGCTGGCCGAAGGCGAACGGGTGATGAACCTTCACACCGACTGGGTGGCAATGTGCGGAAGGGTCAGCGTGCCGATGCCCGGCGAGACGACGGACCATGCGCGCATGACCGCGCGTCTGGCCACGGCAGAGTTCGTGACGGCCAATGCCTTCGTGCGCCACTGGGCGCTGCAGCGGGTGAACGGTTTCGACGAACGCTTCGCCCGCGCCCGGCGCGAAGACTCCGACCTGCAGTTCCGCCTGATGACGCAGGTCGGCCACGTCGGCCGCAGCGCCCGCGCCGAGGTGGTGCACCCGGTGCGCTCGGCTCGCTGGGGCTTGAGCCTCGCACAGCAGAAGAACACCTTCTACGACGCGCTCCTGTACAAGAAGCACCCACAGCTCTACCGCGAGCGCATCCGCCCGGTGCCGCCCTGGAACTACTACCTCGTCGTCGCACTGGCCTTCGCGGCACTGATGCTGCTCTTCCTGCGCCAGCCGGAGTGGGCTGCCGCCAGCCTGGCGCTGATGCTCGCGCTCGTGCTGCACCTCGCCTACGAGCGCCTGCGCGACACCAGCCACCGCCTGCCCCATGTGCTGGAGATGCTCGCCACCTCGGCACTGATCCCCTTCCTCTCGGTCTACTGGCGACTGCGCGGCGCCATCCACTTCAGGGTGCTCTTCCTGTGACCCTGATCCGAAGCGGGAGCCGAGGAATCATCGACACTCTCGTCGACGCGATGCGGCGCGACCGGATGCGCGTCGCCCACGAAGCCACGAGTCAAACAAACACAAGACACTCATGAGCGCCACACCGATGAGCAGCACCCGCCCCACCGACCCATCGTCACCGCAGGGCGCGTGGCGTCCCTGGCTGAAGGCGCTGCCACTGCCGATGGGTTCGCTGGTGCTCTACCTCGTGAAGGCCTTCGCGGTGATCGTGATCACCCTGCTGTGGCAGCAGGTGATGGAAACACGCAGCAAGGCGGCCGAGGCGATCGCCCGCACCAACCAGGTCATCGAGCAGCTGCAGACGGTGATCGGCAGCATGAAAGACGCCGAGACCGGACAGCGCGGCTTTCTCATCACCGGCCAGGAGGGCTACCTCGCGCCGCACACGGAGGGCAAGGCCTCGGTGTCGGCGCGCCTGCAGACCTTGCGCAAGCTGCTGGAAGCCGACCCCGCACAGCTGCAGCGCACCGACACGCTGGAGCGGCTGGTCGCCGACAAGCTGCAGGAGCTGGAGCAGACCATCATCCTGCAGCGAAACGGCGACCGCGAAGGCGCCATCGCGCTGGTGCGCTCGGATCGCGGCCGCGCGACGATGGATCGGCTGCGCGCAGTCGTCAGCGACATCGAACTGGAAGAGCGCACGCGCCTGTCGAAGCAGCAGGAGCGCTGGCAGAACGCCGTCGACTACTCCAACCTCGTGACCTGGGGCGCTGCGGCCGTGCTGCTGTCGCTGATCCTCTATTCCGCCTACCGCTCCTCGCGCGAACACCTGGTGCGCGAAGGCCAGCTCTGGCTCAGGGCCGGCGAGGCGGCCCTCGCCGGCACGCTGCAGGGCGACCAGCGGCTCGACGTGCTGGGCGCCAGCGTGCTCAATTTCCTCGCGCACTACCTGGGCGCCAAGGTCGGCGCGGTCTACACCGTCGAGTCCGACGGCCGCCTGGAGCGCGTGGCCGGCTACGCGCTCGACCCGACCGAGCGGCCCGAGACGCTGCAGCCCGGCGACGGCCTGCTCGGCCAGGCCGCAAAAGACAAGCGCCTGCTGCACATCACGCAGGTGCCAGAGGGCTACCTGCGCGTCAGCTCGGCTTTGGGCAGCACCTCGCCGCGCGAGCTGCTCATCGCGCCGGCGGTGCTCTACGGGCGTGTGCACGCGGTGATCGAACTCGGGTTCCTGCAGCCGGTGTCGGACCGCCAGCGCGAGCTTCATTGCCGAAGCTTCCGAGCAGCTCGCCATCGCCGTGCGCGCCTCGCGCGACCGCTCGAAGCTGGAGCAGCTGCTCGAAGAGACCCAGCGCCAGGCCGAAGAGCTGCAGGCCCAGCAGGAAGAGCTGCGCGTGAGCAACGAAGAGCTGGAAGAGCAGGAGCGCGCACTCAAGGCCTCGCAGGCCCAGATGGAGGTGCAGCAGACCGAGCTGGAGCAGACCAACTCGCAGCTCGCCGCGCAGGCCACCCTGCTCGAGAACCAGAAGGACGAGCTGGCGCAGGCGCAGCAGGTGCTGCAGCAGCGCGCCACCGAGCTGGAGCGGGCCAGCCGCTACAAGACCGAATTCCTCGCCAACATGAGCCACGAGCTGCGCACGCCGCTCAACTCCACGCTGATCCTCGCCAAGCTGCTGGCCGACAACCCGCAGGGCAACCTCTCCGAAGAGCAGGTCAAGTACGCGCAGACCATCTCGGGCGCCGGCAACGATCTGCTGACGCTCATCAACGACATCCTCGACCTCTCGAAGATCGAGGCCGGCAAGGTCGAGGTGCATGTGGAGAACATCCCTCTTGCCGCGTCGGTGGAGGGGCTCATCAAGACGCTGGAGCCGCTGGCCCGGCAGAAGGGACTCGCGCTCACCTCGAGCATCGCCCCCGAGGTGCCCGTGCACCTGAAGACCGATGGCCAGCGCCTCGGGCAGATCCTGAAGAACCTGCTCTCCAACGCGCTCAAGTTCACCGAAGCCGGCGAAGTGTCGCTTCGGGTCGCGCGCGAGGCTGGCGGCGTGGCCTTCGCGGTGCACGACACCGGCATCGGCATCGCCGAAAGCCAGCAGGAGCTGATCTTCGAGGCCTTCCGCCAGGCCGACGGCAGCACGCACCGCAAGTACGGCGGCACTGGGCTCGGGCTTTCGATCTCGCGCGACCTCGCGCGGCTGCTGGGGGCGACATCACCGTGCAGAGCGCCCCCGGCCGCGGCAGCGTGTTCACGCTGTACCTGCCCGACAACCGCTCGCAGCCGGTGCCGGTGGCCCCGCGCCCGCCGGTCGAGCCGCCCGCGGCCGAAGCGCCCCCGCTGTACGCCGCCCGTGCCCCGCGCGCACCGGCCGCGCCGCAGATCGAGGACGACCGCGCCCAGCTCACCGTCAACTCACGCACCGTGCTCGTCATCGAGGACGACCCTCGCTTCGCCGTGATCCTGCGAGACCTGGCGCGCGAGATGCAGTTCCAGTGCGTCATCACGCACACCGCGAGCGACGGCCTGGCCGCCGCCGCCATGTACCGGCCACGCGCCATCCTGCTCGACATGAACCTGCCCGACCACTCGGGCCTGGGCGTGCTCGACCAGCTCAAGCACAGCGCGCAGACGCGGCACATCCCGGTGCACATCCTCTCGGTGGCCGACTACACCCACGAGGCGCTGGAGCGCGGTGCGCTCGGCTACGACCTGAAGCCGGTGAAGCGCTCGCAGATCGTCGAGGCGCTGCAGCGCCTGGAAGCCAAGTTCTCGCAAGGCATCCGCCGTGTGCTGGTGGTGGAAGACGACGCGCGCCAGCGCGAGAGCATCGAGCACCTGCTGCGCAACGTCGAGGGCGTGCAGATCACCTCGGTGGAGACCGGCGCGCAGGCGCTGGAAGCCCTCAAGGGCACCACCTTCGACTGCATGGTGATGGACCTGAACCTGCCCGACCTCTCGGGCTACTCGCTGCTGGAGCGCATGGCCGAGCAGGATGACAGCGCCTTCCCGCCGGTGATCGTCTACACAGGCCGCTCGCTCAGCTCGGACGAAGAGCAGCAGCTGCGCCGCTTTTCGCGCTCCATCATCATCAAGGATGCCCGCTCGCCCGAACGCCTGCTCGACGAGGTGACCCTCTTCCTGCACCAGGTGGAGTCGGCGCTGCCGGCCGAGATGCAGCAGATGCTGCGCAGCGTGCGCGACCGCGACAGCACGCTCGAAGGCCGCCGCATCCTGGTGGTGGAAGACGACGTGCGCAACGTCTTCGCCCTCACGAGCGTGCTGGAGCCGCGCGGCGCGAGCGTCGTGCTCGCCCGCAACGGCCGCGAGGCGCTCGACGTGCTGGCCAAGAGCCGCGAGCCGCAACAGGCGCAGATCGACCTCGTGCTGATGGACATCATGATGCCGGAGATGGACGGCCTGACCGCCATGCGCGAGATCCGCAAGGACGCCACGTGGCGCCGCCTGCCCATCATCGCGCTCACCGCCAAGGCCATGCGCGACGACCAGGAGCGCTGCCTCGCAGCCGGCGCCAACGACTACATCGCCAAGCCGCTCGACGTGGAAAAGCTCCTGTCGCTGGTGCGGGTGTGGATGCCCAAGTGAACCGCACCGAGCCCATTCACCATGCCCACCAGCCGGGACCAGGACATCGAGCTTCGCCTGCTCATCGACGCGATCTTCCACAAGTACCACTACGACTTTCGCGGCTACGCCACCGCCTCGCTCAAGCGCCGCATGGCCAGCGCGATGGTGCGCTTCGGGTGCAGCTCGCTGTCGCAGCTGCAGGACAAGCTGCTTCGCGACCCGGCCATCTTCCCGTCGCTGCTCGACTACCTCACGGTTCAGGTGAGCGAGATGTTTCGCGACCCAAGCTACTACAAGGCCTTGCGCGACGAGGTGGTGCCGCTCTTGCGCACCTACCCCTCGCTCAAGGTCTGGGTGGCCGGCTGCAGCGCGGGCGAAGAGGCGTACTCGCTGGCCATCCTGCTGCGCGAGGAAGGCCTGCTCGACCGCACGCTGATCTACGCGACCGACATCAACACCGATGCCCTGAAACGCGCCGAGGCCGGCGTCTACCCGCTGGAGCAGATTGCGCTGTACACGCAGAACCACCAGAAGAGCGGCGGGCACTCGTCGCTGTCGGATCACTACACCGCGGCCTATGGGCGGGCGGTGTTCGACAAATCGCTGCGCAAGCGCATGGTGTTCTCGGACCACAGCCTCGCGACCGACAGCGTGTTCGCCGAGGTGCACCTGGTGTCGTGCCGCAACGTGCTGATCTACTTCGACCGCCAGCTGCAGGACCGCGCGCTCGGCCTCTTCAGCGAGGCCCTGTGCCGCAAGGGCTTCCTCGGCATCGGCAGCAAGGAGTCGCTGCGCTTTTCGGTCCATCGCGAGGCGTTCGACGACTTCGTGCCGCAAGAGCGCATCTTCCAGCGCAGGAGCGAGACATGAGTGCACCGTCTTCGCGCCGGATCGATGCCGTCGTGATCGGCGGCTCCGCGGGCGGCGTGGATGCGCTTGCCGTGCTCCTGCCCGCTCTGCCGCCCGGCCTGCCGGCGCCGGTCATCGTGGTCCTGCACCTGCCGCGCGAGAAGCCGAGCCTGTTGGTCGAGATCTTTTCGCGCCGGTGCGCGCTCGCCGTTCAGGAAGCGCAGGACAAGGCGCCCATCGAACCGGGCACGGTGTACTTTGCGCCGGCCGACTACCACCTGCTCATCGACCAGGGCCCGAGCTTCGCGCTCTCGGTCGACGAGCCCGTGCACTATTCGCGCCCCTCGATCGACGTGCTCTTCGAAACCGCCGCCGATGTCTACGGCGAGCACCTGCTGGCGGTCGTGCTCACCGGCGCCAGCCAGGACGGCGCCGCCGGCCTGGCCGCCGTACACCGCGCTGGCGGCATCACCGTCGTGCAACAACCGCAGGAAGCTCTGTCGCCCTACATGCCCGAGTCGGCCCTGCGCGCGAGCCCTGTGGACCACGTGCTGACGCTTGCCGGCATCGCCCAACTGATCGGCAGCCTTGCCGTGCCTTCTGCATGAACCTGGACAACCGCCACCCCGCCCCCCGCCCCAAGGTCAAGTGCCTGCTCGTCGACGACCTGGCGGAAAACCTGCACGCCCTCTCGGCCCTGCTGGCCGACGACGAGGTCGAGCTGCTGCAGGCCCGCTCGGGGACCGAGGCGCTCGAGATCCTGCTGGTGCACGAGGTGGCGCTCGCGCTCATCGACGTGCAGATGCCCGAGATGGACGGCTTCCAGCTCGCCGAGATGATGCGTGGCGTGCAGCGCACGCGCGACGTGCCGATCATCTTCGTCACCGCCGGCAGCAGCGACCGGCACCGCCAGTTCCAGGGCTACGAGAGCGGCGCGGTCGACTTCCTCTTCAAGCCCATCGAGCCTCACATCCTCAAGAGCAAGGCCGAGGTCTTCTTCCAGCTCTGGCGCCAGAAGCAGCAGCTCGCCTGGGAGCTGCAGGAGCGCACCAACTCGCTGCGCATCCAGGAGATGTTCACCGCGGTGCTGAGCCACGACCTGCGCAGCCCGCTGTCGGCCATCCAGCTGTCGGCCAAGATCCTGGAGAAGCGCGACGACCCCGACGCCCAGGCGATCGGCGGGCGCATCGCGCGCAGCGCCAAGTGGATGGGCCGCATGATCGAAGACCTGCTCGATGTGACGCGGGTGCGGCTGGGGCACGGCATTCCCATTACCCGCGCGCAGGTCGACCTGGTGCCGCTCGTGCAATCGGTCATCCAGGAACGACAGGTGCTTCACCCCGAGCGGCAGGTACAGCTGGAGCCCGAGGGCAACCTGGTCGGCAACTGGGACGCCGATCGTCTGGTGCAGGTGGCCTCAAACCTGGTCGGCAACGCCATGCGGCATGGCACCGGCGACGCGGTCACCGTGAGGCTCGATGGACGACGACCCGACCACGTGGTCTTGTCGGTGATGAACGAAGGCAACATTCCTGCCGAACTGCTGCCCACGATCTTCGACCCGTTCCGGCGCGGCCAGCGGCAGAGCACCCGCACCGAGGGACTCGGGCTCGGGCTCTACATCGTGCAGCAGGTCGTGCACGCGCACGGGGGTCGATCCAGGTGGCGTCGGAGCCCGGGCGCCCGACCCGCTTCGACGTGAGCCTGCCCCGAGGCTGAGGCCTCAACCCGCGGCGAGCGCCTCGCTGCGCGCCAGGCGCTCGGCCACGATGGCCAGCACCTGCGGATTCCAGGGCAGGCCCATGTGGCTGCCCTCGACCTCGACGTTTTCTCCGCCGTCGCAGTCGCCGTCGAGCAGGCAGCTCTCCCAGGCCACCACACCATCGGTGCGCGAGTAGATCGAGGTGGTGGGCACAGGCGGCGCGGCGCGCAGGCGCGCGGCGAGCTGATCGTCGACGAAGGGCGGCTTGCCGCTCACCAGCCGGTACAGCCAGCCCACGTTGGTTTCATCGCCGTGCGAGAGCAGCGGCGTGCCGAGCGTGATCACGCGCCGCACCAGCGGCTGCTGAAGCTTGGCGATCTCGCGTGCATAGATGCCACCCAGGCTCCAGCCGACCAGGCTCACCTTGCGGTTGTGCAGCGTCGCCACGCCACGCACGTGCGTCGCGAGGTTGTTGAGCCACTCGTCGATGTCGCCTTTGGGGCCGGTGTTGAAGCCCTGCTCCCAGTCATAGACCGCATAGCCCAGCGCCTCGCAGCAGTTGCGCAGCGGCACCAGCGAACGTTTGTCGGCCGCAAGGCCGGGAAAGATGATCACGGGATGGCCGTCACCTTCGGGCAGGACCTCCCGGTTCATCAGGTGCATGCCGGCGTATTCGATCACCGCGCGAAACGGTTCCACTCCCAGCAAGGCCAACGAAGGGGCAACCGCGTGGGGGGCAGCCATCATCTTGTTCATGTGCTTCGTCCTTTCGAGAGAGTGATCTGTGCTGCAGCGCATGATGAGCCAGACAGCGCGTCTCGCCCATCGGCAGCGCAGACCATTCGCATGTGCGAATTCGCCTACGCAGTCTTCCCGACGGTTGGCGCTTCATCCACCCGCACTCGCGGGGCGCACACCGGCACCCCCCACACATGAAGGAGAGCCGCCACACGCCGCGAGATGCGGCAAAGTTTGCGGGCGGGCGCAAAGCACGGCGGGCCGACCGGGCGCTAGCGGTCGGGCTGCGAGGGCGTGGAGATCTCGCGCAGCGCTTCGTCGGCCTGCACCGTGTGGTGCGTGGCCAGGTCACCGAGCGAGACGATGCCCACCAGCTCGCGCCGCGCATTGAGCACCGGCAGCCGCCGCACCTGCATGTCGCTCATGTGGTGCACCGCGGTCGCGGTGCTGTCGTCTTCGTTGACCCAGCGCACGTGCTCGCTCATCACGTCGGACACGCAGGTGTCCGACGGGCCCTGGCCGGCCGCCACCGCACGCACCGTGATGTCGCGGTCGGTGATCATGCCCAGAAGCTCCTTGCCGCTGCACACCGGCAAGGCGCCCACGTTGGCTCGTCCATCAGCTGCGCGGCGCGCTGCAGCGACTCCTCCGGCGCAATCACTTCGACGTTGCGCGTCATCACCTCTGAAACGGTCTGCATGGCCACTCTCCTTTTCGGACGTTGAACGCTCAAGGCGCGGCAACCCGCATTCCTCTGCGGCGGAACGCGCCTTGCCATAGGGTCTTCAAGCTTGCCGAACCCGGAGACCTGCATGCACGAGACCCTGCGCATCGCGCTCATCAGCGCACACGCCTCGCCGCTGGCCACGCTGGGCGGCGCAGACGCCCACCGGGCGCGCTCGATGTTCACCTGGGAGCAGGTCACGCAGCAGCTCGTCGAGGTCTATCGGACCGTGTGCCGGCTGCAGGCGCTCGACCTGCCCGAGCCCGCCGGGCGACAGCTGCACGGGGCCACGAGCGAGCGGGCGTTCGCGCCATGATCCTCGGCCTGGAAGACACCCGGTCTCCCGAGCCGCCGCGCTCGCCAGCCGTGTTCATCGGAAAGGACGGCACGCTGGTCGAAAACCTGCCCTACAACGCCGACCCGTCGCGCATGCGTTTCTCGCCGCATGCCTTCGAGGCCCTGCGCCAGCTCGCCACGGCCGGCTTCAAGCTCGTGGTCGTGACCAACCAGCCGGGCATCGCCTTCCATTTCTTCGACCGTGCCGCGCTTACGCGATTGCAGCGCGCCATGGAAGCACGGCTCGCAGACGAAGGCATCACCCTCGCCGGCTTCTACGCCTGCCCGCACGCCCCCGCAGCGCCGCGCATGGCAGGCTGCCTGTGCCGCAAGCCCGCACCGGGACTGCTGCACCAGGCTGCGCAGGCCCAGCACCTCGACCTCGGGCGGTCGTGGATGGTGGGCGACATGCTCGACGACATCGAAGCCGGCCAGCGCGCCGGCTGCCGCACGGTGCTGCTCGACGTGGGCAACGAGACGGTGTGGCGCCTGTCACCGTTGCGCACGCCGCATGCGCGCTGCCAAGACCTGCTGCGGGCGGCGCAACACATCCTCGCCGCCGCGCCCGCTTCCGCCACCCCGCCGACTCTCATCCAGGAGACCCCATGAGCCCCGCTTCAGCCGTGCACCCGAACAGCCGCTGGACGGCCTGGCATGCGGCGCGCAACGTCCTCGTCGTGCGCCTCGACAACCTTGGCGATGTGCTGATGAGCACGCCCGCCATCCAGGCCATCCGCCAGAGCTCGCCACAGGCCCGCATCACGCTGCTCGGCTCGCGCTCGGGCAGCGCGCTCGCGCGCCACGTGCCGGCGATCGACGAGGTCATCGCGTACGACGCGCCGTGGGTGAAAGGCGCGTCGCACGGCGACCTGACCGACCGGCGGCTCCTGACCACCCTGCGGCGCGGCCATTTCGACGCCGCGATCATCTTCAGCGGCTGCACGCAAAGCGCGCTGCCGGCGGCGATGATGTGCCGGCTGGCCGGCATCCCGCTGCGGCTCGCGCACTGCCGCGAAAACCCATACGACCTGCTGACCGACTGGGTGCCCGACCGCGACGAGTGCCGCGAAGGCATGCGCCATGAAGTGGCCCGCCAGCTCGACCTGGTGCGCGCGGTCGGCTTCCACACGGCCAACGAGCGGCTCGTGTTCCGCTACGCCGCGACCGACGTGCTCAACATGCGGCGCAAGTTCATCGCCGCCGGGGGCGACCTGGACCGGCCCTACATCGTGGTGCACCCCGGAGCCACCGCCGCCTCGCGCCGCTACCCGGCCGAGCGTTTCGGCATCGCGGCCGAAGGCATCCGCCGCGACACCGGCTGCCAGGTTGTCTACAGCGGCGGTCACGACGAGCAGGCGGTGGTGGCGACGGCCCAGGCCGAGATGTCGGGGCCGTCGGTCTCGCTCGCCGGCCAGCTGACGCTCGGCGAGCTGGCCGCACTCATTGCAGGCGCCGAGGTCACGCTGTGCAACAACAGCGGGCCGGCGCACATCGCTGCCGCGGTCGAGACGCCGGTGGTGGTGCTGTACGCGCTGACCCATTCGCAGCACACGCCGTGGCGCGCCAAGGCGCATGTGCTCAACCACGACGTGCCCTGCCGCGACTGCCTGAGGAGCCACTGCCCGCAAGGCCACCACGACTGCCTGCTGAAGGTCCAGCCCGACGAGGTGGTCGAGGCCGCGCTTGACCTGATCGAGGCGCCGCCGCCGGTGTGGGCACCCCCGCGGCCGCTGCACGCGACGAGCGCGCTGGCCGCCTTCGGATGATCGGCCTCGGCGCTGCGTGCGCCGGCCGCGAGCCGGCTCAGGCGGCGTACTGAATCCCGGCGTCGCGCACGCGCTGGTCGATCAAGCGGTTCAGCTCGCTCGTCAGCTGGCGGCGCACCGGCCCGCGCGCCGAGTGCCACACACACAGTTCGAAATGCAGCGAGGCCGCCGCCAGCGTGGGACGCAGCACCTCGGGCCCCGGCTCCTTCAGCACCTCGGGATGCTGTCGGGCGGCTTCCAGCATGATCTTCTCCATCAACGCCGGGTCGCTGCCGAGGGCCACGTGGACGGGAATGCGCAGGCGGATCGGCGCCTCGGCATAGACGAGGTTGGTCACCTGGTCGGTGATGAACTTCTGGTTGGGCACGAGGATGGCGATGTTGTCGTGCGTGACGATGGTGGTACGCCGGGCACCGATCTCGCGCACCGTGCCTTCGATGGTCGCCGTCTCCACGCGATCGCCCACCTTGATGGGCCGCTCGACCATGATGATCACGCCGCTCACGAAGTTGCTGAAGACGTTCTGCAAGCCGAAGCCCACGCCCACGCCGAGCGCGCCGGCCACCACGCTGAGCGCGGTGAGGTTGATGCCCGCGTTTTGCAGGATGAGCATGAAGCCGACGATGAGCACCAGGTAGCGCAGCATCGAGCCGAAGGCCTGGCGGGTGCCTTCGTCGAGCTGCGTGTGGGTGAGCGCACGGCGGATCAGCCAGTTGCGCAAGGCGCCGGCGACCCAGAAGAGGCCGATCAGGAAGACCGAGACCTTCACCAGTGACGAGACGGTGAAACTCGCGTCGCCGAGCGTGAAGAGCTCGATGTCGTAGTCGCGCCAGGCGGCGAGCCAGTCGGGTGTTCGCATGTCAGGCCTGGCGCTGCGCGGGCTTGGGGCGTGCGTCGCGCCAACGGATCACGGTGACGGCGCCGTCGCCTTCCATGAAGGCCTTGCGGACCTGAGCGAGATCGTCAACGCCATGCTCGCGCAGCTTGGCCATCAGGTCGTCGACCGTCATCATCTCGCGGCGCAGGTTCTGCCTCACGATGCGGCCCGAGCGCACCAGTAGCAGCGGCGGCGGCTCGGCCACGCGGCGCACCCACTCGAAGCGGTAGGCGCCCCAGTCGAGCAGGTAGTTCCAGGCAACGATCGTCGAGATGAGGATCACCCCGTCGGTCACCGACTCGTAGCCGCCGGACATCGCGTTCTGCGCCGCATCGGCGATCAGCACCAGCACCAGCACGTCGGCCAGGCCGACCGACCCCACGTCGCGGTGCATCACGAAGCGGAAGATCGCAAACAGGAACCAGAAGATCAGCGTGCCGCGGGCGATCAGCTCCCAGGGCGAGACGGACAGCCGGAAGAGTTCCTCCAAGGCCCGGGCCTCCTTCAGCGGCCCACGGCTTTTTCGAGCTGTGCCTTGGTCATGCTCGAACGGCCCTTGATGCCACGGCTCTTCGCCTCGTTGTAGAGCTGGTCGTAGGTGCGACCGCCCTCGCCGCTGTGCGAGCGTTTGCCGCCGCGGTGCCCGGACGACACGTCGTCGATCGAGCTGCGGCTCACTTCTTTCGCCTCGCCGTGGCGGGCGCGCTCCTTGTTGACGGTGCGTGCGGCGATCTCTTCGGCGAGCTTCTCGCCCTTGCCGCGGGACTTGAGGCTGTCCTTGATGTGCGCGTACTGGCGCTCGCGCTTGTCGCTCCAACGGTTCTCTGGCATGGCGTGCTCCTCACATCTGCTTGGGGATGGTCTTGCCCTCGGAGTTGCCGCCCAGCCCGCCGGGCTTGACCGGGCTGGCGATCACGCCACAGGCAATGCGGCGGCCGCTGTTGCCCGAAGGCTGCGTCATGTAGTCGTCAGGGTCGGCATGCACGACCAGCGCCTTGCCGATCAGGTCGGTGGCACCGGCACCGAGCAGCGTGCCCTTCACCTCGAAACTCGTCGCGGCCATGCCGCCTGCATCAGCCTTCAGCGATGGCAGGTCACCGGCGTGGTGCTCGGCATGCTGCGGGCCGTGCGGCTTGGCTTGCGGGTTGAGGTGCTCGCCGGCACTGCTGGCATCGGGCGCCGAACAATCGCCTTTCTCGTGGACGTGGAAACCGTGCTCACGGCCCGGCACCAGACCCGACACGCGCGCCCTCAGCACCACGCGGTCGCCTTCCTGCACAAGGCGCACGATGCCGTTGGCCTTCTCGCCCTGCGTCGGGTTGAGCATGGCCACCGCGGTGGGCGGCTGGGGCTTGCTGGCACACGCGGCCGTGAGCGCGGCCGCAAGGCACGGAGCCAGCAGGCGGATGGACAGACGATGCAGCATGGCAACCTTCGCAAGAAGACGACGAGCTGCGATGGTCGCGCGCCGCTCTTGCTCGGGCTGTAGGACGACACCGAAACCCGGCGTCAGCCCGCGGCACCGCCGCTCAACCCTGGCGTTGCAGGTGTACCAGCAAGCCTTCGACCGGCACCCGCTGGTCTTCGCGCACCGTCTCGCGTGCCATGCGCAGCGGCTCGAAGCCGTGCCGCTCGGCCAGCGTGCGCAGGTAGCTCTCGTGGTGGGCGTAGCGCAGGCTGGGCTGCAACGTGAAGCCGGTGGCCTCGTCGGCCCCGGCGGTCTCGGCCGAGAAGCAAAAGATCCCACCTGCCGGCACCATGCGCCGCAGCGCGCTGAAGACCGGTTCGAGGTCGCCCACGTAGATGAACACGTCGGCCGCCAGCACGAGGTCGTGCTGCTCGGCGCTCTGGTTCAGGTGCTGGAGGATCTCGCCCTGGTGCAGCTCGTCGTAGATGCCGCGTGCGCGCGCCTGCTCCAGGATGCGCGGCGACAGGTCAAGCCCCACGAGGCGCTGCACACGCGGGCGCACCAGCGGCCCGCACAGCCCGGTGCCGCAGCCGAGGTCGAGCGCCGAACGGAAAGGCTGCGGATGCAGCTGCGCGAGCGGCGCCGCGAGGCCTTCGGGCACGCGGTAACGCAGCACGTCGACAAGGTGCCGGTCGAAGTCGGCGGCGTAGTCGTCGAAGAGCGCCTGTACGTACGCCACCGGCGAGCTGGGCGGCGCGGCCGCATCGCCCAGGCCGGCCAGGCAGTACGCCATCAACTCGCGGTCGGCACCGAACGAGAGCGCCTGGCGGTAGAGCGCACGGGCGCTGTCGAGCTGGCCACCGTCGCGCGCCAGGTCGGCGCGCTCGATCAGCTGGCTCAGGGCGGCGTTGCGGTGCAGCAGCGCATCGGCATTGCCCGGCTCGACCGCCAGCACCTGGTCGGCGGTCGCGATGGCCTCGGCCGGGCGTTCGAGCGCGACACGCGCCGCGGCCAGGTTGATCAGCGTCGACACGCGGCCCGGCACGTGCTGCAGCGAGCGCTCGAAGGCGCGCTCGGCCTCGGCCGGGCGGCCGGCCTGCAGGTGCGCGAGGCCGTCGAAGAAGGCGGCCTTGGCTTGCTCGAACGCGGTGGAATCAGGTGGAGGTGACGACATGGCCGGCGATTATCCCGGCCGGAACCGCTCAGGCGGTCTGCGGCTTCAGCGGCGGGTCGCCCACGCCATCCATGCGCACCGGGAACCGGCACAGCGCGCCGCTGCCAGTGGGTGTGTAGAGGCCCCGGGCGGCGAACTGCTCGGCGTCGGGCAGCTCGTCTGGCGCCAGCACCTCGAACACCGGCACGTCGGCCTCGGCCAGCCGTGTCACCGCGTCGGCGCGGCGCAGGCGGGCCAGCGCCGCGCCCAGGTCGTGGTTGATGGCCTGGGCGTGCGGCATGCGCTTTGTGTAGCTTGCATGCGCCTCGCCCCGCCATGCATCGAGCGACAGGGCCTGCACCAGCGCCTTCCAGAAATGGTCTTCCAGCGCCGCGACGCTGAGCGGCAGGCCGTCGCCGCAGGTGAACACGCCATAGGCCGGCCGGGTGCTCACGGTGCGCCGTTGCGCGGCCAGATCGTGGGCGCCGTTGTGGCGGAAGGCCACCAGGCGGGTGTTCATCCAGTGCAGCATGCAGTCGGTGAGCGACACGTCGAGGCGCTGGCCACGGCCGCTGCGCTCGCGCTGGAACAGCGCCGCGTTGACGGCGGCGAGCGCGTAGACCGCGCCGCCCAGGTCGGCCACCGGCACGGCGAAGGCCGGGGCGCCGCTGCCGCCTGTGCCCGCGCTCGTCAGCGCGAGAGAGCCGCTGGCGGCGAGGTAGTTGATGTCGTGGCCCGGCCACTGCGCCCGCGGGCCGCTCGCGCCGTAGCCAGTGAGCGAGACCACCACCAGCCGCGGATTGCGCGCCGCCAGCGCCGCGTACCCCAGGCCCAGCCGATCAAGCACCCCAGGACGGAAGGCCTCGACCAGCACGTCGGCCTCGTCGGCCAGGGCGAGCGCCTGGGCACGCTGCGCGTCGTGCTTCAGGTCGACGTTGAAGCAGCGCTTGCCGCGGTTCATGGCCTCGAAAAGCGCCGGCGCCATGCGCCTTGCCGCGTCTCCGCTCGGGCGTTCGGCTTTCAGCACGTCGGCACCGAAACCGACCATGCTCTGCGTGAGGAAGGGGCCGGGCAGCAGCTCGCTGAAGTCGAGCACGCGCACCCCGGCAAGTGGGCCACCCTCGGTGGCCCGGGGCAGCCAGGCCACGCTCATGGCTTGGCCTCGAAGCGGCCGACGATCACCGCGTCGAGCGCACACGCGCCCTGCCCCATCGGGCCGACCCACACTGGGTTCAGGTCCATCTCGTCGATCTGCGTGGCATGGGCGGCCACGAAGCCCGACACCTTCAGCAGCAGGTCGACGAGTGCGGGCACGTCGGCCTTGGGCCGCCCGCGCAGGCCGTCGAGCAGCGGGAAGGCGCGGATCTCGCGCACCATTGCCTCGGCCTCGCGGCGCGACAGTGGCAGCACACGGCGGCTGACGTCGCGGAAGAGTTCCACATGCACGCCGCCGAGGCCGAAGGTGAGCACCGGGCCGAGCACCGGGTCGCGGCTCACGCCGACCAGCGTCTCCACGCCGCCGGCGGGCGCCATCGCCTCAATAAGCACGCCGTCGATCGTTACCTCGGAGCGATGCCGGGCCACGTCGGCGTGGATGCGCGACCAGGCCTCGCGCAGCGCATCGTCGCCGGCGATGTCGAGCACCACGCCACCGACCTCGGTCTTGTGCGTGATGGCGGCGCTCAGCAGCTTGGCCACCACCGGGTAGCCGATCCGCTGGGCGAGTTGCACCGCTTCGTCAGCGGTGCGGGCCACGCCCGAGGCCGGCAGCGCGATGCCGGCCGTGCGCAGCAAGGCCTTGGCGTCGTGTTCGTTGAGCGTGCACGTCGTGCCCTCGGGTGTGCCGTGCGGCATGCGCAGCAACAAGGGCTCGAAAGCCGCCGAGCCCGGCGTCTGCTGTGCCACCCATTCCGCCCACGCCAGCCAGCGCTTCACCGCCTTCACCGCCTTGCCGACCGAGCCCACCGGCACCATGCCGGCGCGGGCGTACACCTCGACCGCTTCGCCGCGGCGGCTGCTCATCCAGACCGGCACGATGGGCACGTCGGTCTGCTGCTGCACGCGCACCGCGCTTTCGGCGACCTTGATGGTCACGTCGCCATAGTCGATGGTCACCGGAAAGAGCACGAGCGAGACACTGGGGTCTTCGCACACCGCGAGCAGCGTCTTGTCGATCAGCTGCGGATCGGTGATCACCGCGGTGGTGGTGTCGACCGGGTTGCCGATCGCTGCATACGAAGGAAGGCTGTCGCCCAGCAACTGCGTGGTGGCCGGCGCGAACTGCGCAAGCTTCAGCTCGGCCTGGCCGACCATGTCGGCCGTCAGCGCCGAGGCACCGCCCGACGAACAGTAGATCGCGATGTCGCGCCGGGTCTTCGGCGGCCTGGCACGTGCGATGAGCGCAGCGGTGTCGGCGAGTTCATCGATGTCGTCGACCTCGATCACGCCGAGCTGGCGGAAGAGCGCGCTGTTGACCTCGGCCGAGCCGGTGAGCGAGCCGGTGTGCGACATCGCGGCCTTCTGCCCGTACGCCGAGCGGCCGACCTTGAGCGCGATGACCGGCTTGCCGTTGCCACCGGCGCGCTGCACCGCGCGCACAAACTTGCGGCCGTCCTTGATGCCTTCGATCAACGTGACGATGACCTCGATGCCGTCGGCATCGGCCATGTGCGCGATGAAGTCGCTCACCTGCAGGTCGACCTCGTTGCCCGACGAGCACCACAGCCCGATGCCAAGGCCCCTGTCCATCGCCTGCAGCACGTTGCGGCCGAGGCCACCGCCTTGGGTGGCAAGGCCGATCGGCCCGCGGCGCAGGTCGTGCTGGAACGAAGGCGAGAAGGTGAAACCGAGTCGCTCGTTGATGTTGCACAGGCCCGGGCAGTTGGGGCCGTAGACGCGCAGCGTCGACGCGGCGACGATGCTGCGCATCTCGTCTTCGAGCTGCCTGCCGGCGGTGCCCGCTTCGCCGAAGCCGGAGGTGTAGACGATGGCGAACGGCACGCCGCGCGCCGCGGCCTGGCGCAGCGTGGTGTTGACATGCACGGCCGGCACGGAGACCAGGATCAGGTCGGGCGTCACCGGCAGCGAGGCCACATCCGGCCAGCAGCGCATGCCGGCCACCGTCTCGCGCTTCGGATTGACGAGCATCACGTCGCCGGTGAAGTCGGAATGCTGCAGCAGGTTGATGCGCGCGCGGCCGCCGATGCTGCCGGGGTCGTCGGAGGCGCCTACGAGCGCAACGGAGCGCGGCGAGCACAGGAGAGACAAATCGGGCAGCGTGTCGTGCATGGGAGCGAAGGTCAGGAGCTCAGGAGATGGCGTTGATGCCCAGGATCTCGCGGCCGATGATGAGCGTCTGGATCTCGGTGGTGCCCTCCGGGATCATGCCGCCGCGGGTGTCGCGGAAGATGCGCTCGATGGGCAGGTCGGTCGAGTAGCCGCTGCCACCGTGCACCTGCAGCGCCATGCTCGCCACTTCGTGCGCCGACTCGGTGGCATAGAGCTTGGCGATCGAGCAGGCCTGGCGCACGTCCTGCCCGCGCTGCAGCGCATGGGCGGCGCGGTAGCCCAGCGCACGCGCAGCTTCCACCCGCACCGTCATGTCGACGATGTGCTTCTGCACCAGCTGGTAGCTGCCGATGAGGCGGCCGAACTGCTTGCGTTGCTTGACGTACTCGATCGACAGGTCGAGCGCGGCCTGCGCGGCGCCCACCGCGCCCATCGCGATGTTGAGGCGCGCCGCATCGAGGCCCTTCAAAGTGCCCCTCAGCGCCTGGCCCTCCTGGCCGACGAGGTTGTCCTTCGGAATCTTCACGTCGGTGAACCCGAGCTCGGCGGTGCCGGTGCAGCGCAGGACCATGGTGTCGAGCCGTCGCACGTCGTACGGGCTTTCCGCGCGCTCGACGATGAAAGCCGACAAGGCCCCATCGCAGGTGGGGCTGTAGGTGCGCGCCACGATCATCGCCAAGTCGGCGAAGGCCCCATTGGTGATCCACATCTTGCGACCGTTGATGACCCAGTGGTCGCCTTTCAATTCGGCGCGCGTCTGGATGCCGGCGATGTTGGAACCGGTCTCGGGCTCGGTGAGGCCGGTGCAGACCTTCAGCTCGCCGCGCAGCGCGGGCTTGAGGAAACGCTCTTTCTGCTCGGGGGTGCCATGGGTGGCGATGCGGTTGATCGAGCCGTTGGTGATGTTGCACATGGTGCGCAAGGAGAGCCAGTGGTAGCCGGCCTCTTCCATCATCATGGCCCAGGTGGGGTAGTCGATCCCCATGCCGCCGTCGTCTTCCGACAGCGTGCCGCCGAGGTAGCCGAACTCGGCCAGGCGCGGCAGCAGCTCGAACGGGAAACTGCGCTCGGCCTCGTGCTGCGTGATCAAGGGCACGACTTCGGCCTTCATGAAACGCCGGATGCTGTCGCGCAGCGTGACTTGCTCGGCGTTCAGATCGATGCTCATCGTCCTGGACTTCGTGGGTGGTGGAACCCCGATGGTGTCGTTCGGCGCGCAGAACAGCACGTGGGGCAAACGTGCATGCACATTAGCGAATTTGCTTGTTAGTCTGCAAGTAACTTGCTCGGCCTTTTCTTGTGTCCCAACCGATGCGGTGCGCTGCATGGAACGAAAGGAAATGCGATGACGAAGTTGCGTGTCCTGTTGATGGCGGTGGCCGCCCTGGTGCTGTCTGAAATGCCCGCGCGTGCACAAACCTATCCGGTGAAGCCCATCACCTGGGTCGTGCCGTTCACCCCCGGTGGCGTGACCGACACCACCTCACGTGCCATCTCGAAGAAGATGGGCGAGGTGCTGGGCCAGCCGTTCGTGGTGGAGAACCGGCCGGGTGTGGGCGGCTCGCTCGCCACCGAGCAGGTTGCAGGTGCGCCGCCCGACGGCTACACCGTGCTGTACGCCACCTCGGGCACGATGGCGGCGAACCTCGCGCTCTACAAGACGCTCAAGTACCAGCCGCTGCGCGACTTCATCCCGGTGCACGGGATGTTCATGTCGCCCACCGTGCTGGTGGTCGAAGCCTCACGGCCCTACAAGAGCATGCAGGAGCTGATCGCCTTTGCGAAGGCCAACCCCGGCACGCTCAACTACGGCTCGGCCGGCCCGGGCACTGGCACGCATCTCACGAGCGAGATGGTGCAGACCAAGACCGGCACGAAGATGACGCACGTGCCCTACAAAGGCAGCATGCCCGCGCTGCAAGACCTGCTGGGCGGCCGGCTCGACCTGATGTACGACTACACCGTCACCTTGCTGCCGCACATCAAGGCCGGCAAGCTGCGCGCGCTGGCGGTGATGGGCAACAAGCGCCTGCCCGCACTGCCCGACGTGCCGACAATCGGCGAGGCCGGATTCCCGGGGCTCGAATCGAGCAGCTGGTCGGGCATCGTGGTGCCGGTCGGCACGCCGCAGCCGGTGGTGAAGAAACTCTCGGAGGCCATGCACCAGGCCCTGACCGACAAGGCCGTGGTCGCGCCTTTCGAAGAGATCGGCAGCCAGCCGCTGGTGGACCACGACGAAGCGAAGTTCAGGGCCTTCATCGCCGACGAGATCAAGAAGTGGGCGGAGGTGGTCAAGGTGTCGGGAGCCACGCTCAATTGACGGCGGCCTGCCCTCGCGCGGCAAACGCCGCTCAGCGCTCGCGGTAGCGCGACACCTCGAAGGCCGACACCGGCGCGGCCTGGTTGCCCCAGGCGCTGCGCACATGCGAGAGCAGCGCGGCGATGTCGTCGTCACCCAGCACGCCCGCAAACGGCGGCATGCCAAAGGGCCGCGGATTGCCCGCGGTCGACGGCGTGAAGCCGCCTTCCATCAGCACGCGCACCAGGTTCGCCGGCGTGGCCATCGTGACGGCGCGATTGCCGGCGAGCGCCGGGTAGATGCCTTTGGCGCCCTCGCCTTTCTCGCCGTGACAGCCGGCGCAATGCAGGCCGTAGAGCTTCGCGCCACGCGCGAGGTCGGGCGCCGGACCTTCGAGGCGCGTCACGCGTGAACGGGTGGGCGGCAGGCTGCGCAGGTACTCGGCCATCGCGAGCAGGTCGTCGTCGCGCAGGTGCTGCGTGCTGCCCACCACCACCTCGGCCATCGGGCCGAGCACCGAGGCCCTCGGGCTCACGCCGGCCTTGAGGAGCGTGGCGGTCTCCTGTGGCGACCAGTGGCTGACGCCTGCCTCCTGCGGGTCGCTCAACGACGGGGCGTACCAGTTCTGCACCGGAATCAGCCCGCCGCTCAGGTCGAGCGTGCCGCCGGTGGCGCCGAGCGCATTGCGGTGGCCGTGGCACGCGGTGCAGTGCCCGAGGCCGCGCACGAGGTAGGCGCCGCGGTTCCAGGCGGCCGTCTGCGATGCGTCGGGCGTGTGCGCCTCGGGTTTGAAATAGAGCGCGCGCCACACGGCCAGCGCCGCCTGCGTGCCGTAGGGAAAGCGCATCGCATGCGGGCGGTTCGGCTGGGTGACTGCCGGCAGGCTGCGCAGGTAGGCGTAGAGGGCGTCGGAGTCGGCGCGGGTGACCAGCGTGTAGCTGGTGTACGGGAACGCAGGGGACAGCAGGCGGCCATCGCGCGAGCGCCCGTTGTGCAGCGCGCGCCAGAAATGCCCGGCGCTCCAGCTGCCGAGGCCTGTCGCCATGTCGGGGGTGAGATTGGGGCTGTAGATCGTGCCGAACGGGGTGTCGATGCCACGGCCGCCGGCATACGGTGCACCGCCGCGATCGGTGTGGCAGCCCATGCAGTTGCCGGCACGGGCGAGGTACTCGCCACGCTGGACCAGCTCGGGCGCGGCGGTGGCGGACGTCGGCGCCGCATCGTCAAGCGCGTCTTCTCCGCGCAGGTTGAGGGCCACGATCACACCGCCCGCCAGCACCAGCAATGCGAGCAATGCACCCAGCGCGCGTTTCATCGTGCAACGCTCCCTTCGCCTGTGCCGCCACAGCCCATCGGCATCGGTGCCGGCAGCGCCGCCGCGGGCTTGGCCGACGCGGGCAAGGGCTGGGCGGCCAACCAATGCGACACGGCGCTCACGTCGTCGGCACTGAGCGCTTTCGCGATCTGCGCCATGCAGTCGGGCGCCATCGCACGGCGGCTGCCGGCTTTCCACGCTCCGAGCTGCCCCGCGATGTAGTCGCGCGGAATGCCCAAGAGGCCCGGCAGATGCGGCGTAACGCCGGTGAAGCTGGCGCCGTGGCACTGTGCACACGCGGGGATCTTGCGCGCGGGGTCACCACGCAGCGCGAGCGCTTCACCGCGCGCCAGGACGTCGCCCGACACCTGGGCCGGCCGCGGCGGCGGGTACGGCAAGTCGAGCGAGGCGAAGTGGCTGGCGATCTCGCGCAGGTAAGTGTCTGACAGCGGATCGATCAGCCGCGTCATCGGCAGGTAGTGGCGCCGGCCATCGCGGAAGTTGGCGAGCTGGTTGTAGAGGTAGCCGGCTGGCTTGCCGGCGATGCGCGGGTAGTAGCCATCGCGCGCCGCGCGGCCCTCGGGGCCGTGGCAGCCGGTGCAGGCTTCCATGCGCTGGGCCATGCTGTCTTCAACCGCCGCGGCCGACGCCGACCACAACACACACACGAGCAGCGCAGAGAGAGCCTTCATGGTGCGAGCTTATCGGTGAGCGGTGGCCGCGCGCACTGGACAAATTGTCTCAGTCGGTGGCGGGCACCAGTCGCAGCCGCGTGATCTCGGAGGGCGCCCCCAGGCGCTTGGGCGGTCCCCAGTAACCCGTGCCGCGGCTCACGTAGACCCACAGCTTGCGCAGGCGGTGCAGGCCGGCGGTGAACGGCTGCTGCAGCGGCACGAAGAAGTTCCATGGGAAGAACTGGCCGCCATGTGTGTGGCCCGAGAGCTGGAGCTGAAAGCCGGCGCGCTCGGCCGCCTCGGCACTGCGCGGCTGGTGGGCGAGCAGCACGCGCACGGTGGCATCGGCCGGGGCGCCGGCGAGCGCGCCCTGGGGGTCGCTGCGATGCGAGGGGTCGAAGAGATGCGCGGTGTAGTCGGCCACGCCTGCCACCAGCAGGGGCGAGGCCCCATGCTGCAGCACGGTGTGCTCGTTGAGCAGTACGCGGATGCCCAGTCGCTTGAAGCCGGCGATCCAGGCGTGCGCGCCTGAGTAGTACTCGTGGTTGCCGGTCACGAAGAAGGTGCCGTGACGTGAGCGCAGCTCCGCCAGCGGGGCCACGTGCGGGCCGAGTTCACGCACGCTGCCGTCGACCAGGTCGCCGGTGACGGCCACCATGTCGGCATCGAGCTGGTTGACGGTGTCGACGATCGCGCGCAGGTAGGGTGCCTTGATCGTCGGGCCGACGTGGATGTCGCTGATCTGCGCAATGGTGAAGCCCTGCAGCGAAGGCGGCAGGCCGGCAATCGGCACCTCGACCGAGACGACACGGGCGCGGCGGCGGGCATTGATGAATCCCCACGCCGTGACGAGGACGGCGAGGGCGGGAACGCCCTGCCCCGTCCCACGCGCCAACTCAACCCCGGCGCCCGCCAGCGCTCCCACCAGCAGCACGAGTTCTCGCGCAAGAGTGTCAGCACGAACAGGGAAGAGAAGAACCCCATGAAGATGAAGCCTGCCCAGCCGAGCACCTCGGCGGCACGGCGGTGGCGCATGCGGCGGGCCACCATGCTGAGCGGCATCAACACCGCCGAGGCGACAAGCACCCCGGCCAGGCCCCAACCCGCGACGAGGTCGAGCTGCGGCACCAGCCGCCAACCGATGTACAGGTGCAGCAGCGCCACGATGAGCGAGAGGGTGGTGAAAGGCATGGCGAGCTTCGCGTTCCGGGCAGAGGCCTCAGGTGGGCCCGACTGTGCGCCACTTCAATGGCCGGCGGGGCCCGGACGCAAAAAAGCCCCGGGACCGGGGCTTTTGCAAATCACTCGCAGATCTGGCTGGCGGAGACGGAGGGATTCGAACCCTCGATGCAGGTTTTGCCCACATACTCCCTTAGCAGGGGAGCACCTTCGGCCACTCGGTCACGTCTCCAGCACAGGGCGGCATTCTAGTTCAGAAGGCCGCCGAAAAAGTCAGCCCGTTCAGGCTGGTTGTTGTTCGAGGTCGAAGGCCTTGTGGAGCGCACGCACGGCGAGCTCCATGTACTTCTCGTCGATCACCACGCTGGTCTTGATTTCGCTGGTGGTGATCATCTGGATGTTGATGCCCTCTTCCGACAGGCACCGGAACATCTTGGCGGCCACGCCCACATGCGAACGCATGCCGATGCCGACGATGCTCACCTTGCAGATCTTGTTGTCGCCGGTCACTTCCTTGGCGCCCATCTGCTGCTGCACCTTGTTCTTCAGCAGGTCGAGGGTGCGGGCGTAGTCGTTGCGGTGCACGGTGAACGAGAAGTCGGTCTTCCCGTCGTGCGACACGTTCTGGATGATCACGTCGACGTCGATGTTGGCGTCGGCCACCGGGCCGAGGATCTGGAACGCGATGCCGGGCTTGTCGGGCACGCCGGCGACGGTGATCTTGGCTTCGTCACGGTTGAACGCGATGCCTGCAACAACGGCTTGTTCCATTTTTTCGTCTTCCTCAAAAGTGATCAGGGTGCCGGACTTGGCCTCTTCAGCGAGGTCGATGTCCCAGGGGGTGAAGCTGGAGAGCACGCGGGTGGGCACGCGGTACTTGCCGGCGAATTCGACCGAACGGATCTGCAGCACCTTGGATCCGAGGCTGGCCATCTCGAGCATCTCTTCGAAGCTCACGGTGTGCAGGCGACGTGCCTCGGGCACGATGCGCGGGTCGGTGGTGTAGACGCCATCGACGTCGGTGTAGATGAGGCACTCGTCGGCCTTCATCGCGGCCGCCACGGCGACCGCCGAGGTGTCGGAGCCGCCACGGCCGAGCGTGGTGATGTTGCCCTTGTCGTCCACGCCCTGGAAGCCGGTGATGACGACCACCTTGCCGGCGGCGAGATCGGCGCGCACGCGCTTGTCGTCGATGCTCTGGATGCGGGCCTTGGTGTACGACGAGTCGGTGGCGATGGGCACCTGCCAGCCGGCGTAGCTCACGGCCTGGAGGCCTTCGGCCTGCAGCGCGATCGACAGCAGGCCGACCGATACCTGCTCGCCGGTGGAGGCGATCATGTCGAGCTCGCGCAGCACGCCGTCGCTTGCAATCTCGGGCGACAGCTCCTTGGCCAGGCCGAGCAGGCGGTTGGTCTCACCGCTCATGGCCGACGGCACCACCACCATCTGGTGCCCGGCGCGCGCCCACTTGGCCACGCGTTTGGCGACGTTGCGAATGCGCTCCGTGGAGCCCATGGAGGTGCCGCCGTATTTGTGAACGATGAGTGCCATGAAAAGAGCTGGTCCAAGGAAGGAAACCGCGCATTTTAGCCGCGCTGCCAGCGCAGGCCCAGCTGCGGCTGGCCAGGCAACGCTTGCACGCGTGCATCAATGCCCAGCCCCGGCACGAAGACGAGTTGACCGCCGCTGTAGACGAGGGGCCCGTCGCGCTCCCAGGCCGGCACGTCGGCTGCCTGGTACTGCTTCTTGAGGCTGCGCATGGGGCGCCCGATGCCGGCCATGAACTGCTCGCCGCCACTGCGCGGGGACAGGTCGAGCTGTGCCATCCAGGCGGGGTGCGCGCCGCCTTCGTTGACCTTGGAGGCGACCAGCACGCCGCCCCAGCCAGGAAGGGGATAGCGGCCCGGGCGCGTGATGCGCAAGGAGGTTTCCGGCAACGTCGTCGGGCTTGCGACGGAAGGCTCGTGCACCAGGCGGCCGCGATGGCGGTGCAGGCTCCCGGGCGGCCAGTCCCAACGGGCCTCGCCCGAGCCCGGCAGCTCGGCCAGCAAGCGCTGCAGCAGCGTGGAACTCGGCAGCGCTCCGCCTTCGCGCTGCAACCAGGCCCGCAGGACATTGACCTGCCGCGGCACGCTGAGCCGCTGCCACGCGGCGAGTTGCAGGCCACGCGCATCGGCCACACCCGCCAGGTCGATCGCCGCCAATTCGGCCAGGGCACTGGTCGCCTGCGCCGCCCAGGTAGCCGCATCGGCGAGGCTGCCCTCGGCTTGCGGGAAGGCTGCCGTCAAGGCCGGCCACACCTGGAGGCGCAGCCGGTTGCGTGCAAAGCGCGGCTGCTCGTTGCTGTCGTCCTCGACGAAGCGCAATCGGTGTTGCCGCACATAGGCGTCGATCGCGGAGCGCGGGCGTTGCAGCCAGGGACGCTCCCAGCGCACGCCATCACGCTCGGCCACCTGCGGCATGCCGGCCAAGCCGGCCACACCTGCACCGCGCAAGGCCTGCAGCAACAGCGTCTCGGCCTGGTCGCGCTGGTGGTGGGCGAGCAACACCACCGAAGCCCCCTCCTGGAGGGCCATCTCTCGCAATGCGCGGTAGCGCTCCCGCCGCGCCCAGGCTTCAACACTTTCACCCGCCAGCGGCTGCTGGGTCAACCTGCGCACACACAAGCGCACCGGCAAGCCTTGCTTCGCCCAGCGGGCACATTGCCGTTGTGCATGCGCGAGCCAGTCGTCGGCATGGGCACTCAGCCCATGGTGGACGTGGAGGGCAAGAACTTCAACGCCCTGCCCCACGGCCGCGGAGGCGGTGGCATGCAGCAGGGCGGTGGAATCGCGGCCGGCGCTGTAGGCGACCGCGACGCGACGAAGCGGATCAGCGGTCGCTGGTGTCCGTGAAGCGGCCATAGGACTGCAGGCGCTCGTAGCGCCTCTGCAGCAGTTCCTTGGGCTTGAGGTCGACGACCTGGCGGAGCGCGTCGTTCAGTGCGCGCTTGAGGAAGGCGCACATCTGCTTCGGATCGCGGTGCGCACCGCCCACCGGCTCGTTGACGATCTTGTCGATCAGGCCCAACGCCTTCAGGCGGTGTGCGGTGATGCCAAGCTGCTCGGCAGCATCGGACGCACGCTCTGCGGTGCGCCACAGGATGGAGGCGCAACCTTCCGGGGTGATCACCGAGTACACCGAATACTGCAGCATCAGCACCTGGTCGCCCACGCTGATGGCGAGCGCACCTCCCGAGCCACCTTCGCCGATGATGGTGGCGATGATGGGCACTTCGAGCTGCGCCATCTCGTAAATGTTGCGGCCGATGGCTTCCGACTGGCCACGCTCTTCGGCACCGATGCCAGGATAGGCCCCCGGGGTGTCGACCAAGGTAAAGACCGGCAGACCGAATTTCTCGGCCAGCTTCATCAGGCGCAAGGCTTTGCGATAACCCTCGGGGCGCGACATGCCGAAGTTGCGCATCGCACGCTCTTTGGTGTCGCGGCCCTTCTGGTGGCCGATGACCATGCAGGCCTGGCCGTTGAAGCGGGCGAGGCCGCCGACGATGGACTGATCGTCGGCGAAGTGGCGGTCGCCGCGCAGTTCCTGGAAGTCTGTGAAGACCTCGTTGATGTAGTCCATCGCATACGGACGCTGCGTATGCCGCGAGATCTGCGTCACCTGCCACGGGGTCAGGTTGGAATAGATGTCCTTGATGAGCTGCTGGCTTTTCTTGCCGAGCCGGTCGATCTCTTCGGAAATGTCGACCGCCGATTCGCTTTGCACGTAGCGCAGCTCTTCGATCTTGGTTTCAAGCTCGGCAATGGGTTGCTCGAACTCGAGGAAGTGTCGTTTGCTCATCCGTCTAGATCCCAGTGTGTTGACGCGCAGGGCGCGCGTTTTGCGTGAGGCGAGAGGTCTCGATAGGAGACGGGGTCTCAGTAAGCCACAGGCAGAGGGTCGAGGCTGCGCCAAATGTACCACGTGGCCACCGAGCGAAATGGGGCCCAGGCATCGCCCACTTCCCGTGCTTCGGCCCTCGAAACCGGCTCTCCGCTGAAGTAGTTGAGGCTGATGCCCTTGATGAGCCCGACGTCATCGAGCGGCAGCACATTGGGCCGCATCAGGTGGAAGATGAGGAACATTTCAGCCGTCCAGCGGCCGATGCCACGGATGGCCACCAGCTCCTCGATGATGGCTTCGTCGTCCATCTGCTGCCACTGGCGCACATGGACCTTGCCCGATTCGAAGTGCTGGGCCAGATCGAGCAAGTACTCGACCTTGCGTGCCGACAAACCGGCGCTGCGCATCACCGCCGCCTCGATCTGCGCCACGGCGGCTGGCAACACGCGCGTCGGAGCACCGTCCATCAGCGCGACGAACCGATCCCACACCGCCTGTGCGGCCTTGACCGAGATCTGCTGGCCGACGATGGAACGGGCGAGTGTGGTGAAGGCGTCGCCGCGGCTTTGCAGCTGCCCTTCCCCACACTGGGGAATGAGCTTGCGCATCACACGATCGCGCTTGGCGAGGTGCCTGCACGCCTCGTCCCAATAGTCGGGGGTGACGGTACGCACCACGGTCAGGCCTTGGTCCAGGTAGTGCCTTGCGGCGAGTCCTGCAGCACGATGCCTTGCGCGAGGAGGTCTTGGCGGATCTTGTCGGCGAGCGCGAAGTCGCGTGACTTCTTCGCCGCGGCACGTTCGTCGATCTTGGCCTGGATCGCCGCGTCGTCGACCGACGCGCCGCCTTGCAGGTAGGCGCGCGGGTTCTGTTGCAGCAGGCCCAGCACACCGGCGAGCCCCTTCAGCAGCGCAGCCTGCTCGGGTGAGCGGGTGCGGTTCACATCGCCCGCCAATTCGAAGAGGACGGCCACCGCTTCAGGCGTGGCGAAGTCGTCGTTCATCGCATCGCGAAAACGTGCGGCCTGCGGTTGCGACCAATCCACCGGCGTCGCCGGCACTTCGAGTTCCAGCAAGGAGGTGTAGAGCCGGCGCAAGCCGTTGCGCGCATCCTGCAAGTTGGCATCACCAAAATTCAGCGGGCTGCGGTAGTGCGTGCGCAGCATGAAGAAGCGCAGCGTCTCGCCGTCGTAGTGCTTCAGCACGTCGCGGATGGTGAAGAAGTTGCCGAGCGACTTCGACATCTTCTCGCCTTCCCCCTGCTCGTTGACGACGTTGAGGAAGCCGTTGTGCATCCACAGGTTGACGAAGCGCTTGCCGGTCGCGCCTTCGCTTTGCGCGATCTCGTTTTCGTGATGCGGGAACTGCAGATCGGCGCCACCGCCGTGGATGTCAAACTGCTCGCCGAGCAGCGCACAGCTCATCGCCGAGCACTCGATGTGCCAGCCGGGGCGGCCGGGACCGTACTCGCTGGCCCACTTGGCGTCTTCGGGCTCGGTGGGCTTGGCCGACTTCCACAGCACGAAGTCGAGCGGGTCGTCCTTGCCATCGAGCACCGCCACACGCTCGCCGGCACGCAACTGGTCGAGCGACTTGCCCGACAGCTTGCCGTAGCCCTCGAACTTGCGCACCGAGTAGTTCACGTCACCGTTTGGCGCGCGATAGGCGAAACCCTTTCGTTCGAGCGTGCTGATCATCTGCAGCATCTGCGGCACGTATTCGGTGGCCCGCGGCTCGTGAGTAGGCGGCTCGATGCCGAGCGCGGCAACATCTTCGTGCATCGCCTGCGTCATCTCGGCCGTCAACTGGCGGATCGGGATGTTGCGCTCGAGCGCGCGCTTGATGATCTTGTCGTCGATGTCGGTGATGTTGCGCACATACGTGACGCGGTAGCCCGATGCCCGCAGCCAGCGCGCCACCACATCGAAGGCCATCATGAAGCGCGCATGGCCCACATGGCACAGGTCGTAGATGGTCATGCCGCAGACGTACATGCGCACATGGTTGGGCTCGATCGGAGCGAACACCTCGGTCTGGCGGGTCAAGGTGTTGAAGATGCGCAAGGTCATCGGCTGGAGTGGGAACTGGAAGACGCCCGATGCTGTGAGATTCAACCGGCCGGCTTCAGTTGGAAGCGCTGGCCATGAGCTGTTGAAGGGCGTCGGGCAATGGGCCTGCGATACAATTTTCGGAGTATAGCGGCCGGGCTTTTGGTGGCGACCCTCGCCACTTCACCTCTTGCGCAACCGCCCACCGAAGGCCCATCCGAGCCTCCTGGCGCCTCGTGTCCGGCGCCGGCAACCTCACCCCATGTCGTCGATGGCCCGTCTTCCTTCTTCGCTTCTGAGCATGGCCATCGCGGCCGTGCTGACCTTTGCCACAAGCGCACAAGCCGACGAATACACCGAGGTCGACCGCCTGTTCAGCACCGGCCAGTGGGCGGAAGCAGTGCACAAGGCAGACCAGTTCCTCGCCAGCCATCCGCGTGACGCACGCATGCGCTTCCTGAAAGGCCTCGCGGTCGCCGAGCAGGGCAAGAGCGTCGAAGCCACCGCCATCTTCGTCAAGCTGACCGAAGACTTCCCCGAACTGCCCGAGCCCTACAACAACCTCGCGGTGCTCTACAGCAAGCAGGGGCAGTACGACCAGGCCCGCCGCGCCCTCGAAGCGGCCATCCGCACCAACCCGAGCTACGCCACCGCCTACGAGAACCTGGGCGACGTGTACGCCAAGCTCGCGAGCCAGGCCTATTCCAAGGCGCTGCAAATGGAGGGCAGCAACACGGCCAAGGTCGGACCCAAGCTTGCGATGATCCGCGACCTGTTCACGCCCAAGGCGTCGCCGCTGGCCGTGGCGACGGCAAAGCCCGTGGCGGCACCAAAGCCCTCCGCCGCGCCCCCCGCGCCAGCACCGGCACCGGCGACCGTGACCGCGAAGGCCACCCCTGCACCTGCTGCACCGCCGGCCCCTGCGAAGCCCGCCACGCCCGCGACCGGCGACGCCGTACAAGAGGCCGAGGTGGCCGTGCAGGCCTGGGCCAATGCCTGGAGTCGCAAGGACGTCGATGCCTACCTCGCCGCCTACATCCCCACCTTCACTGGCGGCAAGAACCGCAAGGCCTGGGAAGGCGAGCGCCGCGCCCGCATCGAGGGCAAGCGCAGCATCTCGGTCACGCTCAGCGACGTCGAGACCCGCATGCAGGGCGACAAGGCCATCGTGCAGTTCCGCCAGCAGTACAGCGCCGATGCGCTGAAGGTCTCCAGCCGCAAGACGCTTGAACTGGTGAAGGTCTCCGGCCGCTGGCTGATCCAGAAGGAAAGCACCGGCTCGTGAGCCCCGCGGGACAGGCCCTTCTCACCCGGTTCGCGCACAAGGCCAGGTTCAGCGCAGCCGTCATGGCCACGTGTGCCCTCGCGGCCCCGTTGGCGACGCTTGCCGCCTCGCCGCCGCCGGCCAAGAGCAGCCTGGCCCCGGCGCGGCATGCCTCGCCGGAAGCCCGGCTCATCGAGGTCTACCGCCTGATCCGCGCCGGCGACACTCGACAAGCCCTCGCACGGGCAGAAGCGCTTGCACAGGATGTGCCCAACTTCCAGCTGGCGCAACTCGTCTACGGCGACCTCCTGCTCACCCGCCGCGGGAAGCTCGGCCCGCTGGAGGCCGCACCGTCGGAGTTGCCGGCGTCCGCCGCGTCGAACTGGGCGCAGCTCAGGCGAGAAGCCGCCGTTCGCCTGGCCGCCCTCACCGAGCGCCCGCCCGCACAGACCGTGCCTCGGCAGTTCGTCGACCTGCCGACCAGCACCCGCCACGCGATCGCGGTCGACGCGAGCCGCTCGCGCCTGTACCTCTTCGAGAACAACGCGCAAGGCCTGCGCCTGGTCGCCGACCACTACGTCTCGCTCGGCCGCCTGGGCGTCGACAAGAAAGAGCAAGGCGACCAGCGCACGCCGCTCGGCGTGTACTTCATCACCAGCCGCCTGGAAGGCCGTCAGCTGAAGGACTTCTACGGCCCCGGCGCGCTCACGCTCAACTACCCGAACGAGTACGACCGTCGCCGCGGCAAGACCGGCAGCGGCATCTGGCTGCACGGTGTGCCACCCGAGAACTACGCGCGCACACCGCAGAGCACCGACGGCTGCGTGGTGCTCGCCAACGACGACCTGACGCGCCTGTTGAGCGAGGTGTCGCCGCGACGTACGCCGGTCGTGATCACGCCCAAGATCGAATGGGTGGCGCAGAGCCAGACCGAGCAGGAACGCACCGCCGCACGAGCAATGGTCGAACAGTGGCGAAAGGCCCGTTCACGCGGCGACATGGCCCGGCTGATGTCCTTCTACTCGCCCCAGTTCACGAGCGGCAATGCCGACCTTGCCCAGTGGTCCAAGACCCTGAGCCGCGAACTGAACGCCGCCGGCGGCCGCGAGTCGGAGCTGAAGGAGCTGTCCATCCTCTCCTGGCGCGACACCAGCGAGGTGCTGGTCGTCACCTTCGGTGAAGTCCTCAAAGGCCAGCGCAGCGGCCCGATGAAGCGCCAGTACTGGGGCAAGGAGGGTGGACAATGGAAAATCTTTTTCGAAGGAGTGATCGGATGATGAAAACCCGCTGGCTGCCAGTCGTCGTCGCCGCCGTCATCGGCCTCGGTGCGAGCCTTGCTGCCCATGCCCAGAAGGTCAAGCTCGCCACCTCGCTCGGCGACATCGTGGTCGAACTCGACGCCGCCAAGGCACCCAAGACGGTCGCCAATTTCGTGCAATACGTGAAGGCCGGCCACTACGACGGCACGGTTTTCCATCGCGTGATCGACAACTTCATGATCCAGGGCGGCGGCATGACGGCCGACCTAAAGGAAAAGAAGACCCGCGAACCGATCGAGCTGGAAAGCCGCAACGGCCTCAACAACGACCGCGGCACCATCGCGATGGCGCGCACGCCCAACCCGAACTCGGCCACCTCTCAGTTCTTCATCAACGTGAAGAACAACGACTTCCTCAACGCCGCGCGCTCACCCGACGGTCACGGCTATGCCGTGTTCGGCAAGGTCGTCTCGGGCATGGAGGTCGTCGACAAGATCCGCGCCGTGCCCACCGGCCCCGGCGACGTGCCGAGCACCCCCGTGGTCATCAAGAAAGCCACTCTGGAGAAATGACATGAGCAAGACCATCGAACTGCAGACCAACAAGGGCAACATCCGACTGGAGCTCGACGAAGCGAAGGCGCCGGTGACCGTCGCCAACTTCGTCTCCTACGTCGAGAAGGGCCACTACGACGGCACGGTGTTCCACCGAGTGATCAAGAGCTTCATGATCCAGGGCGGCGGTTTCGAGCCGGGCATGAAGCAAAAGCCCACCGACGCTCCGATCCAGAACGAGGCCAACAACGGCCTGAAGAACGACCACTACACGGTCGCGATGGCGCGCACGAGCGCCCCGCACTCGGCCTCGGCGCAGTTCTTCATCAACACCACCGACAACGACTTCCTCAACTTCAAGTCCGAGTCGCCCAACGGCTGGGGCTATGCCGTGTTCGGCAAGGTCGTCTCCGGCCAGGACGTGGTCGACGCCATCGAGGGCGTGAAGACCGGCAACCGTGGCGGCCACGGTGACGTGCCGCTGGAAGACGTGGTGATCACCAAGGCGGTCGTCGTCTAAGGGGTGTGCGGCGCGATGAGTGAAGTGCTTTCCGCGCCGCCCGAGCTCCATGCCGATGCGCACTGGCAGCGCATCGACTTCATCTCCGACCTGCACCTGAGCGCCGACACGCCGCGGACCTACGAATCCTGGGCTTCGTACCTGCGCGGCACGCCGGCCGATGCGGTGTTCATCCTCGGCGACCTGTTCGAGGTGTGGGTTGGTGACGACTCGCGCTTCGAGGGTTTCGAAGCCGACTGCACAAAAGTGCTGCGTGAGGCGGCCGCGAAGCGCCGCCTCGCCTTCCTCGTCGGCAACCGGGACTTTCTGGTGGGCGACGCATTGCTGGCAGACAGCGGCGTGACGGCGCTTGCCGACCCGACGCTGCTCGTCGCTTTCGGCCGACGGGTGCTGCTCACCCACGGCGACGCCCTGTGCCTTGCCGATACCGAATACCAGAAGTTCCGCGGCATGGTGCGCAACCCGGTCTGGCAGCAGCAGTTCCTGGCGCAGCCACTCGAAGCGCGCCGCGAGTACGCGCGCCAGGTCCGCCAGCAAAGTGAGGCCCGCAAGAAGTCGCAGGCCTCGCCGGAAGAGTGGGCCGACGTGGACGTGCCCGAAGCCCTCACCTGGCTGCGTGCCGCCTCGTCCACGACGATGGTGCACGGCCACACGCACCGCCCGGCCTCGCAATCGCTGGGCGAAGGGTGCGAGCGGCACGTGCTGTCCGATTGGGAACTCGACCACGCACCGCATCGCGCCGAGGTGCTGCGCCTCACGCGCGACGGCTTCGAGCGCCTGCCGCTCGCACAAGCCCTGGCCGGCTGAACGCCATGGTGCTGGCCGCCTGGCGCCGCTGGCGAGACCGCCGCACGTTGGCGAAACGCCCAATTCCGGACGCGATGTGGCAGGCGACGCTTGCAGCCTATCCCTTCCTGGCCGCATTGCCTGCCGATGACGCGCAACGCCTGCGCGAGATGGCCACCCTCTTCCTCGCGCAGAAGGAATTCACCGGCGCGGGCGGCCTCGAGGTCACCGACGACATGGCGGTGACCATCGCTGCCCAGGCCTGCCTGCCGGTGCTGGAACTCGGCCTGCACTGGTACGACAGCTTCGTGACCATCGTGCTGCACCCCGACGAAGTGGTCGCGTCCCGCGAAGTGACCGACGAGTTCGGCGTCGTGCATCAGTACGAAGAGGCGCTTGTCGGCGAGGCCCTGGGCGACGGCCCGATGATGCTCAGCTGGCGAGGCGTCACGGACGCCGCGCACACCGACGGCCCGGTCTACAACGTCGTGATCCACGAATTCGCCCACGTGATCGAGCTGCGCAGTGGCGACGCCACCGGCATCCCGCCGCTGCCGGACGCCGCATCGAGAGAACACTGGCGGCGCGTCATCGAGGCCAGCCACCTGCGCCTGGTGCGACGCCTCGATGCCGGCCTTGAGACCGTGCTCGACCCCTACGGCGCTGAGTCGGTCAGCGAGTTCTTCGCCGTCGCGTGCGAAGGTTTCTTCGTCGCCGGCGCCGCGCTGCGCGACGACGATCCCTACCTGTACGAACTGCTGAAGAGTTTCTTCCGTCAAGACCCGGGCGCGCGAGCCCCATGAAAAACGGGGCCCGAAGGCCCCGTTCGATGCACGGAGAAACTCAGGCCGTCGCCGGCTCGGCCTTCGGCTTGTTGTCGCTCTTCTTCGGCGGCTGGATGTCCAGCACGACCTTGCCGTCGGCATCGAGGTCGACCGCCAAGCGACCACCGTCGACCAGGCGACCGAACAGCAGCTCGTCAGCGAGTGCACGGCGGATCGTGTCCTGGATCAGGCGCTGCATCGGGCGTGCACCCATCAGCGGATCGAAGCCCTTCTTCGCCAGGTGCTTGCGCAGGGCGTCGCTGAAGGTCACTTCGACCTTCTTCTCCGCCAGTTGCGCTTCCAGCTGCAGCAGGAACTTGTCGACCACGCGCATGATGATTTCCTCATCGAGCGCACGGAAGCTGACAGTCGCGTCCAGGCGGTTGCGGAACTCCGGCGTGAACAGGCGCTTGATGTCGGCCATCTCGTCCCCTGCTCGCGCGAGGTGGTGAAGCCGATGGTGGCCTTGTTCATGGTCTCGGCACCCGCATTGGTCGTCATGATGATGATGACGTTGCGGAAGTCGGCCTTGCGCCCGTTGTTGTCGGTCAGCGAGCCGTGGTCCATGACCTGCAACAGCACGTTGAAGACATCCGGGTGAGCCTTCTCGATCTCGTCGAGCAGCAGCACCGCGTGCGGCTTCTTGGTGATGGCCTCGGTCAGGAGGCCGCCCTGGTCGAACCCGACATAGCCCGGAGGCGCGCCGATCAGGCGGCTGACCGCGTGGCGCTCCATGTACTCGCTCATGTCGAAGCGGATCAGCTCGATGCCGAGGATGAACGCCAGCTGCTTCGCGACCTCGGTCTTGCCAACGCCGGTGGGGCCGCTGAAGAGGAACGAGCCGATCGGCTTGTCGGGCTTGCCGAGGCCAGAGCGCGCCATCTTGATGGCCGCGGCCAGCGCTTCGATCGCCGGCTCCTGGCCGAAGACCACGCTGTTGAGGTCGCGCTCAAGCGTCTTGAGCTTGGAGCGGTCGTCGTTCGACACGCTGGTCGGCGGGATGCGCGCGATCTTCGCGACGATCTCTTCGACTTCGTTGCGGGTGATGGTCTTCTTCTGCTTGCTCTTGGGCAGGATGCGTTGCGCGGCGCCGGCCTCGTCGATCACGTCGATCGCCTTGTCGGGCAGGTGGCGGTCGTTGATGAACTTGGCCGACAACTCGGCTGCCGCCTGCAGGGCGCCCAGCGCGTACTTCACGCTGTGGTGCTCTTCGAAACGCGACTTCAGACCCTTCAGGATCTCGACCGTCTGCTCCACCGAAGGCTCGACCACGTCGACCTTCTGGAAGCGACGCGACAACGCCGCATCCTTCTCGAAGATGCCTCGGTACTCGGTGAACGTGGTCGCCCCGATGCACTTCATCTGGCCGGAGCTGAGCGCCGGCTTGAGCAGATTGCTGGCATCAAGCGTGCCGCCCGAAGCGGCCCCGGCGCCGATCAGCGTGTGGATCTCGTCGATGAAGAGCACCGCATTCGGCTGGTCCTTCAGGTGCTTGAGCACGCTCTTCAGGCGTTGCTCGAAGTCACCGCGGTACTTGGTGCCGGCGAGCAGTGCGCCCATGTCGAGTGCGTACACCTGGGCGTCGGCCAGGATCTCGGGCACTTCGCTCTGGGTGATGCGCCAGGCCAGGCCTTCGGCAATCGCCGTCTTGCCCACGCCGGCCTCGCCCACCAGCAGCGGGTTGTTCTTGCGGCGGCGGCACAGGATCTGGATGACACGCTCGACCTCGTGCTCGCGCCCGATCAGCGGGTCGATCTTGCCGTCGCGGGCCATCTGGTTGAGGTTCTGCGTGAACTGGTCGAGCGGTGAGCCTTTGGATTCGCCCTCTTCCTTTTCACCCTCCCCGCCGGAACCCTCGCTCGACTTGGGTTGCTCCGGCGGATCGGTCTTCTTGATGCCGTGGGCGATGAAATTCACCACGTCCAGGCGGGTCACGCCCTGCTGGTGCAGGTAATAGACAGCGTGCGAATCCTTCTCGCCGAAGATCGCGACCAGCACGTTGGCGCCGGTCACTTCCTTCTTGCCGCTGCCGGTGGATTGCACGTGCATGATCGCCCGCTGGATCACGCGCTGGAACCCGAGCGTCGGCTGGGTGTCGACCTCTTCGGTGCCACCCACGGTGGGCGTGTTTTCCTTGATGAACTGCGCCAGGCTCTTGCGCAGCTCGTCGATGTTGGCCGAGCAGGCCCGCAGGACTTCTGCAGCCGACGGGTTGTCGAGCAGCGCCATCAGCAAGTGCTCGACGGTGATGAATTCGTGGCGCTGCTGGCGCGCCTCGACGAACGCCATGTGCAGGCTGACCTCTAGCTCTTGCGCAATCATGCGGCCTCCATAATGCATTGCAGCGGGTGACCGCCCCGCCGGGCAGCAGTCAGCACCAGTTCGACCTTCGTGGCCGCCACGTCCTTGGTGTAGACACCACAGACGCCACGGCCTTCCTTGTGCACCTTGAGCATGATCTGCGTCGCCGTCTCGAGGTCGCGTTTGAAATATTCCTGAAGCACCATCACGACAAACTCCATGGGGGTGTAGTCGTCGTTCAGGAGCACCACCTGGAACATCCGAGGCGGCTCTGTCTTGGCCGTCTTGCGCTCGGCGACAACCGCACCCTGGCCGCGCTCTGGAGGCGGCACAGCCTTGGGAGGCTTTGGCGGCGGCGGGGTGTCGTCAGGCATGGATTCATTCTAATGAGTTGATGCTTTGCGCTTCAGTGTCTCGGATATTGCGCCGAAGCCGCCAAGCGCAAGGGCACAAATGCATCACAGCGGGCGCTCTTTTGGAGCCATCCGGCCGCAACACCAGACCCATTCAAGATGGATGCCAGCTCGGGGTAAGGCACCTTGACAGCCCCAAAACACAGACTAAGAATGCCGCGGTTCTAGGGAGGAGCCCATGGCGTTCGGAACTGTCAAGTGGTTCAACGATGCAAAAGGTTTTGGCTTCATTGAACCCGAGGGTGGAGGCGAGGATGTCTTTGCCCATTTTTCTGCCATCAAGATGGATGGCTTTCGCACCCTCAAACAGGGCGGCCGCGTGAGTTACGACGCGGTCCAAGGCCCGAAGGGTCAGCTGGCGCAAAACATCTGCCCGCACGAAACGCTCGATGGGCCCCTGCCCACCGTCGCGCCCAGCATGGGCGTCAGCGCGAGCCTCTGACCGGCGGCCGCGACGGCTACAAAAAAGCCCACCGTCGGTGGGCTTTTTTTGCTGGCGGGGTCGAGATTACATGTTCTCGATCATGACCTGACCGAAACCGGAGCACGACACCTGCGTCGCACCGTCCATCAGGCGGGCGAAGTCGTAGGTCACCTTCTTCGACAGGATCGACTTTTCCATCGAGCTGATGATGAGGTCGGCCGCTTCCGTCCAGCCCATGTGACGCAGCATCATCTCGGCCGAGAGGATCTCGGAACCCGGGTTGACGTAGTCCTTGCCGGCGTACTTCGGGGCGGTGCCGTGGGTTGCCTCGAACATGGCCACCGAGTCGCTCAGGTTGGCCCCCGGGGCGATGCCGATGCCGCCGACCTGCGCTGCCAACGCGTCGGACACGTAGTCGCCGTTCAGGTTGAGCGTGGCGATCACCGAGTATTCGGCCGGGCGCAACAGGATCTGCTGCAGGAAGGCATCGGCGATGGAATCCTTGACGGTGATTTCCTTGCCCGTCTTCGGGTTCTTGAACTTGCACCACGGGCCGCCGTCGATCAGCTGGGCGCCGAATTCCTTCTGCGCCAACGCGTAGCCCCAGTCACGGAAGCCACCTTCGGTGAACTTCATGATGTTGCCCTTGTGCACCAGCGTCACATTGGGCTTGTCGTTGTCGATCGCGTACTGGATGGCCTTGCGCACCAGGCGCTCGGTGCCTTCGCGCGAAACCGGCTTGATGCCGATGCCCGAGGTGTTCGGGAAGCGGATCTTCTTGACGCCCAGCTCGTCTTGCAGGAACTTGATGAGCTTCTTGGCCTTGTCGCTTTCGGCTTCATATTCGATGCCGGCGTAGATGTCTTCCGAGTTCTCGCGGAAGATCACCATGTTGGTCTTCTCGGGCTCCTTGACCGGCGAGGGCACGCCCTTGAAATACTGGATCGGCCGCAAGCAGACGTAGAGGTCGAACTCCTGGCGGAGGGCGACGTTGAGCGAGCGGATGCCGCCGCCCACGGGCGTGGTCAGCGGGCCCTTGATGGAGACGACGTACTCGCGCAACACCTCGAGCGTCTCTTCGGGCAGCCACACATCGGGGCCGTAGATCTTGGTCGACTTCTCGCCGGCGTAGATCTCCATCCAGTGGATCTTCTTCTTGCCCGCGTACGCCTTCTCGACCGCGGCGTCGACCACCTTGATCATGACGGGCGTGATGTCGAATCCGGTGCCGTCGCCCTCGATGTAGGGAATGATGGGCTGGTCGGGAACGTTGAGCGAGAAGTCGGGGTTAACGCTGATCTTCTGCCCACCTTGAGGGACTTTGATGTGCTTGTACATGTCGTCGGCTCCGGACTGCGATAGGTAACGAAAGATTCTATGCCACGGACTCTGTCAACCGACTGACGAGGGGCCACGTTGACTGCCTGCCGCGCGATGAGCGCGCGGCGGATATCCGAAACTTTCGAAAGGTAAATCAAATGAACAAGCTTCTGGCCGCTCTGATCGCTTCCCTGTTCGCCGTTGGCGCCTACGCAACCGACGCCAAGTCGGCCAAGCCCGCCGCTTCCGCCGCCAAGGCCGAAGCCAAGGCTGAGAAGAAGGCCGATGCCAAGGCCGAGAAGAAGGAAGCCAAGAAGGAAGAAGCCAAGAAGTAATCAGCGTTTCGCTGACTACCAATGGTCGGTTGCTGGAAACGGCAGCCTCCGCGAAAACGCCCGGTCCTTGCCGGGCGTTTTTCATGGCACCTTCAGGATAATCCTGCGAACTCCTGCCAAGCCCACCACCATGCTGAAACGAAGCCTTCTGCTCGCCCTCTGCCTCGCAGCCAGCGGCGCCCACGTCGCCGCCCAGAACAGTCCGCAGAGCCTGCCGACACTCAAGCTTTCCGCAGGCATCCACAACATCGTGGCGCAGGTGGCGCAAACCCCGGATCAGCACGCCACCGGCCTGATGTTCCGCGAGACGATGCCGACCAACGAAGGCATGCTCTTCGTGTTCGAGCAACCCGCCAAGCAGTGCTTCTGGATGAAGAACACCTTCCTGCCGCTGTCGACAGCGTTCATCGCCGACGACGGCACGATCGTCAACATCGAAGACATGAAACCCCAGACGCTGGACTCGCACTGCTCCGCCCAACCCGTGCGCTACGTGCTGGAGATGAACCAAGGCTGGTTCGCCAAGCGCGGCATCAAACCGGGAAGCAAGCTGACGGGCCGCCCGTTCGGCTCTTGAGGCCCAAATGAAAAGGCCGGTTCGAGACCGGCCTTTTTGTCGCCGCGGTACGCGACGCGATCAGGCGAAGTTCTTCGCCGCGAAGTCCCAGTTCACGAGTGAGTTGAGGAAGACCTCGACGAACTTCGGACGCAGGTTGCGGTAGTCGATGTAGTACGCATGCTCCCACACGTCGATCGTCAGCAGCGGCTTGTCGGCGGTGGTCAGAGGGGTACCGGCGGCGCCCATGTTGACGATGTCAACGCTGCCGTCCGGCTTCTTCACGAGCCAGGTCCAGGCCGAGCCGAAGTTGCCGACGGCGCTCTTGGTGAACGCTTCCTTGAAAGCGGCGAAGCTGCCGAACTTCTTGTTGATGGCCTCGGCCAGCGCGCCGGTCGGCTCGCCGCCACCTTGCGGCTTCATGCAGTTCCAGAAGAAGGTGTGGTTCCAGATCTGCGCGGCGTTGTTGTAGATGCCACCCGACGAGGTCTTGATGATCTCTTCCAGGCTCTTCGATTCGAACTCGGTGCCCTTCTGCAGGTTGTTGAGGTTCACGACGTAGGCGTTGTGGTGCTTGTCGTGGTGGTACTCGAGCGTTTCCTTGCTGAGGTGGGGCGCCAGGGCGTCGTGGGCGTACGGCAGTGGCGGCAGGGTGTGTTCCATGAGCGAGTCCTTTCGGGGCAGACGAGAGAAATTCGCGGGCATTGTAGGCACGCTCGCGCGACGGCGTGCGCGCCCTGTCGCGAGCGGGTTATTCGGCGTCGCGCCGCATCACGCCCACGACCGAGGCTGTCACCTGCCCATCGGCCAGCTCTGCCGTGATCGCCTGGCCGGCGGTCACGGCGTTGACGCTCGTGAGCGCATGGCCCTGCTCATCGCTCAACCACGCATAGCCCCGGCCCAGCACCCGGCGCGGGTCGAGCGCCGACAAGCGCGCCTGAAGCGACGCGAGACGTTGCCGATGCGAGGCGACAGCCACACTCGCCCCGCGAGCAAGCCGCCCTTGCCACTCGCGACAGGCCTGGCGCTGCTGCGGCACATGGCGCGCGGCGCGCGCCTGCAAGCGCTGCCGCAGCAAGGCGAGGCGCTCCGCCTGGCGCCGCACCACATCGGCCGGACGCATCAGGCGCAGGGTTGCGCGGTCAATGCGCTGCTCCTGGGTGTCGACGACCTGGTAGACGCGGCGTTGCATCACCCGCGCCACGGCCGCCAGCAGAGCGAGGCCCTCTTCCTGCGTTGGGGAGGCCAATTCGGCGGCCGCCGTCGGTGTCGGCGCGCGCACGTCGGCGGCCAGGTCGGCGAGGGTCACGTCGGTCTCATGTCCCACGCCGCACAGCACCGGCAACTCGCAGGCCACGATCGCCCGCACCACGCGCTCGTCATTGAAGGCCCACAGATCTTCCAGCGACCCACCTCCGCGGCACAGGATGAGCATGTCGACCTCGCGCCGGCGGTCGGCCGTCTGCAGGGCATCAACCAGCGCCAGCGGCGCCTCGGCCCCTTGCACCAGACTCGGGTACACGATGACCTCCACATGGGGTGCACGCCGGGCAAAGCATGTCAGCACGTCGTGCAAGGCCGCCGCCCCCAGCGAGGTGACCACGCCGATGCGACTCGGAAAGCGCGGCAACGCGCGCTTGCGATCGGCATCGAAGAGGCCCTCGCCTTCCAGCCGCGCCCGCAGTTTCTGGAACTGCTCGAACAAGGCCCCTGCACCCGCACGCTGCATCGACTCGATGACGAACTGCAATTCGCCGCGAGGCTCGTAGACCGCCAGGCGCCCGCGCACTTCGACCAGCTGGCCGTCGGCGGGTGCGAAGTCGAGCAGGCTCGCCGCGCGGCGAAACATCGCACAGCGCAGCAACGCCGCGCCCCCATCCGCGTCTTTCAGGCTCAGGTAGCAATGCCCGCTCGCGGCACGCGAAAAGCCCGACACCTCACCGCGAACCGTGCAGGCCGCAAACCGCGCGGCAAGTGCATCCGACACCGCATGCACCAGCCCGGCCACGCCCCAGACCATGCGCTCAGGGCGCGCAAACAGCGGCTCAACCATGAGCAAACCCAAGCCTGATGCGGGTCGAGAACTCCACAAGCGCGCCAATCAAGGCATGGCGCGCCGTTTTGGCTGTCACGAGGCTTTCACAATCGTGCAAGCTATTGATTTTCAAAGGATTTTCTTTGCCTAAGTTTTGAGCAAACTGACGCAGCGCCTGATTTTTCGCGGCCTGCACGCGTGTGCCCCTGGGTTGCCCACAAAGTTATCCACACTTGCAGTGGACGAGCGCAGCACGTGATTTCAAGGGCAGCGGCGCAGTCACAACAGGCAACGATCGGGCAAGGTGACAAGCGCGGCCAGAAGGCCATAATCGCGCCTCCCGCCTGGGGGCAGACTCGAAGAGGACAGGATTGTTTTCGATCATACAAGCCGCTGGTTGGCCCATTTGGCCCTTGATTCTGTGTTCCGTCGTGGCGCTGGCGCTGATCATCGAAAGGGTCTCCAGCCTGCGCACCGCCCGGGTCGCCCCGCCCAAGCTCCTCGATGAAGTGATCTCGGTGACGCGCGCCCACCTGCCCGGAGCCGACGTCGTCAACAAGCTTGCCGACAACTCCATCCTCGGCATGGTGCTCGCGACCGGGCTGCGCACCGTGATCGCCGACCCGCGGCTCACCGAGCCGGTGTTGCGCGCGTCGTTCGAGTCGGCCGGGCGCGTAGCCGTGCACCGCATGGAGCGCTACATGAACACCATCGGCACCATCGCCTCGGCGGCCCCGCTGCTCGGGCTCATGGGCACGGTGATCGGCATGATCGAGATCTTCGGCTCGCAGGCGCCGACGGGCGGCAGCAACCCCGCGATGCTGGCCCACGGCATCTCGATCGCGCTCTACAACACCGCCTTCGGACTGATCATCGCCATTCCGGCCCTCATCGCCTACCGCTACTTCCGCGGCCGCATCGAGGAATACACGCTCGAGATGGAGCAGGCCGCCGAGCGCCTGGTGCCGCATCTCATGCGCTTCTCCGTCCCGCCGGTGAAGAAGGCGCCCTGAGCGTATGCCGATGAACTTCCGCAAGCATCACGACCAGGAACCGGAGATCAACCTGATCCCGTTCATCGACGTGCTGCTGGTCGTGATCATCTTCCTGATGCTCTCGACCACCTACTCCAAGTTCACCGAACTCAACGTCACCCTGCCCACGGCCGACGCCGACCGCCCGCGCGACAACCCGCGCGAGATCATCGTCTCGGTCTCGGGCGACGGACGCTACGCGATCAACCGCAAGCTGCTCGAAGGCCGCAGCGTGGAAATGCTGGCCGGCGAGCTGGCCGTCGCCTCCGAAGGCTCGAAGGACACGATCATCATCATCTCGGCAGACGCCACCGCGGCGCACCAGTCGGTCATCACGGTGATGGACGCGGCCCGCCGCGCCGGGCTGCCCAAGCTCACCTTCGCCACCCAGGCCAACCAAGGCCGCTGAGGGCGCGGCAGCCGTCCGCTGCCTGGCCCTTCTTCCCTTCTGCCTACGACACCACCGTGCCGGCCGCATCGAAACTGCAAGAGGCCTGGCTCGCGCGCGGCGCCACCGCCCGGCTGCTGTGGCCTGTGTCGTGCGTCTACCGGCTGCTGATGGCGCTGCGCGAGCTGGGCTACCGCACCGGACTCCTGCGTTCCCAGCGTTTGCCGGTGCCGGTGCTGGTGGTGGGCAACCTTGTCGTGGGCGGGGCGGGCAAGACACCGACCACGATGGCGCTCGTCCAATTGCTGAGAGCGCATGGACACCGCCCCGGCATCGTCTCGCGCGGCTACGGCCGCTCGACCGACGAGCCGCTCCTCGTCACACGAGACAGCACGGCCGGCATCGCCGGCGACGAGCCGCTGCTCATGCACCTGCGCACCGGCGCGCCGGTGGCGGTCGGCGCCGATCGTGTCGCGGCCGGTCGCCTGCTGCTCGGCGCCCACCCCGAGGTCACGGTGCTGCTCAGCGACGATGGCCTGCAGCACCGACGCCTCGCACGCGACGCGCAGGTCATCGTGTTCGACGAACGTGGTGCCGGCAACGGCTGGCTGCTGCCGGCCGGCCCGTTGCGTGAGCCCGTGCCTGCCGACGTGCCGCCGCGCAGCGTGGTGGTCTACAACGCCGGGCGTCCGAGCACGCTTCTTCCCGGGCACCTGGCCCGGCGCGAGCTGCGCGGCCTGGCCCCACTCGCTGACTGGTGGGCCGGCCGGGCCGCAAGCCCTGAGGCCTTTGCGTCGCTGAAGGGCCGCCCGCTGATCGCCGCCGCCGGCATGGCACGGCCGCAGCGCTACTTCGAGATGCTGCGCGCGCAGGGCCTCGACATCGACGAGCTGCCGCTGCCCGACCACCATCCCTTCACGACCCTGCCCTGGCCCGCGACGGCCACCGACGTGATCGTCACCGAGAAAGACGCGGTCAAGCTTCGCCCCGAGCGCATGGGCACGACGCGGGTGTGGGTCGCAACGCTAGACTTTGAGATCGACGCGGCCATCGCCCCGCAACTGCTGTCGTGGCTCACCACTGCGCCCACCACCTGAAGGACCCGACATGGACACTCGCTTGCTCGAGCTCCTCGTATGCCCGCTCTGCAAGGGCCCCCTCGAACACCTGCGCCCGCCGACGCACGCTACCCAGGAACTCGTCTGCCGTGCCGACCGGCTGGCGTTCCCGGTGCGCGACGGCATCCCGGTGATGCTTGAATCGGAGGCCCGCTCCACCGACAGCCCGGCGCCCGCACCAGAGGCCGCCGCGTGAAGTTCACCGTGCTCGTGCCGGCACGGCTCAAGTCGACGCGCCTGCCGCGCAAGGTGCTGGCCGACCTCGGCGGCGTGCCGATGGTCGTGCGCGTCGCGCGCCGCGCTGCCGCGTCGAATGCGGCCCGGGTGGTGGTCGCCGCCGACGACGACGAGATCGTGCAGGCCTGTCGCGTCCACTCGGTCGACTGCGTGCTCACCGATCCGGAGCACCCGACCGGCAGCGACCGCCTGGCCCAGGCCTGCGCGCTGCTCGGGCTGGATGGCGACGATGCGGTGGTCAACGTACAGGGCGACGAGCCGCTGATCGACCCGGCATTGATCGACGCCTGCGCATCGCTGCTCGCCTCGCGGCCCGAGTGCGTGATGAGCACCGCGGCGCATGCGATCGACAAGGTCGACGAACTGCTCAACCCCAACGTCGTGAAGGTCGTGCTCGACGGCTCGGCGCGGGCGCTCTACTTCTCGCGAGCGCCCATCCCGTGGTGGCGCGACGGGCATGCGCAAGGCGTGACCCAGCTGCCGCAGCCGGCGCCGCTGCGCCACATCGGCATCTATGGTTATCGCGCCAGCTTCCTGCGCCGCTTCCCGCAATTGCCGCCCTCGCCGCTTGAAGCGATCGAATCGCTCGAACAGCTTCGGGTGCTCTGGCACGGCGAGCGCATCGCGGTGCACGTGAGCGACAGCCGGCCCGGCCCCGGCATCGACACACCCGAAGACCTGGCGCGTGTGCGTCAGCTTCTCGTATGACACGCGTGCTATTCTCGTTGGCACCTTAGGCCTGCCCGCTCTGCAGGCACTGACAAGCTTTCATACATAGAGATAGAGGACAACCCATGAGACTGATCCTTCTGGGCGCGCCTGGCGCCGGGAAAGGCACGCAAGCTGCGTTCATCTGCCAGAAGTTCGGCATTCCGCAGATCTCCACCGGCGACATGCTGCGTGCCGCCGTGAAGGCCGGCACGCCGCTCGGCCTCGCGGCCAAGAAGGTGATGGACTCGGGTGCCCTCGTGAGCGACGACATCATCATCGGCCTCGTGAAAGAGCGCATCGCGCAGCCCGACTGCGCAAACGGTTTCCTGTTCGATGGCTTCCCGCGCACCATCCCGCAGGCCGACGCGATGAAGGCCGCTGGCGTCAAGCTCGACTTCGTGCTCGAGATCGACGTGCCCGACTCGGACATCATCGAGCGCATGAGCGGCCGCCGCACCCATCAACCCTCTGGCCGCACCTACCACGTGAAGTTCAACCCGCCCAAGGTGGCCGGCAAGGACGACGTGACAGGCGAAGACCTCGTGCAGCGCGAGGACGACAAGGAAGAGACCGTCAAGAAGCGCCTCGAGGTCTACCAGAACCAGACCCGGCCGCTCGTCGACTACTACGCCAAGTGGGCCGCCAACGGCGACGCCAACGCGCCGAAGTACCGGAAGATCTCGGGCACCGGCACGGTCGACGAAATCACCGCACGGGCCCTGCAGGCCCTCAGCTGACGCGCACGACGCACACCCTCCAAAAGCCGCTCCACCGAGCGGCTTTTTCCTTCCAGCCCTCACCCTCAAGGAGCTTCTCATGGACATCGCAGGCAAAGTCTTCATCGTCACCGGCGGCGCATCGGGCCTCGGCGAAGGCACGGCACGCATGCTGACTGCCAACGGCGGCAAGGTGCTGATCGCCGACCTGCAGGCCGAGCGTGGCGAGGCCGTCGCCCAGGAACTCGGCGGCCGCTTCGTGCGCTGCGACGTGAGCCAGGAAGCCGACGGCCAGGCGGCCGTGGCCGCCGCCACCTCGATGGGCAAGCTGATGGGCCTCGTCAACTGCGCCGGCATCGCGCCCGCCGTCAAGACCGTCGGCAAGGAAGGCGCTCACCCGCTCGCGCTCTTCAGCAAGGTGGTGACGGTCAACCTGATCGGCAGCTTCAACATGATCCGCCTCGCGGCCGAGGCGATGTGCCGCAACGAACCCGAGCCGACGGGCGAGCGCGGCGTGATGATCTCCACCGCGAGCGTGGCCGCCTACGACGGGCAGATGGGCCAGGCGGCCTACTCCGCCTCCAAGGGCGGCGTCGTCGGCATGACGCTGCCGATCGCCCGCGACCTCGCACGCAACGGCATCCGCAACATGACGATCGCCCCCGGCATCTTCGGCACCCCGATGCTGTTCTCGATGCCGCAGGAGGTGCAGGACGCGCTGGCCGCGAGCGTGCCCTTCCCGAGCCGCCTGGGCACGCCGGCCGACTACGCCAAGCTCGTGCACCAGATCATCACCAACGACATGCTCAATGGCGAGGTGATCCGCCTCGACGGCGCCATCCGCCTCGCACCGCGTTGACTCGGCCCCCCAGTCGCTTCGCTCCTGCCCCCAAGGGGCGCCACCCATCGGGCCGGGGAACCCGTCCCTTGGGCGCGGCTTGATGGCTCGCTCGCTGCGCTCGCTCTATTTTTGACGCGCCAACAGCGTCCACAGGCGGGCCAGATCAGATGTGCCGTCCTGGCCGGTCACGGTCTTGAGGACCGAGAGCGCCTTCGCGTTGTCGCCCGCCGCAAGGTAGGCGATGCCAAGGTGCAGCTTCGCATCGTTGGCCCGTTTAAGACCGCCCTTGGCGATGCCCTGCTCCATCAGCGCAAGGCCCTTCTTCGACTCGCCGAGGAAGGTCTCTGAAAAGCCGAGGTTGACGAGAATTCGTCGCCGCCCCGCGCTGACGCGGCCTGGGCCTCGCGCGCCGCCAGGCCCTGCTTCTCTTCGGCAGCCCGCTTGGCCACGAGCTCCTTCAGGCGGCGGTGCCGGTCGGCCTCGGCAGGTGTGCCGGTGCCGAGCACGCCCGCCGCAAAACCCTTGTCGACCACCCGCTGCCCTTCGCCCGGCAGGCCCGCCTGCACCGCGAGCTGCGCCATCTCCATGTAGTCGTTCGCGTTGCGCATGCTGCCGGTCGCCAGCATCAGGCGGTAGGTGTCGAGCGCGAGCCGATCGCTGAAGCCGGGCTTGCGCTGCAGGCGCGCCAGCATGTCGCTCCAGTACGCCGGCTTCGGGTAGTGGGCGACAAGGCGTTCCATCGCCAGCCACTGGCCTGACGCGTCGTTGGCACGCTGCGCGGCGTTGAGCAGCAGGGTGAGGCGGTCTTCGGGCGTCACCCGGCCGGCCTTGTCATCGGCCTGCACCTCGACCACCAGCTCCTTCGCCGCACCGGCGAAATCGCCCGCGAGGTACTGCGACTGGATCACCAGCGTACGGATCTGCGCGTTGGGGCCGCCCTCGGCCAGGTAGCGCTTGCCCCAGGTGATGGTCCTGGCGTAGTCCTTTGCCCTGTAGAAGGCGCCGGCCAAGGACTCCAGCATCCGCAGCTGCTCGGCCGCCGGCAGCCGGCCGCTGGCCTTCAGCGCCTCGAACGACTTCGCGGCCAGCTCGGCATCGCCGGCGCCCGAGGCCGCGGCGATGCGCATGCGCTCGACCATGTAGCTCTCGTGTGCGCTCTTGTTCGGCACGGCCTCGGCGTCACGCACCTTGACGAGCGCCTCCTTGTATTTCTGCGCCTTGATGAGCTCCTGCGCGGCCAGCAGCGGCTTGCCCACCTCGGGCCGCAGCGCCTCCTGCGCCTGGCCCACGGCGAGACGGAGGCACAGACACAAGCCGACAAACGCGAGCCGCATCATTTGACGAACTGCTCGTTGCCCACGATTCCGAGCTTGGTCACACCCAGCCGCTGGGCGCTGGCCAGGACCATCGCCACGTCCTTGTATTCGACGAGCTTGTTGGGGCGCAGGTGCACCTCGGGCTGATCGGGCAGGGCCGCGGTCGCTGCGAGCCGGGCCTCCAGCTCGGCGCGATCGGCCAGGCCCACGCCGTCCCAGAACACCTTGCCGTCGAAGTCGACGTCGATGGTCACCACCTGCGGCGGCGCGGTCGGCGGCGGTGCGCCGGTGGGCATGTTGAGGTTGACCGAATGCAGCTGGATCGGGATGGTGATGATGAGCATGATGAGCAGCACCAGCATCACGTCGATCAGCGGCGTGGTGTTCATCTCGACCATCACGTCGGGGTCGTTGTCGTTGCCACCTGGGCCGATGTTCATTGCCATGGGTGTGCCCTTCAGCTGCGCGGCGGCGGCTCGGTGACGAAGCTGACTTTCTGGATGCCCGCGCGCTGGCAGGCAAACACCACCCGCCCCACCGACTCGTAGCGCGCCTTCTCGTCGCCGCGGATGTGCACCTCGGGCTGCGGCACCGTCACCGACACCTTCTTCAGCCGCTCGACGAGCGCGTCGTTGTCGGCCACCAGCACGGCGTTCCAGTACACGTCGCCGTCCTTGGTGACCGAGATCTCGATGTTCTCAGGCTTGGTCTGGCGCGCGAGGTTGGTTTCCTTGGGCAACGCGACGGCCGCGTTCTGTGTCACCACCGGCACGGTGATGAGGAAGATGATGAGCAGCACCAGCATCACGTCGACCAGCGGCGTGGTGTTGATGGTGGACAGCACCTCGTCTTCGTCGCCGTCGGGGGCCCCGACATTCATCGCCATGGCATGCGCTCCGGCCAGTGATCAGCGAGCCGCAGCACGGCTGCCCAGCAGCACACCGTGCAGGTCGGCGCCGAAGCCGCGCACCGACTCCATCGCCACCTTGTTACGACGCACCAGCCAGTTGTAGCCCAGCACCGCCGGCACCGCGACCGCGAGGCCGATGGCCGTCATGATGAGCGCCTCGCCCACGGGGCCGGCCACCTTGTCGATCGAGGCCTGGCCGGCGATGCCGATGGCGGTGAGCGCGTTGAGGATGCCCCACACCGTGCCGAAGAGGCCGACGAAGGGCGCGGTGGAGCCCACGGTGGCCAGCACCGCCAGGCCGTCCTGCATGCGGCTGTGCACCGTGTCGACGGCGCGCTGCACGCTCATGCCGATCCAGGTGTTGCGGTCGATGTTGGCGGTGAGTTCACCCGAATGGTCGCGGCCGGCTTCGATGCCGCTCTCGGCGATGAACTGGAACACGCCGTCGGGCTTCAGGGTCTTGAGGCCATCGGCGAGCGTCGCCGACTTGAAGAAGTTCGCCCGCGCCTGCCGGGCTTCGGCCGCGAGCCTGGCGCTCTCGATCAACTTGGTGATGAGGATGTACCAGCTCGCCAGGCTCATGAGCACCAGCAGGCCGAAGGTGAAGAGCGTGACCTTGTCCCCCTGCATCAGCATGTGCTTGAGGTCGTAGGGGTTCTCGACGCTTTCTTTGCTGACGGCCGGGGCCACAGTGGCCGCAGCCACGGGGGCCGAGGCCGGTGCCTGGGCTTGCGCGGGTGCCGAGGCGAAGGCTGCGGCGAGCAGCAAACCGGCCGCGAGCGAATGGAGTTTTTGAAGAATGGACATCGTGATTCCGATCTGCTGCAAACAAAAAACTACTGTGAGTTGAAGGTGAGCGGGAGCAGCACGCCGGCCACCTCCTGAGCCTGCCCGATGCACTTGAACTGCGACACCATCTCGATGCTGTGGCGGTTGAACGCACGATGCGTCGACTTCGCGATCGCCACGTTCTTCACCTCGCCGGTGGTGGCGATGGTGAACGACACCGTGACCTCGCCCGAGTCGAGCTGCGCACGCCGTGCTTCCCGTGGGAAGCCGCCGTCCAGCAGGATCTGTTTGTACCCGGGGCAGATGGCAAGCAGCGACGGCGGGGCCGGTGGCGCAGGCGGCGCCGAGGCCACGGGTGCAGGCACCACCGGCGCGATCGCCACCGGCGCCGGTGGGGGCGGCGTCGGCGTGGTGGTGATGGTGGGCGCGGGCGGCGGCGGCACAGCCACCTGCACCTCCGGCGGCGGGATGAACGGCGGCGGTGGCGCCTCCAGCTTGGGCGGAGGCGGCGGCGCCACCTCGGGCGGCGGTGGCGGCTTGGTGATCTCCTCGATCACCTTGGTCTCGATCGGCGCCCGCACGACCTCGATGTCCTTGCGCGACAGGCCCGTCATCAGCCCGAAGATGAGCAGCACATGCAGCGCACCGACGACTGCGATGCCGATCAGGCGGCGCCTCGCGGCCGCGGGACCCTTCGAGAAATCCTTCATCAGAACTTGTACGACGCGTTCACGTACGCCGTGCGGCCGACCGACGAGTAGTAGCGGTCGTCATAGCCGAACTGCTGGCCACGGTTGCCGCCGCCCGACGAGATCGACAGCGGCGGCTTGGTGTTGAACACGTTCAGGAGGCCCACGCTCACCACCATGTCCTTGCGCGGGTTCCACTGCGTCTGCCAGTCGAGCGTGACGTGGCGCTTGACCGGCAGGCGGATGTCTTCGTAGTTGCCCGTCGGGTTGCCGGAGGCGTCGAGCTCTTCCACCGTGCTCGTCGCATCGAGATAGCCCGATCGGAAATTGGTGGTGAAGGTGTGGGCCCAGCGACCGTGCTGGAAGGTGTTGGCCCAGCTGCCCAGCCAGCGGAACGTGACCACGCCCAACGCTTCGTCGCCGCCACCGATGGCGGAATACTTGCGGCCGGTGGGTGTGAGCTGGCGCTGCTCACGGATCATGTAGGTGAGCGCAAAGCGTGAGGTCAGCGATGCGAACGGCAGGCGCGCGCGCGCGGTGGCGTCGATGTCCAGGCCCGTCAGACTGTCGGTGCCGAGGTTCTTGTTGTCGGCGAGGAAGGCGACGTACACGTTGCCGGTACCGGTGTCGGTGCGGGTGGTCCAGGAGTTCGCGTAGAGCTGCGGGTTGGCGAACACCTCTTCTTCGGTCAGCTGGCCGATGTTGTTCTTGATGCGCACGTACCAGAGATCGGCACCCAGGGTCACGTCGCGCCCCGGCTCGAAGCGCAGGCCGAGCGAACGCTGGCGCGATTTCTCGGGCTTCAGTTCGGTGTTGCCGGCGGCCACCACGTCGTATTGCGACGTGCCCGGCCGGCAGGTGGCGCCAAGCGACGCGGCGATCGCCAGCAGTTCAGGGCCGCAGGTGTAGTCGTTGAAGGTCACCCCGTAGGTCTGGCGCGGCGCGTTGACCTGCGGCAAGGTCGGTGCCCTAAAGCCGGTGCCGACGGAGCCTCGCACCATCAGCTGCGGGTTGGGCTGCCAGCGGAAACCGCCCTTGGCCGTGGTGGCCTTGCCGAAGTCGTCGTAGCGGTCGAAGCGCAGAGAGGTGATGAACTCCAGCCCCTTGGCTGCAGGCGCGATCAGCTCGCCGAACGCGCTGTAGCTGTTGCGTGACGATGAGTACGGGATCGACTGCGCGGCGTCGCCGAAGCGCTGGTCGCATTGCGTCGGCCCCGAGGTGGCCAGCGGGTCGCACAGCGTGCCCGCCACCGGGTCGGCCAGCCGGCCCTGCGCATAGAGGCTCGGCCGCGACGAGAAACTCTCGCGCTGGAACGAAACACCGGTGCCCAGCATCATCGGGCCCGCCGGCAGCGTGAGCACTTCGGCAGACGCGCGCACGCCCACCGAGTCGAGCTTGGAGATGCCGCCGTCCCAGTAGCCCTTGTAGTTGATCGAGTTGAGGGCAGCGACACCGGCCGCCGACTGCTGGCCAGGCCCGACGAACGGGTCGAGCAGCCCGCTGTTGGCAACGCGCGCCACCGCCAGCGCGCCCGGCAGGCCAGCGATGTTCTGCACCGACTCGCTCTGCGAATGCGCATAGAAGGCGTTGTAGTCCCACCCCAGCAGCTGGCCCTTGGAGCCGGTGGAGAAATCGACGAAGGTCGCCTTGTCCTCGTAGCTGCGGTTGCCGAGGTCGTAGATGCGGTAGTAGGCCTCGCTGTCGCCCGCCACGCCGTTGGGCAGCAGATAGGTGTTGTGCAGGGGGCTGCCGGCCGCGATGGAAATGACGCCGGGCACGGGGGCGATGCGGGAGTTCTGCACCGACTCGGAATACAGCACGTCCACATACGGCGTGTGATCGCCGATCTTCATGTTCAGCGAGCCCAGCACGCTGGTGCGCTTGCGCGCGGGGTAGACCTCCAGCTCGCCGACGAAGTTGAAGGCGCAGTAGTCGCCGAAGTCGCTGACCAGGAAGGTCTTGTCGGGACAGCGGCCGTTGGCCACGTAGTAGGGGTTGAAGAGGAAGTCGTCGCTGTCGTCGGCCGGCGTGCCGTTGTCGTGGTACGCGTTGGCCGGGATGGCCGCCGCGGTGACCTGCTGCACGCGGTAGCTCTTGCCCGCGTGGTTGAAACGCACCTCGGCCGAGTTGCCGAAATCGCGCTCGGTCGAATCGAGCCGGGTGCGCTCGTCGTGCGACAGCGACAGCAACACGTTGAAGCCGTCTTGCTCCAGCTTGCCGAAGCCCTTGGTGGCGCTCACGCGTTTCTCGCGGGCGCCGCCGCGCGGGAAGGAGAAGCCGACCGACACATCGCCTTCGTCGGTGTTGCGACGGGTGATGAAGTTGATCACGCCGGCGATCGCATCGGCCCCATACAGCGCCGAGGCACCGTCAGTCAGCACCTCGATGCGCTCGATCGCCGCCAGCGGCAGCGCGTTGAGGTCCATCGCGGCGGCGAAGCCGGTGAGCGTCTGGCCGCCGAACTGCGCCATGCGGTGGCCGTTCAGCAGGACGAGCGTGCGGGTGTCGCCCAGGTTGTGCAGCGACACCGTGGTCACGCCCCCTGCCCCGCCGCCCACGCCCGCCGACTCGACGAAAGAGCCCTGCACGTAGGTCAGGCGCTGCAGCAGATCGGTGACCGAGGTGGCCCCGCTGCGGGCGATGTCTTCCTTCTTGATGACCTGCACCGGCAGCGCCGCCTCGGCGTCGATGCGGCGGATCGACGATCCGGTGATCTCGACGCGTTCCAGCTGCGGTTGACCGAACGCCGGCCCGACGGCCAGCACGCCGCCGACCGCCATCACGGCAGCCGAGCAGATCTTGGTTCTTCTGAACATGGGGGCTCCTGAAATTCGGTCGCGATCGTGCAAGGCCCGTGCCGATCCCGACCGACGTGTCTCTTCTTGTGTGCCAGAGATCAATCTCGCATTGTCTTCAAAGGCATCCGCAACGTCCCTCTAGAGTATCCCCAAGGCACGCGGCCGCCGTGTGAACGTCCGACTCAGTCGTCATGCCATGCAGGCTGCAGCCGGTCGGCGCGGTGCAGGGCCGAGATTGTCTCCAGCAACTGCTTGACCGCGAGCCTTTCCACACCGGTGAGATGCGGGTTCCAGCAGTCCATCAGCAGCACCACGCGGGTCTGTGGCGAACGATTCCAGGCTTCGTGCAGGTAGGTGTCGTCGAACATGACCAGTTCGCCTTCGCGCCACGCATGCTCGCAATGGCCGACCAGGTGGAGCGCGCAGCCCTGCGGCACGATCAACGGCAAGTGCATCACAAGGCGCACGTTGCTCACGCCGTGGTGCGGGTTGATGTGCGAGCCCGGCGCCAGCACCGAAAACAACACCTCGGGCGCCTGGTCTTCGAGGCGGCAGAGGTCGAGCGACTCCAGCACCGCGCTCGTGCGGGGGCAGCGGGCATGGTGGGCGTCGTGGCGGCGTCCGTGGCGGTAGAAGAAGAACGCCTTCCACGCGGCGGCCCCGTCGCCCGACACGTACTCCTGCCGCCGGTCGTCGATGAAATCCGGCAGGCGGCCCGCGTCTTCCTGCAGCACCTGCAGGGCTTCGGCGCGGATGTCGTGGAACGCCGCCCTCAAGCGGCCCGCCCAGGGCTGAAGGCCGGGGTCGTGGAACGGCGTGTTGGGCAGTCCGGGAAAGAAGAAGAACCTGGGGCGCTGCCGCGGGTCGGCCGGGGTGGCGTCCCATTCGCGGAGGTAGCCGCCCAAGGCCCGGTCGACACGGGCCAGCGCGTCATCGCCGTGCGCATCTCGCAGTGTGTCGTACGAGGCTCGTAGCAGCTCTCGGCGTTGTTCGCGCAGCTGCTGTGTCGCACGCAACACGGCGCTCAGCAAGGGCGGAGGCGTCGTTCGCTCGTCCAACCAGCGGCCATGGTGGCGAGCCTCGACGATGGCGTGCAGATACGCCTTCAGCGCCGCACGCGATTCGCCCAGCGCATCGAGCGCCCGGCCGAGCAACAGCCAGCCTTCGTAGAAGTCGGGCGCGTCCCGTGTGGCGTGCTCCAGGGTCGTGCGGGCTTGCGCAGCGTCACCCGCGCGCAGGTACAGCAGCGCCAGGTCCAGCAGCACCGGCCGGTCATCGGGGTGGTGCGCCAGCGCGGTCGCGAGGAAGCGGGTGGCGCGCGGCGCATCGCCACGCTGCAGGGCCAGACCGGCCAGCGCCACCAGCGCCGGGCGTGCGCCGGGCCAGCGCTTGAGCACGTCGAGGTAGACCAGCTCGGCCTGGAGCACCTGGCCGCTGTCGCGCAGTGCATCGGCCTGTCGCAGGCGCGAGAGGGCCTCGGCGTTCATCAGGCCGCGATGCGCGGCACCGCGGCCAGCAGCGTACGCGTGTAGGGGCTGGCGGGCGCGTGCAGCACCTGGTCGGCCGGCCCGGCTTCTTCGATGCGGCCGTGCTGCATCACCACCACCCGGTCGGCGATGTACTCCACGACGCCGATGTTGTGCGTGATGAAGAGGTACGACACCCCCAGCTCGCGCTGCAACTCGCGCAGCAGGTTCAGGATCTGCGCCTGCACCGACACATCGAGCGCCGAGGTGGGCTCGTCGCAGACGATGAGCCGCGGCTTGAGCGCGAGCGCCCGCGCGATGGCGATGCGCTGCCGCTGTCCGCCAGAAAACTCATGCGGGTAGCGCTGCAACGACTCGCGCCGCAGGCCGACACGCTCGACGAGATCGGCCACGTCGCGCCGGCGCTGCTCGGGCGCGATGTCGGGCCTGAGCGCCTGCACGCCCTCTTCCAGCAGCTCCGCCACCCGCATGCGCGGGTTGAGCGAGCCGAACGGGTCCTGGAAGATCATCTGCACCGCGCGCCGCGCTTCGCGCAGGGCCTCGCCCTGCAAGGTGAAGAGGTCGCGCCCGTCGAGCAGCGCGCGGCCTTTGATGCGGGCCTGGCGGCGCAGCAGTTGCACGATCGCCTTGCCGGTGGTCGTCTTGCCGCAGCCCGATTCGCCGACCAACGCCACCGTCTCGCCGGCATCGACTTTGAACGACACGTCTTGCACCGCGGTGAAGTGCTGACGCGCCCGCTGCAGCAGAGCTTTGCGGAGAGCGAAATGCACCGACAGCTGCTGCACCTCGAGCAAGGGCTGGCCGGTGCTGCGCGGCAGCGCCGGCACCACCGGGTCGACTGCTACGGCGGCCGGTGCCGCAAGCGAGCTGGCGCCCTCGCGGTAAAGCAGGCAGCGCACCGGGTGATGGCCACCCGTCTCGATCAGCTCGGGCGGCGTGGTGTGGCACTCGGGCATCACCCGGTCGCAGCGCGGCGCGAAGCGGCAGCCTGTGAAGGCCTGCGACAAGGGCGGCACGCTGCCGCCGATGGCCGCGAGCCTCTCGCCACGGCGTGCCGCATCGGGCAAGGCGCTCAGCAGGAGCTTCGCGTACGGATGCTTGGGCGCGCGGAAGAATTCTTCGGCGGAGGCCACCTCGATGATCTGGCCGGCGTACATCAGCGCCACCCGGTCGGCCATGCCGGCCACCACCGCGAGGTCGTGGGTGATCAGCAGCAGGCCCATGCCGTGCTCGCGCTGCAGGTCTTTCAAGAGATCGAGGATCTGCTTCTGGATGGTGACGTCGAGCGCGGTGGTCGGCTCGTCGGCCACCAGGTACTCGGGCTCGGCGGCCAGCGCCATCGCAATCATGACGCGCTGTTTCTGCCCGCCCGAGAGGCGGAACGGGTATTCGTCGATGCGGCGCTCGGGCTCGGGAATGCCCACGCGCCGCAGCCAGTCGATCGCCTTGGCCCGCGCCGCATCGCCGCGCAATTCGGTGTGCGCCTCGATCGCCTCGACGATCTGGTCACCCACCTTCATCACCGGGTTGAGGCTGGTCGAAGGCTCCTGGAAGATCATCCCGATGCGCCCACCGCGCACCGTGCGCATGGCCGCCTCGGGCAGGGCCAGCACGTCCTGGCCCTCCAGGCTGACCTGCCCGTGGGTGATGCGCCCGTTCTCCGGCAAGAGGCGCATCAGCGCGAGCGCCGTCATGCTCTTGCCGCAGCCCGACTCGCCGACGAGCGCGAAGGTCTCGCCGCGGCGCACCGACAGCGCCAGGCCGTCGAGCGCCTTGACCAGGCCCTCGTCGGCGTCGAGACTCGACCTTCAGCTCGTCAACCTGCAGCATGGGGTCCTGCCTTCAGCCGTGGCCTGAGCTTGCGCGCCCGCGGGTCGAACGCATCGCGCACGCCGTCGGCAAAGAGGTTGGCCGCCAGCACCAGCGTCACCATGAACACGAAGGCCGCGGCGAACGACCACCACACGGTGGGCTCGCGGTTCATCTCGTTGCGCGCGAGGTTGATCATGCTGCCGAAGCTGCTGGTGCCGGGGTCGACACCTACGCCCACGTAGGTGAGTACCGCTTCGTAGAGGATGAGGTCCGAGAACGCGAGCACGGTGGTGATGAGCACGAGGTGCATCACGTTGGGCAGGATGTGGCGCGCCATGATGCGGGCGTCGCCCACGCCGAAGGCGGTGGCGGCCTGCACGTACTCGAGTTCGCGCAGCTTGAGCGTCTCGCCGCGCACCAGACGGCACAGCGTCGCCCAGCCGGTGACGCCGAGCACGATGCACAGCAAGAGGATCTTGAGGTCGGAACGCTCGGCGCCGGTCTCGAACATCTCGGGGTTCTTGTCGAGAAAGACCTGCACCATCAGCACGCAGGCGGCGATCAGCAGCACGTTGGGCACCGAACTCAGCAGGGTGTAGAGGTACTGGATCAGCTCGTCGACCCAGCCCTTGAAGTAGCCGGCCAGGATGCCCAGCACCACCGCGAGCGGCAGCGTGGCGAGCGTCGACAGCCCGCCGATCACGAACGCGGTGCGCACGCTCTTGAGGGCCAGGTAGAGCACGTCGTTGCCGGTGCGGTCGGTGCCGAACACGTGGTAGTGGCCCATCAGCGCCACCACCACGCCGCCGAGCAGGCACACCACGGCCAGCGTGACGGCGGTCGCGCGCAGCGGGTAGCGGGTGCGGTCGGCCGCGATGTCGCGCAGGGCCTGCACAGTGCCGCCGTGCGCACGCCGCAGCACCACCGCCGCGCCGAGCAGCAGGCCGGCGAACACCGCCGCGCCGCCGAGCAGGCCGAAGGCGCTGCGCCGTGCCACGTCGCCCGCCCACTCCTGCGCCGGGTCACGCAGGTGCGCGCCGCCGAACTTCAAGCGCGGATACTCGCGCACCGTCTGCCCGCCGACGTTCACGCTTTCCTTGCTGATGCCGTGCGTGCCGAGCGGCGCCGAGTAGGTGGCCTCGCGCATTTCGATCTGGCGGGCCAGCACCACGTCGAGCAGCGACACGGTGCGCGTGTCGTAGTACACCTGCGCGCCAGGCGAGGCGGGCGCCAGCGCGCGGCGGAAATGCACGCTGTCGAGCGCCGTGACCGCACCGAACAGCACGAGCAGCACCCCGGCGCTCAAGGCGGCCGGGTCGAGCAGCACCTTTTTCCAGTTCGCCTGCAGCGTGGGCTGTCGACGCACGTGCCACACGTAGGCCAGCAGCGCCAGCGCCAGCACGTAGAGCGCCACGTCGGTCCAGAGGAATACGAGCTTGAACTCCATGGTGCGATCAGGTGAGCCGCACGCGCGGGTCGACCCAGGTGTAGGCCAGGTCGATCAGCACGTTGCTCGCGATGTAGAGCACGGCGCCGAGGAACACCATCGAGCGCACGATGGCGAAGTCCTGCCCCGAGATGGCTTCGATCACGAAGGTGCCGAGACCGGGGATGCCGAAGAAGCTCTCGAACACCAGGCTGCCGAGGAACACATACGGCAGGTACGAGCCCGCACTCGTGATGATGGGAATGAGCGCATTGCGCAGCACGTGGCGCGCGAGCACCCAGGTCTCGGCGATGCCCTTGGCGCGGGCGGTGCGCACGTAGTCGCGGCCCACCTCTTCGAGCAGCATCGCGCGGTACAGCCGCGCCTCGCTGCCCAGGCGCGCTAGCAGCGACAGGATCACCGGCATCGCCAGAAACTTCACCGCATCCAGCCCGCCGGCATAACCCGATATCGGCACCAGCTTGAGCACCCGCGCAAAGAAGTACTGGCCGACGATGATGTAGAAGAGCGCCGAGATCGACAGCATCAGAACGCACAGCACCACGCCCCAGAAGTCGATGCGCGTGTGGCGGAAGAAGACCAGCAGCAGCGCGAAGGTCGTGCTCACGATGAGCTGCAGGATGAACACCGGCACCGCGAGCCGCAGGCTCACGCCCATGCGCACCTGGATCTCGTGCCCGATGTCGACGGCATTGCGCGCGTCGGAACGGCCGAATTCGAGCGCCATCAGCGAGACGGAGCGTTCCCACACGATGGTGTGGGTGAGCTTCTCGCTGCCCTGGGCGGCATCGTTCCAGTAGAGCGGCTTGTCGTAGCCGCGCTCGGCCTTCCACTTCTCGATCTGCTCCTGCGTGACGCGCTTGCCGCCGATGTTCAGGCGCGCCATGTCGTCCGGCGTGTTGACGGTGAAGAAGAGGAAGAAGGTGAAGAGGTTGACGCCGACGAGGATCAACAGCGCGTAGCCGATGCGGCGCAGGAGGTAGCGGGTCATGCGGTGCGCACCTCCGGCTTGGCCGTGCGCTGTTCGCTCCGGCGGTAGCTGCGACGCGCGATCCACACGAGCCACAAGAGCAGCGGCACGGCGGCGGCCAGCGGCCACCACACCGGCCGGTTCCAGGCGGCCTGGGCCTCGGCACGTGCCACCGCATCGACCCGGTAGTACTTGGCGAGGTCGCGCACCACGATGGTCGGCTTGCCGTTGTGCACCCACGACTGGAACGCGACACCCACGTAGGGGAAGTAGCCCCACGCCCAGGGCGCGTCCTGCTGGGCGATGGCAACCATGCGGTCGATGACCTTCTGCTTCTCGGGGCCGTCGTCGAGCGTCTGCATCTGCTGGTACAGGCGGTCGTATTCGGGGTTCTCGTAGTTGGCGGCGTTCTCGCCTTCGTGCTTGACCTTGCCGTTGGGCCCGTAGAGCAGGAAGAGGAAATTCTCCGCGTCGGGGTAGTCGGCCAGCCACCCCCACCAGAAGATCTGGTGCGTGCCCTTGTGCACCTTGTCCTGGAACTGGTTGTAGTCGGTGGCACGGATCTCGAGCTGGATGTCGATCTTGGCGAACTGGCGCACCATCCAGTCGAGTTCGGCCTTCAGCTCGGGCGTGGGCGCACGCTGGTAGTCGTAGTTGAGCACCAGCGGGCGGCCGGTCCTCGCGTCACGCCCGTTCGGGTAGCCGGCCTCGACCATCAGTTTCTTCGCGTCTTCGATCGGGCGGCGCACCACCTTGCCATCGACGAGCCGGTGCGTGACCGGGTTCATGCCGGCGGCGGTGCCGTGCCGCGCACCGAACACCCCCGGCGGCACCGGGCCGTGCGCCGCCTCGCCCCCCTTGTCGCGGAAGATGCGGCCGTAGCCCTCTTCCCAGTCGATCGCGATCGAGATCGCCTGGCGCAGCTTGCGGTTGCGCAGCTGCTGCTCGGGTGTGTCGCCCTTGCCCACCACCGGGTCGAGCCAGTTGAAGCCGAGGTACCAGTTGTTGATGTCGGTGGTGATGGGGAACTGGAAACCGCGCTCCTCGTACTCGCGGCGCACTACGTCGGAGTCGTCCATGTCGACGCGGAACACGATGCCCCACTCCGGCCGCTCGATCTCGGGCACGTCGAGGTAGCCCTGCTTGAACTTCTGCTTGAGCGGCACCTTCTCCTTCTCGATGGTCGAGACCACCTTGTCGACGAAGGGCATGAGCTTGCCGCAGTCGGCCAGCAGGCCCAGCTCCTTGTCGCCGGGCATGCCCTCGCAGGGATAGGGCTCGCCGCGGAAGTGGGGGTTGCGCTTGAGCACATGGCGGCGGTCTTGCACGTACTCGGCCATCATGAACGGGCCGGTGCCCACCGGCCACTGGTTCCACGACAGGCTGTTGCCGGCCATGCCGGGGCGTGCGTAGAACGCGTCGGCCTCCCAGGGCACCGGGGCGGTGAAGGTCATCGCGAGCCAGTATTTCCACTGCGGGTACTTGCCCTTGATGCGGATGCGCAGGGTGTACTTGTCGAGCGCGGTCACGCCTTCGAGCGGCCACTGCCGGAAGTCGAGAAAGGGCTTGTCCTGCGAGGAGGCGGGCAGCCCGGCGCGCAGCTTGGCGTCTTCGGCGCGCACCAGGGCGCCGTATTCCTTGAGGCCGAGGATGTAGGCCGAGAAGGTGGCGAAAACCGGCGCTTCGATGCGCGGCGTGGCGTGGCGCTTGAAGGCGTAGACGTAGTCTTCGGCCACCAGCTCACGGGTGCCGGTCTTCTCGAAGTCGAACGGCGAGCGCTTGTCGCCTAGCTGCTCGCGCGTGAGCTGGTGGTAGAGATAGCGGCCCTGCTCGTCTTTCGCAAACGCCGGGTGCGGCGCATAGAGGATGCCGGGCTTGATCTTGATGTCGTAGACGCTCTCGGCGATCTGCGCCGCCGGTGCGTCGGCCGGCAGCGGCTTGCGATCGGCCGACAGGTACACCGGCTGCACCACCGCCTCGGCCGCCTTCGGGATCAGCTCGTAGGGGCGCTTCAGGTAGTGGTAGCCGTACAGCGGCTCGTAGATCGAATAGGTGTACGGCGTCTCGGGGTTGCTGTACGACGCGGTCGGGTCCAGGTAGCGCGGCGAACGCTCGTCGAACGCGTTGAAGAGCGTGTTCTCTTTCTCCGCACCGGCCGGATGGGGGCTGTTGTTGCAGCCGCTCAGCATCGCCACCACGACGCCCAGCACGAGCGTGATCCGGCGTGCGAGGCGGTGGGGCTGCATGGGTCAGTGGCGAGAGCCGCGTCAGTGGTCCCAGCCCATCAGCACATCGCGTGCCTGTACCAGAAGCGTGACCTTGCGGCCCACCGGCAGCGTGACCTTGGTCGGCACATGGCCGAACGGCAGCCCGGTGAGGATGGGTGTCTTCGTCTGTGCCCGCAGGTACTCGACCACGCCCTTGAGCGAATAACCGCGGTCCAGCGGCGACTTCTTGTACTCGGTGAAGCTGCCCAGCAGCACCGCCTTCTGCGCCCCCAGCACACCGGCCTGGTGCAACTGCAGCAGGCTGCGCTCGATGCGGTACGGGTGCTCGTTCACGTCTTCGAGGAAGAGGATGCCGCCCTTCACCTTCGGAAAGTGCGGCGTACCGAGCAGCGCGTTGAGCACGCACAGGTTGCCGCCCCACAGCACGCCCTTGGCGTGCAGGCCGTCGAAGCCGGCTTCGGTGCGAAAGCCCACCGCTTCGAGGGCGCCGGTCATCGCTTCGACAAAGCAGTCTTGCGTGATGTCGTCGACCGTCTCGCCGCCGAAGTCGCCCACGGCGAGCGGGCCGGCCCAGCTCGCGGCACCGGTGTGTGCGACGAGGCCGAGCTGCAGTGCGGTCATGTCGCTGTGGCCGACCCAGCGCGTGCCGCGCGCCACGCTCTTGGCGATGAGTTTCCAGTCGATGCGGTCGAGCAGTCGCGTGAGGCCGTAGCCGCCGCGGGTGGCCAGCGCAATGTCGGGCGCTGCCTTGGCGATGCGGTGGATCGCGTCGAGGCGCGTCTCGTCGTCGCCGCCGAAGCGCTGGTGCTTGGCCAGGGCGGCGTCGTCCACCGTCACGTCGAAGCCGAGGGCCGCGAGCCGCTTCGACGCACGTCGCAAGGGGCCCGCCTGGGCGAGCACGCCGGCCGGTGTGAACAGCGTCAGGCGCAGTGGGCCGCTCTCAGCTTCGGGATGGGGATGGGGGTGGTGGCTCAACTTCGACAACCTCTCCGGTCGGGATCACGTCGGTGCCGGCGTCGAAATCACTGTCACCCGAGTCGGTGGGCTGCGCCCGCCGTTTGCGGTACAGCTCGCGTCGCTCGGCAAAAAAATCGCGCAGCACCTTGCCGCACTCGTCGGCCAGCACGCCGCTTTCGAGCTGGGTGTGGTGGTTGAGTTGCGGCACGGCGAACAGGTCGACCACCGAACCGGCCGCGCCGGTCTTGGGGTCGGTGGCACCGAACACCACGCGCTTGAAGCGTGCGTGCATCAGGGCCATGGCGCACATGGCGCAGGGTTCGAGCGTCACGTACAGCTCGCACTCGGGCAGGCGGTAGTTGCCGAGCAGCGTGGCGGCGTGGCGCAGGGCCACGATCTCGGCATGGGCGGTGGGGTCGTGCTCGGTGATCGGGCGGTTGTAGCCGGTGGCGATCACCTGACCGGCCCGCATGATGACGGCGCCCACCGGCACCTCGCCCACCAGCCAGGCGTTGTGGGCCTGGTCGAGCGCGATGCGCATGGCGTGTTCGTCGGCGGGGGTGCTCATTTGTCGGCGGCTTCGGTGCGGCGGGCGGCGTCTTCCAGGGCTTGGTTCAGATCCTGCCGCACCTGCTCCTGGACCTGCACCGCCTGCTGCCGGACGGTGGCTTCGGGTGCACTGGCGGCCACGGGCACTGCCAGCACCGGCGCCTTCATCATGCGACTGGCCAGGAGCGCCACAACGGCCAGCACCACCAGCAGCGACACCACACCGAACAGAGCCTTCATGTTCACCCAGCAATCTTGGAAGCCCGCACTGTAACCGCGAGACCGTATGCTGCTGCCTCGATGCAAGACAGCCTGTTCCCCGACGAAGCTGCCCTCGCGCCGGTGCGCCCGGCCCCTGTCACCGCCGCTGCGCCGGCCCCGGTGCCGAAAGAGCCTTCGCGCGAACGCGGCAGCAAGGTGCTGCCCTGCCCACCCGACGAATCGCTGATCGCCCTCGCCCGCCAGTTGCCGCCACGGCTGCGCCTCGGCGGCTCGTCGTGGAGCTACCCCGGCTGGAAGGGCCTGGTGTGGGAAGGCGATCACAACGAGTCGAAGCTCTCGCGCGAAGGCCTCGCGGCCTATGCGCGACACCCGCTCTTTCGAAGCGTCTGCATCGACCGCAGCTTCTACCGCGGTCTCACCGCGCAGCAGTACGCCCGCTACGCCGCGCAGGTGCCCGACGATTTCCGCTTTGTGGTGAAGGCGCCGGCTGCCGTCACCGACGCCACGGTGCGCAGAGAGAACGGCCGCGCGGTGCAGGAGAACCCGGTCTTCCTCAACGCCGAGATCGCGATCCGCGAAGCTCGTCGAGCCAGCGCTCGACGGCCTCGGCACGAAGCTCGGCGTGCTGGTGTTCCAGCTGAGCCCCCTGCCGCTGCCCTTGCTCGCCCGGCTCGACGAGGTGTTGCAGCGCCTTCAGGCCTTGCTGCAGGCCCTGCCCTCGCTTGCCGCCGCCTCCGACGCGGTGGTCGCCGTGGAAGTGCGCGACCCCGAGTTCCTCACGCCCGCCTTCGCGCGCGTGTTGCGCGACAGCGGCGCGGCCTTCTGCCTGGGCCTGCAGGCCAAGATGCCGGGCATCGACGGCCAGCTGCCGATGCTGCGCGCGATGTGGCCTGGGCCGCTCGTGTGCCGCTGGAACCTCAACCCGGTCAACGGCGCCTACGGCTACGAGTCGGCCGAGAAACGTTATGCCCCGTTCGACAAGGTGCTGGACCCCGACCCACACACCCGCGACACGCTCGCCCGCGTGATTGCCGCCACCACCGACGCCGGGCACAACGCCTACGTGACGATCAGCAACCACGCCGAAGGCTGCGCGCCGCTCTCGGCCGCGGCACTCGCGCAGGCGGTGGTGTCACGCCGCGGCTGAGGCGTCTTGCAGGGGCCAGCGGGCGAGCGGCACGTGGCGCGACTGGCCGATCAGGCTGTCGACCAGCACGAATTCGCGCACACGCCACACGATGGGCTCGATGGGCTGCGGCGGTCGCAGCTGTGGGTCGTAGAGCAGCGTGACGTGGGGCGTGAAACGCGCCTGGACGAGGTGGTCCAGGCCGTCGCGCACGAGCGCCTCGCTCAGCGCGCGGCGAAAGTCCATCAGCGCAGCCAGCCCCTCGTCGCTGCCGCGCAGCACGAAAGGCCGCCTGCGCGGCCGGCCGGCGAAGCTCATCGCATGGTCGAAGCGGACGTCGAACGGTGCATGGTGCAGTTGCGACGCGGCCGCACTCAGCGCGTCGACCAGCGCCTGCGGCAGGCCCACGTGGTCACCGAAGAAATGCAGCGTGACGTGCAGGCGCGAGTTCGCCAGCACCCGGCCCTTGAGGCCGTGCTCGGCCTTCAGGCGCTTGGCTGTCGACGCGATGGCGGCAGCGGCCGGCGCGTCGGGCAGCAGCGCGAAGAACAGGCGATCGGTCGCCCGCGGCGGAGGCGCGGGACCTTCGAGGCTGAGCGGTAAGGACACGGCGCGGATTGTGCGCGCCCGCCCCCTGCCCTATCGCACCGGCAGGCCGAGCAGCAGCACGCCCAGCCAGCGCGGGCGCCACGACAGCGTGAAGGCGATCAGCAGCGCCGCGCCTGCGATCGCCATCACCCACACCAGCGGCGCCATCGTCGCGTGGTCGACCCAGAAGCACGCAAGCAGCGACGCGCCGAGCGCCATCGTGCCCAGCACCCGCAGCACGACGGCGCTGCGCCGCGACAGCGGCCGTGCGCCGCGCACCTGCTGCCAGTGCACCTCCATCGCGAGCGCCAGCCAGCCCATGCCAGCCACGCAGGCCGCAAGCGCGATCGTGAACTTGAAGACCTCAGGCACCGGCCGCCTCCACCGCTGTGGGCGCACCGTCGACACGCGGTTGATCGCGGGTGGGCTGCACCGCCGCCGCCATGCGCTCGCGCACTCGCAGCTTGCGCACGGCCAGCACCGCAAGCGCAGCGCTTGCGAGCAGCGACAGGTCGACCCCGGCCACCGGCCAGTAGCCTTCGGTCACGGTCTTGGCCAGGTGATCACCAGTGGTCACCCAGTTCAGCAGCACCGCGCTCACCGCCAGCGCCACCACGGCCCAGCATTGCTCGCGCCACGCCGGCGAGAGCAGGCCCTGCTGCACCGGCTTGCTGCGCCACGCGGCATGCAGCAGCGCGAGCGCCCACGCGGCCCAGAAGACGCCCTCTTCCCACTGCCCACGGTCGGGCATCCCGGCCGGCAGCAGGCGGTTGGCCACAAGGATGGAGAAGGCCGCGACCAGCATGCCGGTGACGGTGGTCACCGCCATGGCGTCGGCCCAGCGTGCGCCCGCGATGCCCTGCTTGGCATGCTGGCGTTTGCGCTTCTCGACGAAGAAGATGAAGCCCGCCGCGATGCACACGCAACCGGCCAGACCGCCCAGCACGTAGAACCAGCGCAACAGCCAGTGGCGGAAGTGCTGCAGGTGCAGCCCGGTGAGGAATTCATTGACGCTCTTCACCGCGCTCGGCGCCGGCTCCTCGTGGATCACACGGCCGGTGGGCCCTGAGAAATGCACCGCCTGCCCGACCAGCGCCACGCGGTCGCTGCCGGCGCGGTAGATGCTGACGACGCTGTTGGCGTCGCCGATGTGGTTGACCGTGAGGAAGCCCACCTCGCCCGGCATGCCCCGCGCGGCCCAGCGGCGCTTGGCCTCGACCACCATCGCGTCCACCGAGGCCAGCGTGGCCGGCGTGCCCGCGGGTTTGAACGGCAGGCCCTTGGCTTCGGCCTCGGCCTGGGCCGCGGCCAGGGCCTGCGGCTTGAGCATCGTCTCCGACACGGGGAAGTAGATGCCGATGAAGATCAGCAGACCCGTCAGCGCAAAGAAGAAGTGGAACGGCAGCGCCACCACGCCGGTGAGGTTGTGCAGGTCGAGCGCGCTGCGCTGCGTGTGCTTACGGGGGCGAAAGGTGAACAGCTCGCGGAAGAGCTTGCGGTGCATCACCACGCCGCTCACCAGTGCCGCCAGCATCACCAGCGCCGCGATGCCGACCACCCAGTAGCCCAGGTTCAGCCAGTGCAGGTGCAGGCTGTAGTGCATCGGGTAGAAGAACTCGCTGCCCACCTTCAACTGCCCTTCGGGCAGCAGCTGGCCCGAGCGCGGGTCGATGGTGGCGCGACCATGCACGTGGTCGTCGGGGTCGCTCGGGTTGTTGGTGACGGCGTATTCCGAAAACATCACGAGCACCGGGTCGCGGTGCGTGGTGTAGGCGCCCCAGTTCATGGCCCGTGCGCTCACCTCGGGCGGCTTGCCAATGCGCTTGTGCGCTTCTTCGGCTCGTGTGCCTCGGGCTTCATCTGCTGGAAGATGCCGGCGAGCATGCCGTCGTACGACGGCATCGGCTGCGCGGGGAAGCGCGTCTCGGGGAGCGCCCAGCGGTCGATCTCGCGGTCGAACACCGACAGCGCACCGAAGAAGAAGGCCACCATCAGCACATAGCCGAGCACCAGGCCGAACCAGGTATGCAGCCAGGTCATGGACAGCCGGAATGAGGCAAACATCGAAGCTCTCTCCTGGAGACGTGGGGAAGGTCAGCCGTTCAAGCGCGAAAGCCACCAGCCGCCGGTGGTCATCAGCACGCCACCGCCCAGCAGCACGCTCCACACCCGCAGCACGCTCGCAGCGGCAAACGACCACAGAAAGGTGGTGAGGAACACGACGAAGGCATACAGCGCCGCGAGCGCCATCGCATCGCTGTAGGCCATGCCGGCCTGCAGGCACAGGCCGATGCCGAGCATCACCAGCCCCCAGACGAAGGCATAGCTGCCCAGCAGGCTGGCGGCGACGCGCGATGCGATCTGCCAACGGGTGGCGGTGGTGGCGACCATCGGGATGGGACGGACAAGTTGAGAATGATTCGCATTATTAATGCAAATCATTCTTATTTGCCCAAGGCCACGTTGCGGCCTCAGGTCAGTGCGGCCGGCCGGCCTGCGCAGATGGGCGGGCTCGCGAGCTCCTGCTTCACGACCCCCAGCACGCCGCCGACCACGAGCAGGAGCCCGAGGTAGGCCGATGCCGCCGGCCCCTCCCCCAGGACCAGCACCGACAACGCGAACGCGACGACCGGCTCGCCCAGGGCCAGGGTCACGCCGGTGGCAGGCGTGATGTGGCGCAGAGCCAGGCTGAACAGCAGGTACGGCAGACCCGCGGTCACGATGCCGGTGTACGCCACCGCGGCCAGGTCGCCGCTGGTGAAGCTCGGGGCGCCGGTGAGCCATGCCGCCGGTAAGGCGATGACGGCCGCCACGCCGAACGCGCGGAAGGTGATCACAGACGCCGGCGCGATGTTCGCCATGCGCTGGTTCAGCAGCGTGTACGCGGCGTAGGAGAAACCGGAGAGGAGGCACAGGAGGATGCCGGCGGCATCGCCGCCCTGCGCCTGCCGGGCGCCGCCGATCGTCATCAGCACTCCACCGGCCACGGCCACCAGGGTGCTCGTCCACCACGCGGCGGAAGGCCTTTGCCGGTGCAGCAAGGCCTGCAGCAGGCCGGCCCAGATCGGGCCGCTGCCGAGGGCGATCGCGGTGCCGAGCGCCACGCCGATGCTCGCAATGCCGGCGAAGAAGGCCAGGTTGTAGACCGCCATGCACAGGCCAGCACCGAGCACATCGCGGGTGGACAGGCGCGCGCCGGAGGGCGCAACCGGGCGGCGGCGCGCCATCAACGCGCACGCGGCAAAGAAAGCACTGGCCGTCAACAGCCGCAGCGCACCGAACCAGTAGGCATTGAGCGCGCCATCGGCGAGCGAGCGGGCCGTGCCGGTGGTGCCCCACAGCGACGCGGCGCCGAGGACCAGCACGACACCCAGGGTGGGATTCGTCTTCATGGGCGGGATCTTCGACCCCGCCGCGGCGCTCAAATGTCGAGAGACGCTCGAACTGGAGGCCCTGAGCGCAACTGCCGCACGCCGAGGCCTCGGTCGCGGCGAAGCGCAAAGCACAACGCGCTCGCGCTCGCATACCCGACCTGCAGCGCAGCCGTCTCCAGTGGCAAACCCGCGCGGAGCAGGCGCTCGGCCGCATCGAGGCGGCGCTGGCGCACCCAGGCCAGCGGCGGCATGCCGGTCACTTCGGCAAAGCGGGCGCGAAAGCGCTGCGGGCTGAAGCGACACAGGCTCGCCAGCTCGGCGACCGTCCAGTCCCGATGCAGCGCGGCATCCACCGTCTTCGCCAGGTCGTCGAGGACCAGCCGCCGGCGCGCCTGCAGGGTCGGCGCACCGACCAATTCGGACAGCAGCCGCTCGGCATCCTCCGGCGCGGCCCCGCTTCGCCAACCCGCGCCCAGGGCGATCCGCCGCAGGCGGTCGGTGCCCTTCGCGGCAGCACAGTCGACCACCAGCACCCGGACGGCGGACTCCGCCAGGTATTCGTGGCCCGATCCGGCGGGAATCACGAGGCCGCAGGACGGATCGACGAACGCGGGGCGGCCGTCCACCTCGAGCTGCAGGCTGCCCTGCAGGCCCACCAACACCTGCGCGTGCTCATGGCTGTGTGCGTCGTAGGCACCCCGGTAGGTGCGCACGGAGAGTGCGGGCGAGACGAGAGACGAAGGTGTGGAATCCATGGCGGTGGCGATTCTGCGCCTTCGGCGGTTTCTGGGACCGCAACGCCCACTCAGCGCGTTGGCGCAAGGCGAGATTTGGGCGCGTTTTCGGTCCGACGTTCGAGGACAGGCGCCGTCTGCCGCCTCGTCGTGCGGGGCACAATCGCCACATGCCAGCACCTGACCTTGCCCTGGCGCTCCAGGCCATGTTCGACCGCGTTCCGCACGCGATCGTGGTTGTCGACGTGCAACGGCGCATCGCGGCGGTGAATCCGGGCTTCACGCGGATGTTCGGCTATGAAACCGACGAGGTGATCGGCCGCGACCCCAGCTTCTTCTATGCGGACCCGGCTGACTACCAGGGCGTCGGCGCACTGAGCTTTCGACAGGCGCTGGACCAGCGAGGCGCCATCTTCGAGATCCGGTACCGGCGCAAGGATGGCACCTTGTTCTGGGCCGAGTCGGCCGGTGTCGGCGTCTACGACGGGGCCGGGCAGCCCGTTGGCGTGATCGGCCTGCATGTGGACGTGACCACGCGCCACGAGGCCGAGGTCCGGTTGCAGCATTCGCGCGCCGAGCTGGCCGAATTGGTGATCCAGCGAACCGCCGAGCTTGCGCATGCCAACGAGCTGTTGGCGCGGCGTGCGAACCTGGCCGACGAAGCCAATCGTGCCAAGAGTGCATTCCTGGCCAACATGAGCCACGAGATCCGCACGCCGATGAACGCGATCATCGGCCTGACGCACCTGTTGTCGCACGAACTGAGCGACCCGCAGCAACATGACCGCCTTTCCAAGATCGACGGCGCCGCCAAGCACCTGTTGCAGGTGATCAACGACATCCTGGATCTGTCGAAGATCGAGGCCGGCAAGATGACGCTGCGCGAGGCCGACTTCTCACTTGAAGAGGTGATGACCGGCGCGGTGCAGATGGTCAGCAGTGCAGCGCAGCAAAAGGGCCTGGAGCTGGTGCTGGACGCCGACCATCTGCCGCAGCACGTCATAGGCGACGCGACACGGCTTTCACAAGCGCTGATCAACCTGCTGGCCAATGCCGTGAAATTCACCGAATCCGGTTGGGTGCGGCTGCGGGGTACCGTGACGGCTGATGACGGCCGCCGGCTCGAGGTTCGATTCGAGGTGACGGACACAGGCCCCGGAATCGACGCCTCGCGCCTGGCGCTGCTATTCGTGCCCTTCGAGCAGGCGGACACCTCGCTCGCTCGTCGTCACGGCGGAACGGGTCTGGGCTTGGCGTTGACGCGGCACCTGGCTCGGTTGATGGGGGGCGATGCCGGCGCGGACAGCGTGGTCCATCAGGGAAGCACCTTCTGGATTCGTGTGAACCTGACCCGCGCCGAGCATGCACCCGAGCATGCCGGACAGGTCTCACTGGCCGGACTGCGCGCGCTGATCGTCGATGACCTGCCGGAGGCACTGGCCGCCGAAGCGCAGCGTCTGGTGCTGTTCGGGATGGATGTGAAGACAGCATCCAGCGGTGAAGCGGCGCTGGAACTCGTGCGGAACGAGTACGCCGCCGGCCGGACGTTCGACGTGGTGCTCGTGGACTGGAAGATGCCCGGTCTGGACGGTATTGCAACGCTCGATGCAGTGCGCCGTCTCGTGGGCGCCCGCATGCCGCAAACGATTCTGTTCACCGCATTCTCCGACCCGGGTCTGCGTGACCTGGCGTCCGCGGTCGGCTGCCGCGAGGTGCTGGACAAGCCCATATCGACATCGGCGCTGTTCGAGACGCTGCTGCGACTGCTGCGCCGCAGTGCAACCAAGGCCCTGCCGCCGGCCGCGGATGACCAGGGTTCCTCCCGGCAAACCTTGTCACGACGCCATTCGGGCCAGCGCGTGCTGCTGGTCGAAGACAACCCGATCAATCGCGAGGTGGCCACTGAACTGTTGCGGCGCGCACAGCTTGATGTCGAAACCGCCGACGACGGAGTGCGCGCCGTCGAACTGGCTTCGGCTCGCGCGTACGACCTCATCCTGATGGACGTGCAGATGCCCGGCATCGACGGGCTGGAAGCGACGCGCCGGATTCGCCGGACGCTCGACCCGGCCGTCGCCATCATCGCCATGACGGCCAATGCTTTCGACGACGACCGGGCCGCCTGCATCGAAGCCGGGATGAACGACCATGTGGCCAAGCCGGTGGATCCCGATCGGCTGTATCAGACGCTGCTGGCCTGGCTGCCGGTGCGTGCGCCTGCAGCGCGCCAGGCGATGCAGTCCAGCGGTGGGCAGTCGTTCGAGCATCGCCTGGCAACACTGCCGTCGATCGACACCGAGCGTGCGTTGTGGCGTGTCGGTGGCGATGTGGGCACGCTGGAGCGCGTTCTGCGTTGCTTTGCCGTCTACTACCAACGGGGCGACGTGGAGTTGGCTCGGGCCATCGAAACGAAAGACCCTGCAGCACTCCGGAAGGCCGCGCACGCACTGGCCGGTGCTTGCGGCACTGTTGGCGCCGTTTCGCTGGAGAAGCTGGCGCGAGACATCATGGACGGCAGGCCCGCGGAACTCGACCCGCGCATGCTGTTCGACCAGGCCAGCAAACTGAACGCCGCTGTCACGGAGCTCGCCGGCCAGGTTGCCGGAGCGCTCGGAATCAGCGCGCGTCCAGCACCTTGAAGCCTGTGGACCGAATGATTCCGGCCCACCTTGCACGCTCCCTGCGGAGCCGCTGAGCAAACGCCTCGGGGCCCTCGTAGTTCTTGTCCAGACCGATCGACTCGAAGACGCGGCGCGCCTCGGCGCTGTCGAGCGACCGAAGCAGCGCGAGGGCCAGGCGTTCCACGGTCGAGCTGGCGGCGCTGGCCGGCAGATAGACACCCAGTCCGTCCTCAACCACGAGTTCGCCGAAGTTCTGCTCGGCAAAGGTCGGCACATCGGGCGTCGCCGCACTGCGACGAGGCCCGGTCGTCGCAAGAGCGCGCACACGGCCGGCGTTCTGCATCGCCGATCCGTCGGGCACGGCACCGAACATGGCCGGCAGTTGCCCGCCGACGAGGTCCTGGATCCCAGGGGCTCCGCCGCGATAGTGCACGGCAGTCATGCTCAAACCCGCTGCGCGGGCGAACATCTCGCCCACGAAGTGCGGCGTTGCACCGGCCGCCGAAGTTCCAAAGACGGCCCGCCGGGCATCCGCCCGCACCCACTCCACGAAATCGGCGACGGTGAGCACCGAGGCCGGCACCATCGGCCCGACATAGAGCCCGATGGCCAGGTTGGCAACACGTGCGACAGGCACGAAGTCGCGCTCGGGGTCATATCTCAAATGGCGATAGACATGCGGATACAGGCACATCGTGGCGTCGGGCGCGAGCAGCGCAACGCTGCCGTCCGACACTGCGTCGCGGACGTGCTCGATGGCCAGTTGTCCACCGGCGCCTGTCCTGTTCTCGACTATCACGTCGCCACCCATGGCCTCGCGCAACGAGCCACTGACCGCACGTGCCGTGAGGTCCGAAGTGCCGCCCGGCCCGAAACCGACCACCAGGCGCGCGACGCGGCCTTGCGCGCGCGCATGGCCCACCGCAAGACCCAGCATGCCGGCAAGCAAACTCCGGCGCGATTGCGAAAGCGCACCAGATGACCTTGTTGGCACGGGGACTCGCTTGACGTTCACAACTGAAAGTCCTTCTGAATCAACGAAGCCGGAGCTGTCGGCGATGACTCCCGCATCATCGACGAAACTCTTCCAAGCTATCGGACTTAGAAAAAACTTTTCACCACCGCTACTCCCACTCGATCGTGGCGGGCGGCTTGCTCGAGACGTCGTAGGTCACGCGGTTGATGCCGCGCACCTCGTTGATGATGCGGCTCGACACCTTCTTGAGCAGGCTGTACGGCAGCTCGGCCCAGTCGGCGGTCATGAAGTCGCTGGTCTGGACCGCGCGCAGCGCCACCACGTAGTCGTAGGTGCGGCCGTCGCCCATCACACCCACGCTCTTGACCGGCAGGAAGACGGTGAAGGCCTGGCTCGTGAGGTCGTACCAGCTCTTGCCGCTGGCGGGGTCGATCGCGGCACGCAGCTCCTCGATGAAGATGGCATCGGCACGGCGCAGCAGGTCGGCGTATTCCTTCTTCACTTCGCCGAGGATGCGCACACCCAGGCCGGGGCCAGGGAACGGGTGGCGGTACACCATGTCGTGCGGCAGGCCGAGCGCGACACCCAGTTCGCGCACTTCGTCCTTGAAAAGCTCGCGCAGCGGCTCCAACAGCTTCAGGCCCAGTTGCTCGGGCAGGCCACCGACGTTGTGGTGGCTCTTGATCGTGGTGGCTTTCTTGGTCTTGGTGCCACCGGACTCGACCACGTCGGGGTAGATCGTGCCTTGCGCGAGGAAGGTCGCGCCCTTGTGGCCCTGGCCGCTGGCCTTGAGCTTTTCGGCTTCTGCCTTGAACACATCGACGAAGAGCTTGCCGATGATCTTGCGCTTCTGTTCGGGCTCGGGCTTGCCGGCCAGTTCACCCAGGAAGAGATCGCTCGCGTCGACGCGGATGACCTTCGCGTGCAGCTTGCCGGCGAACATGTCCATCACCATGTCGCCTTCGTTCAGGCGCAGGAGGCCGTGGTCGACGAACACGCAGGTGAGCTGGTCGCCGATGGCGCGGTGGATCAGCGCGGCGGCCACGCTCGAGTCGACACCGCCCGACAGGCCGAGGATCACCTCTTCGCTGCCCACCTGCTCGCGGATGCGCGCCACCGCTTCTTCGATGTAGTTGCCCATCACCCAGTCGGCCTTGGCACCGCAGATGTCGAGCACGAACCGGTTGAGGAGGTCACGTCCCTTCACGGTGTGCGTGACTTCCGGGTGGAACTGCACCGCGTAGTAGCCGCGCGACTCGTCGGCCATGCCGGCGATCGGGCAACTCGGGGTGGAGGCCATCAGCTTGAAGCCCGGCGGCAGCTTGGTGACCTTGTCGCCGTGGCTCATCCACACCTTGAGCATGCCGTGGCCCTCGGTGGTGGAAAAGTCCTCGATGCCTTGCAGCAGCCGCGTGTGGCCATGCGCCCTCACCTCGGCATAGCCAAACTCGCGATGCGTGCTGGCCTCGACCTCACCGCCCTGCTGCACCGCCATCGTGAACATGCCGTAGCAGATGCCCAGCACCGGCACGCCCAGTTCCCACACGGCTTTGGGTGCGCGCAGCTCGTGGTCTTCGTAGGTGCTGGCATGGCTACCCGACAGGATGATCCCCTTCGGCTTGAATTCGCGGATGAAGTCGTCGCTGACGTCGTTGGGGTGGATCTCGCTGTAGACGTGAGCCTCGCGCACGCGGCGTGCGATGAGCTGCGTGACCTGGGAGCCGAAGTCGAGGATGAGGATCTTGTCGTGCATGGTGAAGGCTCAGGCGTTGGTCAGGGGGGCCAGCTCAGCCGGCCGGCGCGAGAAGTGCCACAGCGCCACCGCCGTGGACGACGCCATCAGGATGGCGCAGAAGAAGAACGGCGCACCGGCGCGCCAGTCGTTCGGCGGAAGGTGCGACACCACGCCCAGCAGCGAGGTGCCGATCACCGGGCCGATGACGTACATCAGGCTCGTCAACGCCGACATCGCACCCATCGTGCGGCCCTGGGTGGTGGCATCGGCGGCGTTGGACACCAGCGACTGCATCGAGGCCTGCACCGTGAAGCCGAAGAGGTTGAGTGCCATCACCGCATACATCATCCAGCCCTGGGTGGAGAGCGCCCACAGCACGTAGCAGACGGTGGCGGACATGAGGCCGAGCGTGGCCAGACGCCGCGCACCGAAAGCCGCCAGCAGCCGCTTCAGCAGCACACCTTGCACCAGCACCGACAGCACACCCACGGCGAAGAGCGACCAGCCGTTTTCCAGTGGCCCCCAGCCGAAACGGAAGCCGGTGTAGAGCACCCAGCTGCTGCGCAGGATGGAGTCGGTCAGCGCACCGAAGGCGACGACCAGCACGAGGATGCCGATGCCTTCGAGCCGGCTCAGCTGCGTGAGCGCCTGGATCGGGTTCAGGGCGCCCCAGGTCAGCGGCTTGCGGTGGTGCGCAGGCAGCGACTCGGGCAGCACGAAGTAGCCGTAGACGAGGTTGAGGAGCGCGAGCACCCCGGCGGCATAGAACGGCAGGTGGATGTCGATCGCGCCCAGCAGCCCGCCCATCACGGGGCCGAGGATGAAGCCGACGCCGAACATCGCGCCCACCTGCCCGAAGCGGCGGGCCCGGTCTTCCGGCGCGGTGATGTCGGCGACGTAGGCGTTGGCGATGCTGACGTTGGCCTGCAGCGCCCCGCTCACCAGGCGAATGGCCACCAGCTGCCACAAGGTGGCCGCGAGCGCCGTGCCGAAGTAGCTGAAGGCAAAGCCGCAGAACCCGAGCAGCAGCACCGGCCGGCGCCCGTAGCGGTCAGACAGGGCACCCAGCACGGGCGCGCTGAAGAAGTTCGCCACGCCGAAGGTGAACATGATGGCGCCGAACCAGAACGCCTGCTCCGCGCGGTCGCTCGTGAAGCGGCCGACCAGCTCGGGCAGCACGGGGATGATCAGGCCGATCGACACCATGTCGATCAGCACCGTCAGCAGGATGAAGCGCATCGCCGCGGGGCGGTCCGCGGCGATCGGCGTCTGGTTCAGGGAAGGTTCGGTCACGCGGAATTCAGTTCACAGGTGCGGGCCGAGCGTCGGGCCGCTCTTGACGGCACTATCCCCTCGGGGGATCGGTCGGCGTACCCGCCGACCGAGGGGCTCCATTTACTCCATGCGGTAGTTGGGCGCTTCTTTGGTGATCTGCACGTCGTGCACGTGGCTCTCGCGGATGCCCGCCGAGGTGATCTCGACGAACTCGGCCTTGTTGCGCATGTCGTCGATCGTCGCGCACCCGCAGTAGCCCATCGACGCGCGAAGCCCGCCGGCCATCTGGAACACGATGCTGACCATCGAACCCTTGTAGGGCACGCGGCCTTCGATGCCTTCGGGCACGAGCTTGTCGGCGTTGGGGTTGGCGCCGGTGTTGTCCTGGAAGTAGCGGTCGGCCGAGCCTTGCTGCATGGCGCCGATCGAGCCCATGCCGCGGTAGCTCTTGTAGCTGCGCCCCTGGAACAGCACGATCTCGCCCGGCGCCTCTTCGGTGCCGGCGAACATGCCACCCATCATCACCGTGTGGGCGCCGGCGGCGATGGCCTTGGCGATGTCACCCGAATAACGCACGCCGCCGTCGGCGATCAGCGGCACACCCGTTCCGGCCAGCGCCCGGGCGACGTTGTCGATCGCGGTGATCTGCGGCACACCCACGCCTGCCACGATGCGGGTGGTGCAGATGGAACCGGGGCCGATGCCGACCTTCACACCATCGGCACCGGCTTCGACCAGCGCCAGTGCCGCCGCGCCGGTGGCGATGTTGCCGCCGATCACGTCGACCTGCGGGAAGTTCTGCTTGACCCAGCGCACCCGCTCGATCACGCCGGCGCTGTGGCCGTGGGCGGTGTCGACGACCAGCGCATCGACACCGGCCTTCACCAGCAGCTCGACACGCTCTTCGGTGCCCTCGCCCACGCCGACCGCGGCGCCCACGCGCAGCTTGCCTTGCGCATCGCGCGCCGCGTTGGGGAAGTTGGTCTGCTTGGTGATGTCTTTCACCGTGTAGAGGCCGCGCAGCTCGAAGGCGTCGTTGACGACCAGCACACGCTCCAGCTTGTGCTTGTGCATCAAGGCCTTGGCTTCATCGAGCGTGGCGTTTTCGCGCACGGTGATGAGGCGCTCGCGCGGGGTCATGATCTCGCTGACCGGGATGTCCATGCGCGTCTCGAAGCGCAGGTCGCGGCCGGTGACGATGCCCACCACCTTGCCTTCGTCGAGCACCGGGAAGCCCGAAATGCCGTGCTGACGCGACAGGTTGATCACGTCACGCACCGGCACGCGGGGCGAGATGGTGATCGGGTCACGGAGCACGCCCGACTCGTAGCGTTTGACCCGCGCCACCTCCGAAGCCTGCTGCTTGGGCGACAGGTTCTTGTGCACGATGCCGATGCCGCCCTCCTGGGCGATGGCAATGGCAAGCCGCGCCTCCGTCACCGTGTCCATGGCGGCGGACACCAGGGGCAGGTTCAGGCGGATGTTGCGGGAGAGGTGGGTGGAGAGCGAGGTGTCGCGTGGCAACACCTGGGAGAACGCCGGCACCAACAACACATCGTCGAAGGTGAGCGCTTTGCCGAGAAGGCGCATGAGGAAGCTCCTGACGCAAAAGCGAATTATACGGACGCCCGGCGGATCGCTTGGCGTGGGCGTGCGCAGCCTTGCCGCAACGACCACTTGGCTCCATTCGCGGCAATACTTCACGGAACCCGCCGCGCCATTGAAACCATTAGCGACAAAGCCCGTACGGAGGCGCCACCCCGAGCGTCGGCCGGCTTTTGCACGACTACACTTTCGGGATGACATTCGCTCGTTCGCCCCGCATTGTTCGGCTCGCGGCCGTGACCGCCGCAGCCCTGTTTGCCTTCGGCCTGAGCCAACCGGCCGCGGCGCAGTGGAAATGGAAAGACAAGTCCGGCCGCGTGCAGTACAGCGACCTCCCCCCACCGCCGAACGTAGGCGACGCAGACATTCTTCAGCGCCCGAGCGGCAGCGCGGCCCGCAAGCCCCCGCCCTTCGCCGCGAACAGTGCGCAAGCCGCCGCGGCCGCGATGGCCGCCTCGGCTGCGGCATCTGGCCCTGAGGCCGGCGCCAAGGGTGTCGAGCCCGAACTCGAAGCCAAGCGACGCAAGGCGGCCGAAGAAGAAGCCGCAAAGCGCCGCGCCGACGAAGAGAAGCAAAAGGCCGCCAAAGCCGAGAACTGCCAACGCGCCAAAGCCAATCTCCGCGCCCTCGACGACGGCATGCGCATGGCCCGCGTCAACGAGAAGGGCGAGCGCGAGATCCTCGACGACAAGGCCCGCGCCGAAGAAACCAAGCGCACCCGCGACGTGATCGCGAGCGACTGCGCCCGCTGATTTCGGTCTTCAACGCGCCTGCTTGGCGCGGTGGCTGCGGTAGCGCAGGCGCCGGGCTTCCTTCGGGTCGACCTTGAGCGGGCGATACAGCTCCACACGGTCCCGGTCGCGCAGCGGGTGTTCCAGCCCGCGCAAGCTGCCCCAGACGCCGGCCGTCAAGCTGTCGAGCGCCAGCTCCGGATGCGCCGCGAGCACCCCGCTCTGCAGGATGGCGTCCTTGACGCAGCTGCCCGGCGGCAGACGCAGCGCCCAGCGCTCCACTTCGCCCGGTGCCGGGCTATAGGCCAGCTCGATCGCCAACGGCTCAGCGCTCGCCATAGACCTGGGTCGCACGCTTCACGAACGCGTCGACGAAGGTGTTGGCCACCTTGTCGAACACTGGGCTCACCACCAGCTCGAGTGGACGGCTCGAGAACGCATAGCGCAGGTCGAACTCGATCTTGCACGCCGGCTCCGGCTGGGCTCCGGGCAAGACCAGGGGCACGAAACGCCACGAGCCATCGAGCACTGAAAACGGCCCGTCGACCAGGGACACCGTGACACTGCTGTCGGCCACGTGGCTGTTGCGGGTGGTGAAGGCATGCCGCAGGCCACCGTAGGCGAGGTGGAGCTTGGCCGTCATGCCAGCGTCGTCACGCGTCAGGACTTCGGCCTTTTCGCACCAGGGCAAGAACCTCGGGTACGACGGGATGTCCACGACGAGCGCGTACATCTCGGGGGCTGAATACGTGAGAAGAACGGACTTCCGAACCTGCTTCATAGAATCCCGGGATTGTATTGAGGGCCTCCCGCCCCACCTGTGCCCCATGTCCATCGCCGAAAACCGCCGTGCCCGTTTCGATTACCACCTCGAAGAGAAGTACGAGGCCGGCATGGTGCTGGCGGGCTGGGAGATCAAGGCCATCCGTGCCGGCCAGGTGCAACTGACCGACGGCTATGTGGTGATCCGCGATGGTGAGCTGTACCTGATCGGCTGCCGCATCAATGCCCTGCGCAGCGCATCGACCCACGTGAACCCGGAAGCCGACCGCACGAAGAAGCTACTGATGCACAAGGCCGAGATCAAGCGCCTGATCGGCAAGGTCGAGCAGAAAGGCTTCACGCTCGTGCCGCTGGACCTGCACTACAAGGGCGGGCGTGTGAAGGCCGAGATCGCGCTGGCCAAGGGCAAGGCGGAGCACGACAAACGCAACACCGAAAAGAAGCGCGACTGGGACCGTGAAAAGGGCCGGCTGATGCGGCACAAGGTCTCGTCGGGCCCCAGCAAGGAGTGACTCAGGGCCCGAGGGCGTGCAGCGCCTGCTGGCAGTCGTGGATGAGGTCGGCGGGCGCCTCCAGCCCCACCGAAAAGCGCACCAGCGTGCCGGCATAGGCAGGCTCGTTGCGCATGCCCTTCAGGTGATACGGCACCACCAAGCTCACCGGCCCGGCCCAGGAATAGCCGATCTTGAAGAGCCTCAGAGCGTCAACGAAGGCATAGACCTGCTGCGGGCTGTAGCGCTCGTTGAACACCACTGAAAACAGCCCCGCGGCCCGTGTGCACAGGCGTTGCCAGCATTCATGCCCGGGCGAACCGGGCAAAGCCGGGTGCAGCACCTGCACCACCTCGCGCCGCTGCGACCACCACGCGGCCAGCGTGCGCGCCGCGGCATCCTGCGCCTCGTAGCGCAATGCGAGCGACGGCAGCGAGCGCAGCACCAACTCGACATCGTTGCCGCCCACCCCCCAGCCCATGCGCATGTGGCAGAACTTGAATTGCAGGTGCAAGGCCTCGTCGCGCGTGGTCACCGAGCCCATCAGCACATCGGCGCCTCCGGAGGCGTACTTGGTCAGCGCCTGCACGGAGACGTCCACGGCCAACGGGTTGCCGTCGTGGGTCAAATCGAATGCGTCGAAGGCAATGCCGGCGCCCCAGGTGTTGTCGAGTGCCACCGTGAGGCCATGCTCACGGGCGACCTTCACCAGCGCGGGCAGGTCCGGGAACTCCATCGTCACCGAGCCGGCGGCCTCGACCCACAGCAGTTTGGTCTGCGGGCCGATCAGTGCGGCCAGCCCACGTGCATCCATCGGGTCGTAGAACCGGTGCGTGATGCCCCAGCCGGCGAGCTTCGTGGCGCGCCAGTTCCTTGTTGGGTCCGTAGGCGTTGTCAGGGATCAGCACCTCGTCGCCCTGCTTGAGCAACGCCATGTCGACCAGCGCGATCGCCGCCAGGCCACTCGGCACGAGGAGCGTCTGCAGGCCGCCTTCCAGCGTGGCGATGCGCTCTTCCAGCGTGAAGGTGGTCGGCGTGCCGTGCAAACCGTAGGTGTAGCCGGCCTTGGAACGCCAGTTCCGCGCCTGCAGCGCGGCGACATTCGGGAAGACGACCGTCGAGGCCTTGTGCACCCCGGGCGCCACCGCCTCAAAGCCCCCGGGCGGCGCGTAGGGATGGTGAATCAGCTCGGTGCGCTTGTCCTGGCTCATGGGCTCAGATCGGCTGAGCGATCAGGTCGTGGCCCCGCGTGTCGACGATGCGGGCCTGGGTGAATTCGCCCACCTTCAGCGTCTTCGACAGCTTCTGCGGTGCCAGCAGCTGCACGGTGCCGTCGATCTCGGGGGCGTCGGCGTAGCTGCGGCCGACGCCGCCCTTCTTGCCGAGCGCCGGTGCCGAATCGACCAGGACCTGCATCGTGGCGCCGACACGCCGGCGCAGCTTGGCGGCCGACACCTCTTCGGCGACCGCCATGAAGCGAGCTCGGCGCTCCTCGCGCAGCTCGGCCGGCACCGCATTCGGCAGATCGTTGGCCGTCGCCCCCTCCACCGGCGAATAGGCAAAGCAGCCCGCACGGTCGATCTGCGCCTCGCGCATGAAGCCAAGCAGGTGCTCGAACTCGGCCTCGGTCTCGCCGGGGAAGCCGGCGATGAAGGTGCTGCGCACCACCAACTCGGGGCACACCTCGCGCCAGCGCTGCAGTCGGTCGAGGTTCTTCTCGCCGCTGGCCGGGCGCTTCATGCGCTTCAGAACGTCGGGGTGCGAATGCTGGAACGGCACGTCGAGGTACGGCAGGATCAGCCCCTCGGCCATCAGTGGCAGCACGTCGTCGACGTGCGGATACGGGTAGACGTAGTGCAGCCGCACCCAGGCGCCATGGGCCTGGGCCAGCGCACCGAGCTTCTCGCACAGGTCGAGCATGCGGGTCTTGACGGGCTTGCCGTCCCAGAAGCCGGTGCGGTACTTCACGTCGACGCCGTAGGCGCTCGTGTCCTGGCTGATGACGAGCAATTCCTTCACGCCGGCTTCGAAGAGGCGCTGCGCCTCCGAGAGCACGTCGCCAATCGGCCGCGACACCAGGTCACCGCGCATGCTCGGGATGATGCAGAAGCTGCAGCGGTGGTTGCAGCCCTCGCTGATCTTCAGGTAGGCGTAGTGCTTGGGAGTGAGCTTCACGCCCTGCGCCGGCACGAGGTCGACAAACGGATCGTGCGGCTTGGGCACGTGCTTGTGCACGGCATCCATCACCTCGTTCGTCGCATGCGGCCCGGTCACGGCAAGCACGCTCGGGTGCATCTGCTGAACGAGGTTGCCGCCGCCCTCGCCAGCCTTTGCACCCAGGCAGCCGGTGACGATGACCTTGCCGTTCTCGGCCAGCGCCTCTCCGATGGTGTCGAGGCTTTCCTTCACCGCATCGTCGATGAAGCCGCAGGTGTTGACGATCACGAGATCGGCACCGGCGAAAGTCTTGGAGGTGTCGTAGCCCTCGGCGCGCAGTTGCGTGAGGATGAGTTCGGAGTCGGTCAGCGCCTTGGGGCAGCCGAGGGAGACAAAACCGATCTTGGGGGCCACCGCGGTGGGCGCGGCCAGGGTGTTCTCTGTCATCCGGGGATTTTCCCCCGAAACGACGCCGCCCCTATCGCTTGGGGTTGGTGAAACCCGGCATGCCCGGGAAGAAGGTCTCGGCCTGCTTGGCCATCTGCTCCTGCATCTTCTCGAACATGTTCTTCGACTGTTCGAGGTAGCTGCCCATCAGGTTCTGCACGCCAGGGGCCTGGCCGTTCAGGAACTGCGTCCAGACCTCGGGGTTCATCATGTTGGCGTCGTACAGCCCCTTGGACTGCTCGGCCAGGTTCTTCTGGATGTCGGTGAAGGTCTGCAGGTTCTTCTCGAGGTAGGAACCCATCATGCCCTGCATGGCATGGCCGTAGAAGCGGATGATCTGCGCCAGCATCTGCGACGAGAACATCGGCACGCCGCCGGTCTCTTCCTCCAGGATGATCTGCAGCAGGATGCTGCGCGTCAGTTCATCGCCCGTCTTGGCATCGCGCACCACGAAGTCCTGGCCTTCGAGCACCATCTTCTTCACGTCGGCCAGCGTGATGTAGCTGCTGGTCCGCGTGTCGTACAGACGGCGGTTGGGGTACTTCTTGAGAATGCGCTGGCTGCTGTTGCCGTCGGCGCTGCCGTCGTCGGAAGCCGATGGGCGGCGGGGTTGGGCCATTCAGAAAACTCCTGTCGTACCTGTGTGCAGGTGTGCGAAAAGATTCTAGAAGCCAGGGTTTGTGCGCTGCGGAGGGTTTTCCCGCCCGCGCGGGCATGCCACGCTGCTGGCGTCACAGCGTCGTGGCGCTACGTGTCGCTGCCAGCGGGTGCCTCGGGGTCGAACGGCTGCACCCCCAGGCGCGCAGCGGTCTGCTCCACCTCGGCGGCGAGTTTCGCGAGCTTGCGGCTCAACCCCTGCCAGTTGCGGATGGCCTCGTTGACCGGATCCATCGGGTAGTAGACCTTGTGCGGCTTGTCTTGGGCAGCCGACAACGCGAAGCGCACCAGGTCGTTGAGCTGAAAGGCGTAGTCGGCCATCAGAGCGCGGGTCTCGGCCACGTGCGCATCGATCATCTGCTGGCGTTGCGGCGTCATCTCCATGCGCGAACTCCCGTCCCGTGGCCACAAAGGGAAGAGCCCGTTCATTGCGGAACGGGCTCTTCAGGTCTGACGTGTTTGGTGGGCGATGAGAGGGTCGAACTCCCGACATCCTCCACGTCAAAGAGGCGCTCTACCACTGAGCTAATCGCCCGAGCCCGTGACTATAGCACTGGTCGGGCGGGTGCAAACAACGGTCATTTGCGACGTGCGCCACGCACACCGGGAATCCGCGCCACCGTCTGCAGCACCTGCGCGAGCCGCGCGGAGTCCGCCACTTCCACCGTGAAGGTCATCCAGGCGGTGTGGCCGAGCGGGCCCTTGATCGTCTGGGTACTGACACCCGTCACGTTCATCTTGTCCTTGGCGAAGACTTCGGAAATGTCGCGCAGCAGACCCTGCCGGTCGGCCGCCTCGACCAACACGTCGACCGGGTACAACGCCGGCCGGTCACCCCGCGGCGCGCCCCAGGCCACGCTGATCACACGCTCGGGCGCGCGTGTCGCCATCTGGCGGAAGTTCACGCAGTCGGCCCGGTGGATGGCCACGCCCTTGCCGCGCGTGACGTAGCCGCTGATCGCATCGGGCGGCGCCGGCCGGCAACAGCGGGCCAGGCTCGTGAGCAGGCTCTCCACGCCGACCACCAGCACCCCGCCCTTGCCGGGCCCTTCGGCACTCGGCTTGCGCAGGGTGATGGCGTCGTCCGCCGGCGGTGGCGGCTCGGCAGGCCGCAGCAGGTTCTCGATGTTGCGCAACGAGAACTCGTCCTTGCCCACCACTTCGAACAGGGCGTCGGCGTTGCGAAAACCGAGCTGCGTGGCCAGGTCGTCGAGCTTCATCGCCGTGCGGCCTTCTCGCTGCAGCAGCTTCTCGACCGCCTCGCGGCCGCGGGCGATCGTGTCTTGCAGGGCCAGCGCGTTGAACCACGCCCGCACCTTGGCTTTGGAGCGCGGGCTTTGCAGATAGCCGAGTTCGGGGTTGAGCCAGTCGAGCGAAGGCCCGCCCTCCTTGATGGTGCTCACCTCGACCGTCTGCCCGCTCTGCAGCGACGTGTTGAGCGGCACCATCACACCGTCGACCTTGGCGCCGCGGCAACGGTGGCCGAGGTTGGTGTGCACGGCGTAGGCGAAATCGATGGGCGTCGCGCCGGCCGGCAACTCGATCACCGCGGCCTGCGGCGTGAACACGTAGATGCGGTCGTCGAAGACGCCTTCCTTCGTTCCCGCTTCGTGCCCCGCTTCGACGAAATCGCGCTCCCATGCCAGCAGCTGGCGCAACACCGCCTTGCGGGCTTCGGCCACCTGCGCATCGAAATCGCCCGCGGCGCTGACGCCGGCGTACCCCTTGGCGCCAGCCTCCTTGTAGGCCCAGTGCGCCGCGACACCATGCTCGGCATGCTCGTGCATGGCCCGCGTCCGGATCTGCACCTCCACCGGTCGCCCTTGCGCATCGAGCACCACGGTGTGCAGCGATTGATAGCCGTTCGCCTTGGGGCGGGCGATGTAGTCGTCGAACTCGCCCGCCACCGGCCGCCAGACTTCGTGCACGCGGCTCAGCACCGCATAGCAGTCGCGCACATCGGCCACGATCACGCGCACAGCGCGCACGTCGAACACATGGTCGATGTCCAGGCCCTTGCCGCGCATCTTTTTCCAGATGCTGTAGAGGTGCTTGGGCCGGCCCTGCACTTCCGCCTTGAGCCCGGCCCGCGCCAGCTCGTCGCCCAGCCGCTGGCGGAAGGCCTCGACCCCCTGCTCCCGCTCGACGCGCTTTTCGTCGAGCAACCTTGCGACCTGCTTGTAGGAGTCGGGCTCGAGGAAGCGGAAGGCCAGGTCCTCCAGCTCCCACTTGATCTGCCAGATGCCCAGCCGGTTGGCGAGCGGCGCAAACACCTGCATCGATTCGCGCGCCAGCAGCACCGGGCACGGCTGCTTGCTGAGCGCGTAGTGCCGCAGCGTCTGCAGGCGCGAGGCCAGGCGCAGCAGCACGACCCGCAGGTCGCTCGAGAACGCGAGCAGCATCTTGCGCACCCGCTCGGTCTGCTCGGCGCGCTTTTCTTCCTGAACCTTCGCCTCGCGCGCCGCGCGCTGGATCTGCACCAGCTTGCGGGTGTGCGTGACGAGCCCGGCATACGAGGGCCCGAAGGCCTTGCTCACCATCTCGTCGGGCTTGGCGAGGTAGTCGCCCGCATAGACGAGGTAGGCGGCCGCCCCCATCGACGGCGCTGCCCCGATGCCGAGCAGGATGTTGGCCACGCCCTCGGCGTGCACGAGAGCGTCTTCGCCGGTGTCAAGCACCTGCCCGGTCAGGAGCGGCTCGGCGAACGCCCGGGCGCGGGCCAGTTGAGAGACCTCGGCTTCGCGCGAGTCGTCGGGGTCGACGTCGGCGAGTTGAACGATGGCGGCGGCCGGGGTGCGGCCGTCCGAAGGTCCGGTCTTCATGGCCGCAGCAGGAACTCCCGCAGCACCGCGATCTGGTCCAGCGAATTGAGCATCGGCGCGTGGCCGACGCCGGCGAACTCGCGCAGCTCGGCCTTGGGGCCACGCTCGGTCATGGCCTTTGCGGTGGCGGGCGACAGCAGGTCGGACTCCGCCCCGCGCAGCAGCAGCACACGGCAACGGAGGCTGTCATACATCGCCCAGATCATCGCCTCGCCGGCCTTGGCCACCTCGGGCGTGATGCTGCGGAAAGGCTCGGCGATCTTGAGGTCGTAGTGCGGGATGAACCCATCGCCCTCAGGTTTGACCATCGGGCGTGTCAACGCGAGCCACTGCTCGCGGGTATGCGGCCCAAACCCCTGGGAGATGGCCCACAGCGCATCGGCCGCTTCTTCCAACGTATTCCAGCGCAAGGGTGCGCCGAGGTAGCTGCCAATGCGGGCAATGGCCTCGGGCTCGACCACCGGCCCCACGTCGTTGAGCACCAGGCGCGAGATCGGCGAGCCCTTGAGGGCCGAGACGATGAGCCCGATCAGCCCGCCCATCGAGGTACCCACCCAGTGCACCGTCTGCGCATTCAGGCGCGCGAGCAGGGTCACCATGTCCGCCGCGTAGGCGGGGATCTGGTAGCCGGACGGGTCGCTCAGCCAGTCGGACTGGCCGCGCCCGACCACGTCGGGGCAGACCACGCGGTATTCACCGCGCATCGCCTGCGCCAGCGTGTCGAAATCGCGCCCTTGCCGCGACAGGCCATGCACGCAGACCAGCACCTTCGGGTTCGCCGGATCGCCCCACTCCCAATAGGCCATGCGGTGCAAGCCCTGCGTGTCGAGGCATTGCACATGGTTCAGGCGTGGTTCGTGCATGGGCTGGTGCTGCGCGTCAGCGGCTCTAAGATTCGGCGCACTGTATCAATCCGGAGGTTCGACCATGCTGAAAGGGAAAACTGCTCTCGTCACCGGCTCCACCAGCGGCATCGGCCTCGGCGTGGCGCTGTGCCTGGCGCGACAGGGCGCCAATGTGGTGCTCAACGGCTTCGGCGAATTCGAGCCGGCGAAGGCGCAGGTCACAGCCCTCGGCGTGAAAGCGGGCTACCACGGCGCCGACATGAGCAAGCCCGCCGAGATCGAAGCCATGATGGCCTACGCCGAGCGCGACTTCGGCGGCGTCGACATCCTCGTCAACAACGCCGGCATCCAGCACGTGGCCCCGGTCGAAGACTTCCCCGTCGCCAAGTGGGACGCGATCATTGCCATCAACCTCAGCTCCGCCTTCCACACCACGCGTCTGGCCATCCCCGGCATGCGCAAGAAGAACTGGGGTCGCGTGATCAACATCGCCTCGGCGCACGGCCTGGTGGCCTCGGCCCAGAAATCGGCCTACGTGGCGGCCAAGCACGGCATCGTCGGCTTCACCAAATCGATCGCACTGGAGACCGCAACCACCGGCATCACCTCCAACGCCATCTGCCCCGGCTGGGTGCTCACGCCGCTGGTACAGAAGCAGATCGACGACCGCGCGGCGCGCGAAGGCATCCCGGTCGAGAAGGCCAAGGTCGATCTGCTGGGCGAGAAGCAGCCTTCCCTGCAGTTCGTGACGCCCGAGCAGTTGGGCGAGCTGGCGGTGTTCTTGAGCTCACCTGCCGCCGACCAGATCCGAGGCGTGGCCTGGAACGTCGACGGCGGCTGGGTCGCGCAGTAACCAAGCCCCCCGGTCGCTTCGCTCCTGCCCCCAAGGGGCGCCACCCGTTGGACCGGCAAAGCCGGCTCCAAGGGTGTTGCTTGACGTGAGCGCCGCGTTGCCGGCTCTACTTGGTCAGTTGCACCGTACCGTTGACAGTGACCGTTACGGTTCCTTTGCCCAGCTCGACGGGCAGCGCTTCGGACGCGTCCGACATCGACTTCGCCCGCATCATCGGTGCGGCGGCATACATCGGCGGCTCGTTGCTGTTGACCTGCACTTCGCGCAGTGTGTAGCCGCTGAAGCCGAACTGGCGCGCGACGTCGGCCGCCTTGGCGCGGTACTGCGCGATGGCCTGGCCGGTCACGTCGCTCTCGACTTTCTCGCGCTGCTCGCGCGACAGCGAGGTGCCCACGCGCGCCACCGTCATCGTGTTGATGCGGCCGGTGAGCTGGGCAATGCCCGGGATGTCCTTGCCCTCGATGTTCAGCTCGGCCGTGCCTTGCCAGCCGGTGATGCCGCCCTTGTTGGAATACCGAGGGAAGAGAGAGAAGTTGCCGGTGCGCACCTCGATCTGACCCGGCTTGGCGGCCTTCTTCGCCTCGGCCAGCGCTGCATCGAGCGCCTGCTTGAGCTGCGACTGCACCGAGCCCGCATCGGTGCCGTCACGCGTGGTCGAGAGGGTGACGCTCAGCACGTCTTTGTTGACCTCGATGCTCGAACTTGCAGACAAGCCCACCACGTTCTGCGGCGGCGGTGAGTCGGCCCAGGCGGGCGCACTCGCGAGGGCTGCAAGGAGCGTCAAGGCCAATGAGGAAGTGCGGGTCATGCAAGATCTCCTGTATCAAACATCAAGAAAGGGCAGCAGGTCGAACTGGCCGCGCACCACCGGCTCGGGGTTCACGCCCCACCAGCGGCGGGCGATGGTCGCATAGAGCTGCCGGAAGTCGGCGGTGTGGACGAGGTTCTGGCTGCCATCGAGCCGGTCGAGGTCGGGCATGGTGCCGATGACCGTGCCGCCCCGCACCGCACCGCCCAGCACGAAGTGCGGCGCGGCGGTGCCGTGGTCGGTACCGCCGCTCTGGTTCTGGCGCGCACGCCGGCCGAATTCGGAATAGGTGACGACCAGCGTGCGCTCCCACGCGCCCGCCTCCACCAGCCCGGCCTTGAGCGCGGCGAGGCCCTCGGCCAGTTGCTTGAGCAGGTTGGCGTGCGTGCCCAGCTGGGCACGGTGGGTGTCGAAGCTGCCGTGCGTGAGGTGGAACACCGGCACGCCGCCCTTGCCCTTCTGCCCAGCCACGATCTGGCAGGTGGCGCGCACGGCCTGGCCGAAGGCGTGGGCGGGAAATTCGGTCGCCATGCTGACCGCGCCCTGCCCGCGCAGACCTTCGGCCGCTTGCAGCACGCCCGACTCGACCCGCAGCACATGCGCCAGCGCAGCGTTGCCCTGGGCCTGGGCCGGCCGCACGAGCCGGGCCTGGTTGACGAAAGCCTCGGGGTTGTTGAGCGACACCGCGTTGGCGCCGCTCAGGGCACCGAGGCTCGCGCTGCCGATGGCCACGCCTTCGGCCGTGAAGCGCGCAGCGTCGCGCAAGCCCGCCGACATCGCCCGCGCCACCCAGCCTTCGTCGAGGTACTCGGTGGCACGCGAGGCGGTGTCCCAAATCTCGATCGAGCGAAAGTGCGACAGGTTGGGCTGCGGGTAGCCCAGCCCCAGCAGCACGGCCAGCTCGCGCTTCTCCCACAGCGGCACGAGCGGCGCCAGCGACGGGTGCAGGCCGAGCGCGCCATCGAGCCGCAGCAGCTCGTCGGCCTTGAGCGCGAGACTCGGGCGCAGTTGCGCGTAGGCCGGGTGGGCGTAGGGCACGACGGTGTTGAGCCCATCGTTGCCACCCTTCAGTTCCACCAGCACCAGCACACGCCCGGCCGCAGACGCCGCGGTCTGCGCCCAGCCCAGCGCGGGGAACGCCAGGCCGCCCAACGAGAGAAGTTGACGACGATCGATCATGGCTGCCTCACTTGAGTTGGAAGGCCGGGTCCAGGCCCAGCGCCCGCAGGTAGGACAGGCCCACGGTGCCGGCCGGCACCGGGTGCACCGGCGCCGTGGCCAGCACGGCCTCGACGAGCTTGTCGCGAGCGGCCGCGTCGGGCTCGCGGTCGGGCCAGGCGCCGAGCGGCTTGAGCCACTGCTCGGCGTCGAACCGCACGCCCAGCGTCGCGGCGGCGCCCTGCATCATCTCCATGCGCGGCTGCTCGACGGCGCGAAACAGTCGCTCGGTGAAACGCTTGCGGTCGAGCAGCGTCGTGCTCGTGATCCAGTCGGTGTAGCCTGGCCAGCCTTTCACGTTGGGCGGGCTGAAGAGCATCTGCCCTTGCCGCGCGGTGATGCCCACCAGCGGCACGGCACTGTCGAGCTGAATCTCGAATTGCCGCAGCGTGCCCACCGCCAGTTCCACCGGCGACTTGATCAGCACGGCGCGGTTCGCCGGCGCCCAGAACGCCGCGCCCAGCAGCAGCTCGCGCAAGGCCACGTCGATGCGCCAACCACTCGATCGCAGGCGCTGCGCGATCCCATCGACGGCCCCTGCGTCGGGCGCCGGCGAAACGAATTCGCGCCACAGCTTGCCGACGATGAAACGCGGCGCGGCCGGCTGGTCGAGCATCACGTCGAGCGCATCGACCGCATCGAAACGGCCACGGCGGCCGAGGAGTGTCTTCTCACCGCCGTCGTGCTGGCGCGGGCGGAAGCGCGCCGTCCATGTTTCGCGGTCGACCGCCCAGCCCGAGAAGGCGCGGGCGGCCTCCCGGATGTCCTGCTCGGTGTACTGCCCCTCTCCGAGGGTGAAGAGTTCCATCACCTCACGCGCGAAGTTTTCGTTGGGCGCCTGCGCGCGGTTGGCCGCGCCATCCAGATAGACCAGCATCGCCGGGTCACGGGCCATGCCGTGCAGCAGCTCGCGAAACGACCCCAGCGCATGGCGGCGCAGCAGCTCGTGCTGGAGGTACATGCCCTGCGCCTGCCGCACCTTCTGGACCGAGGTCGCGAAATGGTTGTGCCAGAAGAGCGTCATGCGCTCGGCCAGCGGCGTGGGCGTCTCGCGCATCTGTTGCAGCCACCAGGCGGCCAGGGCGACCGTGTCGGCCCGCAGCTGGCGCAGCACCTCCTTGCGCGCCTCGACATCAGCCTGGGCGCGCAAAGGCGGGCGGATGGGTTCGCCCACAAACGACGGCGGCGCCTTGCCCGCTTGCGATCGCAGCGCGTCGCCCAGCAGTCTGTCGACAGCCGTCTCTCGGCTCAGGCCGACCCAAGACGCGGTCTCGGCCGGTGACGGCATGAAGCCGGTGCGGCCGAGCAGGTGTCGCGCATCGGCCGGCGACAGGCGGGTGGAAGGCGCATTGCTCATGGTCGACGCAACGTTGCCCGCACCGTGTTGGCCGACACGCCGGCAAGGACTTCACAAAGCTTTGCTTCCCCTCCGCGCCCGGGCGTCATAGATTTGTAACAGGTGGTCAGGCACCCCAAAAACCACAAGTAAACCTGAGCACAATCGCCGCTGTTACAAATACGGAGACGCCGCCATGACGCCCACGCCCAATGCCCGCCCCGACCGCGTCGTCGTGGTGGATGACGATGCTCGCATCCGCGACCTGCTGCGCCGCTACCTGACGCAGGAAGGCTTCGAGGTGCTGCTGGCCGAAGACTCGAAGGCTCTCAATCGCGTGCTGACCCGCGAGACCGTCGACCTGATCGTGCTCGACCTCATGCTCCCCGGCGAAGACGGCCTGTCGATCTGCCGCCGCCTGCGCGCCGCGAATGACGTCACGCCCATCATCATGCTCACCGCCAAGGTGGAAGACGTGGACCGCATCGTCGGCCTCGAAGTCGGTGCCGACGACTACCTGCCCAAGCCCTTCAACCCGCGCGAGCTGCTGGCGCGCATCCACGCCGTGCTGCGCCGCCGCCCCGCGATGGAAGCCCCCGGCGCCCCGGCGAAAGACGCGCAGACCGTCACCTTCGGCCCGTTCGAATTCGACCTGGCGCTGCGCCGCCTCTCGAAGGACGGCGAGCAGATCGCGCTCACCACCGGCGAGTTCTCGATGCTCAAGGCCCTGGTGCGCCACCCGCGCCAGCCGCTCTCGCGCGACAAGCTGGCCCAGCTGGCGCGCGGCCGCGAGTTCGAGCCCTTCGACCGCAGCCTCGACGTGCAGATCTCGCGCCTGCGCAAGATGATCGAGCCGGACCCGTCTCAGCCTCGCTACATCCAGACCGTGTGGGGCGTGGGCTATGTCTTCGTCCCTGATGGCGCGGCCTGATCGCAAGAAGCGCGGCAAAGGCTCCGGCTCGGGGCCTTTTTTGCGCCCACGGTGCCCGACGGCCTGCCTGATCTGGCACCCCGCAAGACAGTTGCGCTGAGCCTCTTCTGGCGCACGTTTTTCCTGCTCGCGATCCTGCTGCTGGGCGGTGTGTTCGCGTGGGTGCAGACCTTCCGCGCGCTCGAATTCGAGCCCCGCGCGGTGCAGCAGGCGCAGCAGGTGGCGAGCCTCGTCAACCTGTCGCGCGCCTCGATGAAGTACGTGGACGACATCAACCGCGTCACGCTGGTCAAGACCATGGCCACCGAAGACCCGGTGAAGATCGTGCCGCGCGAGCCCAACGACAAGTGGGAGCCGTTCGAGGGCGACCGCTTCTCCAAGACCATCAGCGACGAACTGCACTCGCGCCTGGGGGCCGACACCGTGGTGGCCGGCTCGGTCAACGGCGTGTCGGGCCTGTGGGTGGGCTTTTCGGTCGAGAAGGATGCCTACTGGCTGCAGGCCGACCCGACGCGGGTGCGCATGATGGCCGGCAGCAGCTGGGCCCTGTGGGTGACCATCGCCCTGCTGGCCACGGTGCTGGGCTCGGCTGCGATCGCCCGCCTCATCAACCAGCCGCTGCGCGACCTCTCGTTCGCCGCCAGCCGCATCCGCGACGGCGAATACGAATCTCAACTCGACGAGAACACGCTCACGAGCGAGATCCGCCAGGTCAACATGGGCTTCAACCGGATGGCCCGCGAGCTGGCCAAGGTGGAAGAAGACCGCGCCGTGATGCTCGCCGGCATCTCGCACGACCTGCGCACGCCGCTCGCCCGCCTGCGGCTGGAGGCCGAGATGAGCGTGCAGGACGAAGAGGCCAAGAAGAACATGGCGCTCGACATCGACCAGCTCGACGCCATCATCGACAAGTTCATGGACTACGCTCGCCCGGGCGAGACCAAGCTGGTGCCGGTGCATGTGTCGAGCCTGGTCGAGCGCGAGATGCAGGGCTTCCGCGATCCATCGCAGATCCGCATCAGTTCGCGCGTGGCGATCGATGCCAAGGTGATGGCCGACGAGGTGGAATTGGGCCGTGTGTTCCAGAACCTCTTCGAGAACGCGCGCCGCTACGGCCGCTCGACCGACACCGGCATCGCACGCGTGCAGGTGAGCTACGCGCGCACCGGGCCGTGGGTGATCCTCTCGGTGCGTGACCACGGGCCGGGCGTGGCGCCCGAGAAGCTCAAGCAGCTGACCACGCCCTTCTTCCGCGGTGACGCGGCGCGCACCGCGGCGACCGGCGCGGGCCTGGGCCTCGCCATCGTCGAGAAATCGGTCGCGCGCATGGGCGGCAGCTTCGAACTCGCGAACGCGATGGACGGCGGCCTCGTGGCCCATGTGCGCCTGAAAAAGGCGCCATGAGGCGAGCCGGCAGCCGGCCCGAGCCTTCTCCGATCAGCGCGCCACAGCGCGCCGCCATCGTCGGCCTCACGGCCCTCTCCACGCTCTTCGTGCTGCTGCTGTGGCACGACTTCCGCAACACCTGGATCTCGCCCGGCTACGAGCGCCACACCCTCTTCCATCTGTCGGTCTACTGGGGACTGTGGCTCGTGTGGCCGCTGCTTGCGTGGCTGGGCTGGCGAGGGGGCCGTGCGGTGCGGGCATGGCGCGTCGCCCCGGCCTTCGTGGCCGGGCTGGCCTTCCTGGCCTGCGCGGCGCTGGCCTGGGCGCGCTTTGTCGAACCTCAGCGTCTCGTGGTGCGCGAAACCCGGTTGGGGCAGCAATGCGGTGCCCAGGTGGCACTGATCTCCGACATCCACCTCGGCAAGTTCACCCGTGAGCGCGAGCTGAACCGACTCGTGGACCGGCTCAACACCCTGCCCATCGACGCCGTGCTCGTGGCCGGCGACTGGACCTACGGGCCGCCGCACGACCTGGCGGCAGCCTTCGCACCGCTGGCGCGGATCAAGTACCCGGTGTTCGGCGTCCTCGGCAACCACGACGAGCAGATGCCCGGGCCACCCCTGGCCGATGAACTCCGCGAAGCGCTTACGGCATTGAACGTGAAGCTCATCGAGGGTCGGCGTGTCTGGCTGGGCCGTTGCACGCTGATCGGCATCGGCGACCTCTACGCCGGCATTGCCGACAGCCAGGTGCAGCACCTGCAACTCGACCCGCCCGCCCATGCCGCCGAACGCCGCATCGTGCTCACGCACAACCCAGACGTCGCCACGCGGATGAAGCCCGGCATGGCCTCCCTGGTGCTGGCCGGCCACACCCACGGCGGACAGGTCTACGTGCCGGTGCTGACGCAGATGATGCTGCAGCGGAACACGCGGGGTGCCTTCGAACAAGGGCTTTACCCGCTGCCCCACACCCGCCTCTACGTCACGCCGGGCATCGGCACCGACATCCTGCCGCTGCGCTTCCTCGTGCCACCGACGATCGACGTGCTGGCGCTGTGATCAGGCTTTGACGAGCAGGCACACCGCGCGGGCCTCGATCGATTCGCCCCGCCCCACCGGCCCCATGTTCTCGGCCGTCTTGGCCTTCACGTTGACCTGCTCCAGCGGGATGCCGAGTGCGATGCCGATGCGCTGACGCATGGGCTGGATGTGCGGCGCCATCTTCGGCGCCTGGGCAATGATGGTGCTGTCGACGTTGCCGATGATCCAGCCGGCCGCTTTCACGCGGCGTGCCGCCTCGGTGAGCAAGGCCAGCGAATCGGCGCCGCGGAATTGCGGGTCGGTGTCGGGGAAGTGACGGCCGATGTCGCCGAGCGCCGCCGCACCGAAGAGCGCATCGGTGATCGCGTGGCACAACGCGTCGGCGTCCGAGTGGCCTTGCAATCCATGCGTGTGCGGGATCTCCACACCGCCGAGGATGAGCTTGCGGCCGGTCACGAGCGCGTGCGTGTCCCAACCTTCGCCGATGCGCCAGCGCGGCACTTGGGGTTTGAGCGTCATGGGCGTGTCCTCAACGTGTCGTGAGCAGGCGTTCGGCCAGCGCGAAATCGGCCGGCCAGGTGATCTTGAAGTTTTCCATCGAGCACGGCACCAGCAGCGGCGCGTGGCCCAGCGCTTCGATGGCGCTGGCTTCGTCGGTGACGGCATCGCCCGCGTGCGCCAGTGCTTCTTGCAGAAGGCCGATGCGGAACATCTGCGGCGTCTGCGCGGCCCACTTGCGCGCACGGTCGACGGTGGCGCTCACGCGTCCAGCGGCTTCGGCTTTCAGCGTGTCGGCCAACGGCAGCGCCAGGAGGCCGCCGATGCTGTCGTTGATGCAGGCGTCAATCAGCGCATCGATCCAGGCGGGCTGCACCAGGCAGCGGGCCGCGTCATGCACGAGCACCCAGTCATCGGCTTTCGCACCGCGATCCAGCAAGTGCGCGAGACCGTTGGCCACCGACTGGGCGCGGCTCGCACCGCCCACCTTCGCTACCCACGCAGCCGACGCGGGCACGTGCAACGAGAACTGGTCATCTTGCGGGGCCAGCACCACCAAGGTCTGGCGCAGGCGCTGCACACGCGCCAGGGCATCAAGGGTGTGAAGCACCATCGGCTTGCCCGCGACCCTCGCGTACTGCTTGGGGCCGCCCGCACCGGCGCGTTCACCGACTCCAGCGCAGGGCACCAAGGCGTACAGATCGGTCGGAGATGCGCTCATGTCAGCAGGCTCGAAAGGGGCCGAATTCTATAATTCGCGCCTTCAACGCCCCGGGGGACCGCCCAACCGGGGCGGTTTGTTTTTGTGTTCGCTTCCCTCATGCAGCTTCCATCGCTCGCCCCCGGCAAACGCTTCACCCTGCCCCGCCCCTTCGGTTCGGCCGATGCCCTGCTGCTGGCGCGCTTCGCGCAGGCACAAAAGGCCGACGGGCGCATCACCGCGATCGTCACCGCCGAACCGGCCGATACGCAGCGCCTCGAAGGCGAACTGCCCTTCTTTGCGCCGGAGCTGCGCGTGGCCGTGTTTCCCGATTGGGAGACGCTGCCCTACGACACCTTCTCGCCGCACCAGGACCTGATCTCCGAGCGACTGGCGACGCTCTGGCGCATCCAGCAGGGCGAAGTCGACGTGGTGCTGATGCCGGCCTCCACCGCCCTCGTGCGGCTCGCACCGCCGAGCTTCCTCGCCGGCTACACCTTCCACTTCAAGCAGAAGACCCAGCTCAACGAAGCTGCGCTGAAAGCCCAGCTCACGCTGGCCGGCTACCAGCACGTGAGCCAGGTCGTGTCGCCCGGCGAGTACGCCGTGCGCGGCGGCTTGATCGACCTCTTCCCGATGGGCTCGCTCGTGCCGTATCGCGTGGACCTCTTCGGTGACGAGGTCGACAGCATCCGCACCTTCGACCCCGACAGCCAGCGCAGCCTCTACCCCGTGCCCGAGGTGCGCCTCTTGCCCGGGCGTGAATTCCCGATGGACGAGGAGGCGCGCGCCGCCTTCCGCTCGCGCTGGCGCGAGAAGGTCGAAGGCGACCCGACCAAGGTGCGGCTCTACAAGGACATCGGTGCGGGCATCGCCACCGCCGGCATCGAGTACTACCTGCCGCTCTTCTTCGACAGCACGGCGACGATCTTTGACTACCTCGGCGCCAACGCAGCCGTTGCGCTGCACGGAGAGATCGACGAGGCGCTCAAGCGCTTCTGGACCGACACCCGCGAGCGCCACCGTTTCCTGCAGCACGACCGCGAGCGGCCAATCCTGCCGCCGGAAGACCTGTTCCTGCGGCCCGAAGACTTCTTCACGCTCGCCAACGCACACGCAGTGCCTCGCGGTGCGCGGCAAGGAGCCGGTCGAGTGGGCCCGCCCGCTGCCCGACCTGAGCGTCGACCGTGGCGCGCCCGATCCGCTCAAGCGACTGCAGCTCCACCTCGGAGCTACGTCGCACCGCGTGCTCGTCGTCGCCGAAAGCGAAGGCCGCCGCGAAAGCCTGCTGGAGCTGCTGCGCGACAACAAGATCGAGCCGCCGTCGGTCAAGAGCCTGGCCGAGTTCGAGGGTGGCGACGAGCGCTACGCCATCGCAGTGGCGCCGATGGCCGAGGGCTTCTTCTGGACCGAGGCCGAGAAGAACATTCAGTTCGTCACCGAAACGGAACTCTTCGCGACGACACCGACCGCCCGCCGCAAACGCAAGCAGGAGCAGGCGAGCGACGTCAACACGCTCATCAAGGACCTGTCGGAGCTGAAGGTCGGCGATCCGGTCGTGCATCTCAACCACGGCATCGGGCGCTACGTGGGCCTGGAGAACATCGACCTGGGCGATGGGCCGAGCGAGTTCCTCATCCTCGAATACGCCGACAAGGCGACGCTCAAGATCCCCGTCTCGCAGCTCCACCTGATCAGCCGCTACACCGGCGTGAGCCCGGAGGAAGCGCCACTGCACCGGCTCGGTTCGGGCCAGTGGGAGAAGGCCAAGCGCAAGGCGGCCGAGCAGGTGCGCGACACCGCGGCCGAACTGCTGAACCTGTACGCGCGCCGCGCCGCGCGCGAAGGCTTTGCCTTCCGCTTCACGCCGCACGACTACGAAGCCTTCGCGGCCAGCTTCGGCTTCGAGGAGACGCCCGACCAGAAGGCAGCGATCCACGCGGTCATCCAGGACATGGTGTCACCGAAGCCGATGGACCGCCTGGTTTGCGGCGACGTGGGTTTCGGCAAGACCGAGGTCGCGCTGCGTGCCGCGTTCGTTGCCGTCACCGGCGGCAAGCAGGTGGCCATCCTTGCGCCGACCACGCTGCTCGCCGAACAGCACTACCAGAACATCGCCGACCGCTTCGGCAAGTGGCCGGTCAAGGTGGCCGAACTCTCGCGCTTCCGCTCGGCCAAGGAAGTGAAGGCCGCGCTCGAAGGCATTGCAGACGGCACCATCGACATCGTCGTCGGCACGCACAAGCTCATCAGCAAGGACGTGAAGTTCAAGCGCCTGGGCCTGCTCGTGATCGACGAGGAGCACCGTTTCGGCGTGCGCCACAAGGAGGCGATCAAGGCCATGCGCGCCGAGGTCGACGTGCTCACGCTCACCGCCACGCCGATCCCCAGAACCTTGGGCATGGCGTTGGAAGGCCTGCGCGATCTGAGCGTGATCGCCACCGCCCCGCAACGCCGCCTCGCCATCAAGACCTTCGTGCGCAACGAAGGCACGAGCGTCATCCGCGAGGCCGTGCTGCGCGAGTTGAAGCGTGGCGGGCAGGTCTACTTCCTGCACAACGAGGTCGAGACCATCGAGAACCGCCGCGAGAAGCTGCAGGAGCTGCTGCCCGAAGCCCGCATCGCGGTCGCACACGGCCAGATGCCCGAGCGCCAGCTCGAAGCGGTGATGCGCGACTTCGTGGCCCAGCGCTACAACATCCTGCTGTGCTCGACCATCATCGAGACCGGCATCGACGTGCCGAGCGCCAACACCATCGTGATCAGCCGGGCCGACAAGTTCGGCCTCGCGCAGCTGCACCAGCTGCGCGGGCGTGTCGGCCGTTCGCACCACCAGGCCTACGCCTACCTGCTGGTGCCCGACGTGGAAGGCCTCACCAAGCAGGCCGCGCAGCGCCTCGAGGCCATCCAGAACATGGAAGAGCTGGGCTCGGGCTTCTACCTCGCCATGCACGACCTGGAGATCCGCGGCGCCGGCGAAGTGCTGGGCGACAACCAGAGCGGCAACATGATGGAAGTGGGCTTCCAGCTCTACAACGACATGCTGGCCGAGGCCGTGCGTTCGCTGAAGGCCGGCAAGGAGCCCGACCTCCTGTCGCCGCTCTCCGCCACCACCGAGATCAACCTGCACGCCCCCGCCCTGCTGCCCAACGACTACTGCGGCGACGTGCACACGCGCCTGTCGCTCTACAAGCGCCTGGCCACCGCCGAGAAGGCCGAGCAGATCGACGCGATGCTGGAAGAGATCACCGACCGATTCGGCAAGCTGCCGCCACAGGGCCAGACGCTCTTCGACGTGCACCGCCTGCGCGTGCTGGCCAAGCCCTACGGCGTGACCAAGATCGACGCTGGCACCTCGGCCATGGTCATCAGCTTCCGCCCTAACCCGCCGATCGACGCCATGCGCATCATCGAACTGGTGCAGAAGAACCGCCACATCAAGCTCGCCGGCAACGAGAAGCTGCGCATCGAGCGCGAAACCCCTGATCCGAAAGACCGCGCCCAGCTCATCCGCGACGTGCTGCGCTCGCTCGGCACTCCGACCACCAAGCAACCCGCCTGAACTACACATCCGCGCCCATGTCCGCACAAGAATTCGCCCCCGGCCTCGTCATCCAGCGCTTCACCCCGCCGCTCAAGCTCGCGGACTTCAAGCTCATCGCCTTCGACATGGACTCGACGCTGATCAACATCGAGTGCGTCGATGAGATCGCCGATGCCGCCGGCCGCAAGGCCGAGGTGGCCGCGATCACCGAGGCCGCGATGCGCGGCGAGATCACCGACTACAAGGAAAGCCTGCGCCGCCGTGTGACGCTCTTGAAGGGCGTGCCGGTGAGCGCGATGCAGCAGGTGCTCGACCAGCGGCTGCAGCTCAATCCGGGCGCGCAGACGCTGGTGCAAGCCTGCAAGGCGGTGGGCATGAAGGTGCTGCTGGTCTCGGGCGGCTTCACCTTCTTCACCGACCACGTGCGCGACCGCCTGGGCATCGACTTCACCCGCAGCAACGTCCTCGAAGTGGAAAACGGCACGCTCACCGGCCGCATGGTCGATCAGCCCTGGGGCGACATCTGCGACGGTGAAGAGAAACGCAAGATGTTCCTCGCCACCTGCGCGCAGCTGGGCATCAAACCCTCGCAAGGGATCGCCATGGGCGACGGCGCGAACGACCTGCCGATGATGGGCGAAGCGGGCCTCTCGGTGGCCTACCACGCCAAGCCCAAGGTGCGCGAGCAGGCGATGGTCGCGATCAACTCAGGCGGCCTCGACCGCCTGCTCGAAGTCGTCCGCTGACCCGGATCAGGCGGCGAGCCGGAACGCGCTGACCGCCTGGCTCAGCGCCTGGGCCTGCTGCTTCAGGCTCTCGGCCGCGGCCGACGATTGCTCCACGAGCGCGGCGTTGTGCTGGGTGGCGCTGTCCATCTGGCTCACCGAGGTGTTGACCTGTTCGAGACCCGTCGACTGCTCGACCGTCGCCTCGGCGATCGCGCGGATCGTGCCCGACACCTCGCGCACCGAACTCACCACCTCCTGCATGATGCGGCCGGCATCGTTGGCGAGCGTCGAGCCGGCTTCGACCCGCTCTTCGCTGTTGCGGATCAGCACCTTGATCTCCTTGGCCGCTTCGGCCGAGCGCTGAGCGAGGCTGCGCACCTCGGCGGCCACGACCGCGAAACCACGACCCTGTTCACCGGCCCGCGCTGCTTCCACGGCCGCGTTCAGCGCCAGGATGTTGGTCTGGAACGCGATGCCATCGATCACGCCGATGATCTCGCCGATGCGCTTCGAGGCGGTGGTGATCTGCTCCATCTGCTGCACCACCTCGCCCACCACCGAGCCGCCCTTTTCGGCGATCTCTGACGCGCTCGCGGCCATCGTCGTCGCGTTGCGCGATGCGTCGGCGTTGCTGCGCACGGTGCTGGAAAGCTGATGCAGCGTGGCCGCCGTCTGCTGCACGTTGGCGGCCTGTGCTTCCGTGCGCGACGAGAGGTCGAGGTTCCCGCTCGCCACTTCCGACGACGCGGTGGAGATCGACTCGGCGCCGACACGCACCCCCGAGACGATGCCCGAGAGGTTGTGCACCATGCGCTGCATGCTCGCGAGCAGGCTGGTCTGGTCGTTCTTGCGGGTGGCGATCTGCACGGTCAGGTCGCCGGCGGCCACCCGCTCCACCACGGCCGCGGCATAGGCCGGGTCGCCCCCAGCTGGCGCAGCACCGAACGCGTCACCGCCGCCGCCAGGCCCAGGCCCATCAGCACCGACAGCAGCACACCGCCGGCCAGCACGGCGCGGCTGATCTTGTAGGTGCGTTCGCTGCTGGCGGCTGCGGCGTTGCCACCTTCGATGCTGAGTTCGACCAGCCGGTCCATCCGGGTCTCGACCTGCTGGGCACGCGGGCGCATCTCGCTGTTCTGCAGCGCCATCGCGGCCTCGTTGCCTTCCTTGCTCGACACCTCGAGCACCTGCTTGGTGACGCTCACGAACGACTCGTTGAGCGTGCGGATTTCCCCGAGCAGCTTCTTCTGCTCATCGAGCGTGGCCAGGGCCTGGAACTCGGCCTCGTGCTTGGCGAACTGCTCCAGCGCGGCCGTCACGACCGCCGCGTGGCGGCGCTTCTCGCGCTCGTTCGCAGCGGTCGCGTGCTGCAGCGTGCCCAGGCGGATGGCCTGCAGGTCGGAACGCCATTCGAGTGCGGCGCGCACCGAGGGCATCCAGTGCGATTGAAGATCGGCCGCGACGTGATTGACCTGCCCCAGCTGCCAGACGGCGCCGGCGCCCAGCGCCATCGTCAGCACGATGGCCACGCCGAACGAGGCGATCAGTCGGTGGGAAAGTTTCAGTCGTTCGAACCAGCTCACGGAAATGCCTCCTGGTGTCAGATGGGCGTCCTGCGCCCGATCCACGGGATATCGGCATTTCTGGCCGCGACCTATAGCCCCACAACGCGAGGCAGGGGCAAAGGCCTCAACACACCGCGCCAGCAGCCAGTGGCAGGTCGGCGCGAACCCGAACCGCGGTGTCGAGCAGGAGATGGAGTCCGCCCACCAGATCGGGCAAGGCAAGTACGTCCAAGTCGGGCACGTGCACAAAGCCACCGCGCACACCGGCGCGGGCCGGGTCGGTGGCCAGGGTGTGCATCAAGCCGTAGAAGACGTGGTTGCAGACGAAGGTGCCGGCTGTCTGCGAGAGTTCAACCGGCAGGCCCTGCTTCTGCAGCGCGAGCAGCATGGCCTTGACCGGCAGGCTGCTGAAGTAGGCGGTGGGGCCGTGCGGCACGACCGGTGTGTCGACCGGGCGCGCGCCCTGGTTGTCGGCCAGGCTGGCATCGTTGAGGTTGATCGCCACCCGCTCGATCGACATGGCGCGCCGCCCGTTCGCGAGGCCCACGCACAGCACCAGTTCAGGCGCGTGGGCGTCGAGCAGCGCGCCCAGTTGCGTGAGCGATTCGTCAAACACCGTCGGCAACCGAGCAGCGACGACCCTGCGGCCCGCCACCAGCCGCCCGTGCAGCGCCTGCACCGCGAGCCAGCTCGGGTTGAGCGACGCGCCGCCGAACGGGTCGAACCCGGTCAGCAGCACCGTCGGTTCGCGGACGCCGCCCATCCTGCGATCAGGTCAACGCGGTGGCGTTGACGACGATGCCGTCTTCGTCGGCATACAACCAATCGCCGGGCCGCACCCACACACCCTGGATCTGCACCGCCACGTCGCGCTCGCCCACGTTTTTCTTCTCGGTGGGCAGCGGCATCAGCGCGAGCGCACGGATGCCGAGATCGCAGAGCGCCAGCTCGGCGCTGTCGCGCACACAGCCGTCGACCACGATGCCGGCCCAGCCGTTCTTCGCGCCGGCGGCGCCCAGGTTGCCGCCGACGAGCGCACGCCGCAGCGAGCCACCGCCGTCGACCACCAGCACGCGGCCCTCCCCCGGGGTGTCGAGCGCGGCCTTCACCAGCGAGTTGTCTTCGAAGCACTTGACGGTGGTCACGCGCCCGGAAAACTTCAGCCGTTTGCCGTAGTCGCGGAACACCGGCGGCAGCACACGGAAGCTGCCGTCGGTGTTGTTCTTGTGGGTGTCGCAGAAATCGCAGGTGGCGAAGTCGGTGGTCATGAATGGCGTCCTTCCGATGCGTGAGAACTCGACACCGCCAGCAACGTGCGGCGGTGCAACACCGGTGAAGTTTGCCATCGCGCCGGGCCTGCCCCGGCGTGCCAGATCAGTTCTGCGCGACCTGCAGGCCGGTACCTTCCCATTCCGGCAGGCCACCGCGGAACCAGTAGACCTTCTTGAAGCCGGCAGCAACCGCGGCCTTGGAGGCCTTGTACGACTTCCAGCACTCGGCGCCGTTGCACGAGAAGATAGTCGGCTTCTCCTTGTCGAGCTTGGCGAGGTCGCGGAAGTCGTCTTTCGCGAAGTCGAACGCCACATCCTTCAGGCTCTTCTCGTGGTACGGCACGAACACCGCCTGCGGGATGCGCTTGGCCTTGTATTCCTTCTCCGAGCGGGTGTCGACGATCACCGCGCCCTCGGCGACGAGCCTGCGCACGTCGGCCGCGGTAACGACCTCGGCGCCGGGCAGGCTGTTGGGCGTGAAGTAGCCGAAGCTCGGCCACGGCCTTGTACATCGACAGGTCGGCCCGCTCCGTCACCGGCTTCAGGCCGGAGCTGGTGGCGTTGGTGGCAAACCAACGTGCCAGCTTCTCACGCGATTTCTCGGGCAACGTCTTGCGCACCACCACCGACAGGCCGCCCGGCACCGGAATGGAGGTCGACACCGCATGCAAGGCCCGGCCGCGTGACTTGACCCAGTCGTCCCACTCGGTCTGGCGCACGACGGTCGCATCGAACACGCCCAAGTCGACGGCGACCAGCCCGGCGCTCGGCCAGCGCGCAAACTCGACCTGCAGGTTCTGGAACGACAGGCCAGCCGCATTCAGCATGCCGCGCGCCACATACGAGTACACCGAGTCCTGCTGCGGCAGGTAGAGGCGGCGGCCGCCCAGCGCCGAGACGGTGCTGCTGTCGCGCCGGGTCACGAGCACGTACTGCTCCATCGGGTTGGTGGAGCCGATGTAGCCGTAGCCGCGCGTCAGGGCCGAGGCGGCCACCTGGGGCGGGGCGATGTAGATGTCGACCTCGCCGGTGCGGGTGGCCCGCATCACGTCGGTCAGGTCTTCGTTGATGTAAACCTTGGCCACCTTGCCCGTGGCCTTGCTGAGCGCCGACTCGACGATCGCCGTGACGACGGCGAGCGAGTCTTTCTTCGAGGTCGGCTCGACCGCAATCATCGCGGTGAGCTGCTGTGCATGAACAAGGCCGGCGCTCAGCAAGAAACTAGCGGCCAGGGTCTGGCGAATTCTCAACATGACGATGTCCTCCTGCGGCTTTTCAATCTGCCTTCGTTGCGAAGACAGCACCTTCTTTTACGATCGCTATTTTCGAGAGCACATTCGTTCTCTTCGCAACAATAAACGCGCAAGGTGTAAGCAATCGATTCAACAAGCTGTTGGGTTTCCAACAGGGTGGCTATGCTTCGCGCCCGTCAGTCCGCCAAACCCGTGCTAGCACCAAGGGTTACCTGAACCGCCAATCACTCTGGAGCGATCACCCGCCATGTCCATGCCAACCGATGTCCGCCGCCGTCAACTTCTCGCAGGCAGCGCCGCGCTCGTTGCCGCTCCGCTGGCAGGCTGTGCCACGGGTGCACCGGCCACCGCCGCCGCGCCGGCTGCTCCGGCGCCCGCTGTTCCGCCTGCCGCACCCGTCGCGCCCAAGCTGCCGGCCTATGCCGCCTGGAAGGATGCCGACAGCCTGATCATCCACAGCAGCAGCACGATCGAGACCAAGCGCAGCGCGATGGGCGCGAGCCTCGTCACGCCGGCAGAGCGCCTGTACGTGCGCAACAACCTGCCGGCGCCGCCCGAGAGCGTGGTCGCCAACCGCGACGCCTGGGAAGTCGCCTTCGAAGGCGTGGCCAAGCCCGGCACGCTCACGCTCGCGCAGCTCAAGACCATCGACTTCACCACGGTCGCCACCGTCCTGCAGTGCAGCGGCAACGGCCGCGGCTTCTTCCCGCACAAGCCGAGCGGCACGCCGTGGAAGGTGGGCGCCGCCGGATGCGTGATCTGGGCCGGCGTGCCGCTCAAGTCGGTGATCGAGCGACTGGGGGGTGCACAGAGCGGCATGCTCTACCTCACCGGCACCGGCGGCGAGAAGCTGCCCGAAGGTGTCGACCCGCTGAGCGTGGTGGTCGAGCGCTCGGTGCCGATCGCGGCGCTGCAAGACGCGATGCTGGCCTGGGAGATGAACGGCGCGCCTCTGTCCGTCGCCCACGGCGGCCCGCTGCGCCTGGTGCTACCCGGGTACCAGGGCGTCAACAACATCAAGTACGTCAAGCGCATTGCGCTCGCGCCGACCGAGAGCAAGGCCAGGATCATGTCGCACGGCTACCGCATGACGCCGATGGGCCAGAAGGCCGAGCCGACGCAGGCCTCGGTGCTGCTGATGAACGTGAAGTCGTGGATCAACACGCCCTCGGGCGATGGCGGCGGCAAGGTCGGCGCGGGCTCGGTGCAGATCCTCGGCGTGGCATTCAGCGGCGGCTCGCCGATCAAGCGCGTGGAAGTGTCGACCGACGGCGGCAAGACCTGGCGAGATGCCAAGCTGGTCGGCCCCGATCTCGGGCCCTTCGCGTGGCGCCAGTTCGCCCTCTCGGCGAACCTGCCTGCAGGCAACCACGTGCTGGTGAGCCGCGCGACCGACGCGGCCGGCAACGTGCAACCGCAGCAACGCGAGGAAAACCTCGCCGGCTACGGCAACAACAGCTGGGCCGACCACGCGGTGAACGTCGTCGCTGCGTGAACACCGCAGCGCAGTGCATCGCCGCGGCCGCCCTGGCCGCGGCCTGCCTCACGGCGCAGGCCAATGAGCGCGAAGCGGGCCGCAAGCTCTTCACGGGGGGCACGGTGCCGTCTTGCGCGGTGTGTCACACGCTGCGCGACGCCCAGGCCACCGGCGAGATCGGCCCGCCGCTCGACGGTCTCAAGCCCGACGAGGCACGCGTCGCGCAGGCGCTGCGCAACGGTCTCGGCGTGATGCCCTCGTTTCGCGACAAGCTCTCGGAGAAAGACCTCGCCCTGCTCGCCCGCTACGTGGCGCAGGTGGCGGGGCGCTGATCAGGCCGCCTTCCTGCGGCCGACGGGCACCTTCACGTCTTCGCGGCGCGGCGGCAGCATGGCGTGGTGCTCGCGTGCCACGTTGAGGATGATCGCGGTGGAGGTTTCGGTCAGCAGGCAGAAGCGGCTCACCACCGCATCGAGGTGCGGCACGTCGATGACGGCGATCTCGAGGATCCAGCTGTCTTCGCCGGTCACGTTGAAGGCATTGACGACCTCCGGCGTCTGGCTCACGAGCTTGACCACCCGCGCGTATTCGGCGCGCCCCACGCGCACCAGCGCGCGGATGCCATAGCCGAGCTTCGACAGGTCGACCGACGCGCGGTAGCCGGTGATGACACCGGCCCCTTCGAGCTTGCGCACACGCTCGGTGACGGCGGGCTGGCTCAGGTGCACGCGGCGGCCCAGCTCCGCCATCGAGAGGCGTGCGTCGGCCTGCAGCTCGGCGAGGATGCGGGTGTCGTAGGCGTCCAGATCAGCGTTCAAGGCAAACCTCGCTTTCGGCATTGAAATGACCAAGCAGCTGGCGGCAGAAAGCTTCAGTTTGCCATTCAAGCGATCGCCCGACCTTTCTACGATGCAGCGCATGGACAGCACTGCCACCCTCTCCTCTTCGGGACGCACGAGCCCGAGCCCGTTGCTGATCGCCTGCCTCGCCGCCACCTGGATCGTGTGGGGCTCGACCTACCTCGCGATCAAGTTCGCGCTGGTCAGCTTCCCGCCCTTCTTCCAGATGGGCACTCGCTTTCTCGTGGCCGGCGCGACGGTGCTGGCGTGGATGGCATGGCGCGGTGCCACCATGCCCACTCGGCGGCAATGGGCGCATGCACTGGTGGTGGGCGCGCTGATGCTCGGCGGCGGCATGGGCGGCGTGGCCTATGCCGAGCGGACGGTGGGCTCGGGCCTTGTCGTCGCCTTCATCGCCGTGGTGCCGCTGATGATCGCGGCGCTCAACCGCCTGTGGGGCATCAAGCCCGGACGGCTGGAACTGGCGGGCATCGTCGTCGGCCTGTGCGGTGTGCTGATGCTGACGCAAGGTGCGGGTTTCCAGGCCTCGCCCGCGGGCCTGGCGGCGATCGCGATCGCCTGCGCCGCGTGGTCGCTCGGCAGCGTTCTGAGCCAGCGGAGTCTGCCGCTGGCACCGGGACTCGCCGGTTTTGCGAGCGAGATGATCTGTGGCGGGGCGGTGCTGATGGCGATGTCGGCACTGCGCGGCGAAGTGCCCCAGTGGCCGCCGGAACCTGCGGCGGTGGCGGCGTGGGTCTACCTGGTCGTCTTCGGCTCGCTGATCGCGTTCAACGCCTACATGCTGCTGCTCGAGCGCACGAGCGCAGCCGTCGCGTCGAGCTACACCTTCGTCAACCCGGTGATCGCCATGCTGCTGGGCGTGGTGGTGCTGGGCGAGGTGGTGACCGCGTTCGAGTGGATGTCGGCCGGTGTCGTGCTGCTGGGCCTGGTGCTGCTCTTCCTCAAGCCTTCGGCGAAGACTTGAGTGCCGCGTTGCGGATGGCCGTCAGCGTGCTGCGGCTGGTGCTGACGTCGGCATCGAGCTTCAGGTGCAGCAAGGCCGGGCGCTGCGACGCCAGTGCTTCGGCGAACGCCGGTTCGAACTCTTCCGTGCACGCGAGCGACCACGCCTGCCAGCCGTAGGCACGTGCCAGTGCCGCGAAGTCGGGGTTGAAGAGATCGCTGCCACTCACCCGCCCGGGGTACTCGCGCTCCTGGTGCATGCGGATGGTGCCGTAGGTGCCGTTGTCGACCACCACGCTGATCAGGCGCCTGGCGCCATAGCCGGTGGCGGTGGCCAGCTCCTGGCCGGTCATCAGGAAGTCGCCGTCGCCGGCGATGTTGACCACCGTGCGCTTGGGATACAGCAGCGCCGCGGCCACGGCAGCGGGCACGCCATAGCCCATCGCGCCGGAGGTGGGAGCCAGTTGCGTGCGGCCGTGGTGCTGCAGCCCGTGGTAGCGGCAGTAGCGGTGCAGCCAGCCGGCGTAGTTGCCGGCACCGTTGGTGTAGACAGTGTCGTCGGGGGCGAGTCGCTGGATGGTCTTGATGACGACGGCCATGTCGAGCGGCTTCACGTCTTGTGCCAGGTGGTTGGCTTCGTAGTCGGCATGGGCTTGTTCGGTCCATGCGGTCCAGGGCAGCTGCGGTGGCGCTGTCAGGCCTTCGAGCGCTTTCGCCGCGCTCGCCATCGACGACTGCAGCAGCAGGTCGGCCGCGTACACCCGGCCCAGCTCTTCGGGCCCGGCGTGGATGTGGATGAGCTTTTGCGCCGGACGCGGCGGCTGCAGCAGCGTGTAGCCGCTGGTGGTCATCTCACCCAGGCGCGGTCCGATGGCGAGCACCAGGTCGGCGTGGCGGATGCGCTCGGCAAGCCTGGGGTTGATCGCGATGCCCACGTCGCCGGCGTACTGCGGGTGGCGGTTGTCGAACACGTCCTGGAAACGGAAGGCGCAGCCGACCGGCAGCTTCCAGTTCTCGGCGAAGCGTTGCATCGCGGCGCAGGCGGCAGCATCCCAGCCGCCACCCCCCACGATCACGAAGGGGCGCTCGGACGCCAGCAGCATCGAGCGCACCTGGCGCAGCCCACCCGGTGCCGGCCAGGCGTGTGCGGGCTCGGCGCGAGGCATCACCTGTGCAGCCGTGGCCTGCGTGAGCATGTCCTCCGGCAGCACCAGCACCACCGGGCCGGGGCGGCCCTGCAGCGCCGTGTGGAAGGCGCGCGAGACGTATTCCGGCAGCCTGTCGGCGTCATGCACCTCGCCTACCCACTTGGCAAAACCGAGCGTGCCGGGGCCGAACATCTGGCGGTAGTCGACCTCCTGGAATGCCTCGCGGTCGCGCTGGTCGCTTGCGACCTGGCCGATGAAGAGGACCATCGGCGTGCTGTCCTGAAAAGCGGTGTGCAGGCCGATGCTGGCGTTCGTCGCACCCGGCCCCCGCGTCACGAAACACACCCCGGGGCGCCCGGTCAGCTTGCCCTGCGCTTCGGCCATGAAGGCCGCGCCGCCCTCCTGCCGGCAGGCGATGAAGCGAATCTTGTCGCGGTGCTCGTGAAAGCCATCGAGCGCGGCGAGATAACTCTCGCCCGGCACGCCGAAGACTGTGTCCACACCCTGCGCCACCAGGGCTTCGACCAGCGCGTGGCCGGCGAGGCGCTCAGAAGAATTCGTCGTCATGCGACGACTTTACGGGCCCCGCGCAGTTGTGCAATGCCGATGCCCACCAGGGCGGCCGAGGCCACGCCGAGCGCCAGCGCGAGCGCCGAGCCGTAGAAAACGCTCGAAGCCGAACCGTGGTCGAGCAGCGCGCCAAAGACGGGGGCCGCCAGCGCGAAGCCGAGGTCGAGCCCGGAGTACACCGTGCCGTAGACGCGACCGGTGGCACCCGCAGGTGCGGCCTGCTTGATCAACATGTCGCGAGAAGGGCCGGCGAGACCGGCGCCGAAGCCGGCCAGCGAGGCCACAGCACAGGCCAAGAGCCCCGGCAACACACCGCTCGCCACCAGGCACAGCAGCACCGCTGCGCCCATCAGGCACCAGCCGATGATGCGTTCCAGCCGCTCAGCGCGACTCGCGAGAAAGCCGCCCGCCACCATGCCGGCCGCGCCGCACAGCATGTAGCCGGTCACGACGAAGGCAGTGATTGACAAGGGCAGGCCGTACATCTGCTGCAGCGCCGGGCTGGCAAAGCTCTGGATCGCGCTCAGCGACACCGTCGACCAGAAGAAGAAAGAGAAGCACAGCCACACCGAGGGCAGGCGCAGGAAGGCAAGCGGGTGTTCGTTCGTCGGCGCGCCCGGGTTCTTGGTGCCCGCCTTGCCCTCGTGGGCCCAGCTGCCGGCGCGGTCGTCGATCGCATCGCGGTGCAGCCACAGCACCGCCATCACGAAGAGCGCCCAAACGCCCATGCCGGCGGCGGCGATGCGCCACGAGCCGGTGGCCGCCGTCAGCCCGGCGAGGAACACCGGCGCGGCCGCCCAGCCCAGGTTGCCGGTGATGCCGTGCACCGAGAACGCATGGCCCAAGCGCGGCTGCGAGACACGCTTGTTGAGGATGGTGAAGTCCACCGGATGGAAGGGCGAGTTGCCCAGGCCCGCCAGCGTGGCGGCGAGCATCAGCCCGGAATAGCTCTGCGCCGTCGCGACTGCCAGCGCGGCCAGCACGAAACACGACAACGCGACGAAGAGCACCGGCCGCGCGCCGACGCGGTCGACGAGAAACCCCGACAGCGCCTGCCCCACGCCCGAGACCACGAAGAAGGTCGATACCAGCAGGCCCAGTTCGGAATAGCTGAAGCCGAAGTCGCGGATGAACAGCGGAAACAGCGGCGCCAGCAGCATGTGGAAGAAATGCGAGGTGCCGTGTGCCAGGCCGATGAGGCTGATGGTCTTCGCGTCTTGCGAGAGAGAGACGGAAGAAGAAGCGGAAGCAGAAGTCATGGGAACTGCCGAATTGCGATGACGGCACTCTAGGCTGCGGTGGGGCGACGGAGTTACGATAGTCCGTCAATTTCTATCGAGAAACAGACACACAAGGATCGGACATGTCCCACTCGATCACCCCCCGGCGCCACACCAGCGTTCCGCCAGTCGACCCCAAGCGCTATGCGCCCACCGCCGACTACCCCGTGCGCGCGAAGATGCGGCGACTCGTGGCCGACACCCACATCGACCCGCACCACCACCCGTGGGGCCAGCTGGCTTTTTCGGTGACGGGGGTGATGCGCATGACCGCCACGCGCAGCACCTACATCGTGCCGCCTTCGCGGGCGGTGTGGATCCCGCCACACGTGGAGCACATGGTCAACGTCGTGGAAGACGCCGAGCTGCGCACGCTCTACCTCTACCAGGACGAGCGGCACGTCGGCCCCGAAGTCGACCCCGCTGCCGATTCGCCCTGGCACCACTGCCGGGTGATCGAGGTGTCGAGCCTGCTGCGCGAACTGGTCATGCACCTGGGCACCGAGCCCAGCCCGCTCACGCCGGGCCAGCGACCCGCGCCGCGCGAGCAGCACCTGATCGCCCTCGTGCTCGACGAGCTGCGCCGTGCCCAGCAGGTGCCCATCGGGGTGGACCTGCCGCAAGACAAACGCTTGCGCGCACTGTGCGAATCGGTGCTCGACGACCCCACGCGATGGAGCACGCTCGAAACCTGCGCGCAGGAGACCGGCGCCAGCCCGCGCACCGTGGCGCGGCTTTTCCGCAGCGAACTCGGCACGACCTTCCTGCAATGGCGCCAGCAGGTGCTGCTGGCAAAGGCACTGACGATGGCCGCGCGCAAGGTGCCGATGGCGGTGATCGCCTCGGAGCTGGGGTATGCGAGCCCGAGTGCGTTCACCGCGATGGTGAGACGCTCAGTGGGGGCGCCACCGAGCGTGTTCTTCAGCTGAACGTTTCGCGCAAGCCGCGCACAGACCGCGGGTTCGACCCCCTCAAACGAATGGCCCTTTTCAACCAATGGTTGCAATGCATGGGATGCCCCCGCGGCGGGACGGGCCTAGACTCCCCGGTAACAGCGCCGTCCACGGCGCGGACGTACGGGAGTACATGACATGCTCAGCTCGCTCTTCGGTGACTTGCGCACCATCCGAGGCCAATCCGCATCGGAAGAACCGGACCAAGGCTTTGCCGCTACCGCGATCCTCGAGAGCGTGGCCACCGAGGTCAACGACCGCGGGCAGATGGTCGACAGCCACCAGCGCGACCTGGTCGTCTCGGGCTCCCCCGCGCAGGCGATTCGCGATCACTTCACCGCCACACGCGCCGACCTTGAAACCGCGACCCGCCTGATCGCGCTCTACGACCCGACAGCCGTGTGGGCCAGTGCCGTGATCAAGGCGCTGTCGGACGCAAGCGGCCGCCCCATCGAGCGCCTGCACCTGCGCGAACAAGGCACGCTGCGCACGCTCGCGATGATCGAGCGCACCACGCTCGAACGACGCAACGAAGACATGCTGCGCATCTACCACGCTGACGTGCGCGCACCCGGGACCGCCAACGCCGCCGTGCCGCTCGCGCTGATGGAGCGCAGCCACATGACGGCGGTGATCGTCGGTGCCATGCAGCCGCATGCGATCGACGAGATGCTCGACACGCTGCAGACCGCCGTGCGCAACGTCAACTGGCGCTGCCCCACCCTGCTCTTCATGTTGCCGCCCAATGCGGTATGGATCGCCAACAAGATCGGCATGATCGAGTGGCCCGCGCGCCTCAAAGTGCAGGTGCTCAACGAGGCGCTGACCAGCGCTTCGGCCGTGTGGAACTCGCTGCTGGGCATGTGGAACCGGGTCAAGAAGGAGCCCGTCTGGGGCCCGCCACCGGCGCCGCCCGCCCCGGGGCTCGATGGCTTCCAGATCAAGGTGGCCGACCTCTCTGCGAACCCCGGCAGCATCGCAGGAGCCAAGGTGTCGATGCCGGTGACCACAGGCGCCCAAGAAGCCTCGCTCGCACGCCGGGCCAGCCTCGACCCGGCGCTGGCCGAACGCGCGCTCGACGTGCTGGGCGCACTCGACGGTCTCTTCGCCTGCGCGGTGGTCGACGCCAGCTCGGGCCTGATCCTCGCGCGGCAAGAGCGCAAGGATCAGCCGGTCGAGCTCGACCTCGCCGCCGCGGCGAGCGCGCAGCTGCTGCGCAGCCACCAGCACGCCGCCCGCCAGCTCGGTCTCACCGCGGAGATCGACGAGGTGATGACGAGCGCCGGCCCGCGCCACCATGTCATGCGCAACGCCGCGCGGCACAAGGGGCTCTTCCTCTTCGCCGTGCTCGACAAGCAGCGCACCAACCTCGCCCTGGCCCGCTACAAGCTCATGGAAGCCGAGCAAAGCCTCGGCTGATCCTCACTTTTCTTCGAGCGGAGCAAGCGCCATCCGTGGCGCTTTTTTCTGGCCACGTGCCGCCCGTGTTTTGCACGAGTGAGCAAAAAATCACCAATCGAGCGCCCATATCGACCGTTCAGAGGGTCTATTCGGGCAATTCCCAAGGTGTTATTTGAACGGCTGTGCAAAACTCCGTTTCAACAGTCCAACACACCGGGCTGACCGGATCGTCAAGCACTGACACCCGAGTTTTCTGAGCTGTCGTCCCTTTGGGTGCGAGCCGCAAGGCCCGCACCCTTTTCTTTGCTGTTTTTGCTGCTGGGCTACCATGACCGGCCCCGTGCCCGTCATGGACCACTTCATCACCCAGCCATGAGCCAAGTGCTGTTCGACTACACGCGGCAAGACGCCACCGGCGCCAGCTGCACCGCCCACGCGTGGGCGAAAGTCCCCGAACCCCTGACCCCTGATCAGCGCCAGAGCTGGAAGGAACGTGCCCGCGCGCTGCTGCAGAAACACCAGGCCGTGCTCGTCGCGCACTACTACGTCGACGGCGATCTGCAAGACCTCGCGCTGGAGACCGGTGGCTGCGTGGCCGATTCGCTGGAGATGGCCCGCTTCGGCCGTGACCATGCGGCCAAGACGCTCATCGTCGCCGGCGTGCGTTTCATGGGCGAGAGCGCCAAGATCCTGAGCCCCGAGAAACGTGTGCTCATGCCCGACCTCGATGCGACCTGCTCGCTCGACCTCGGTTGCCCGGCCGACGACTTCGCGCGCTTCTGCGACGCACACCCTGACCGCAAGGTCGTCGTCTACGCCAACACCAGCGCCGCGGTGAAGGCCCGCGCCGACTGGATGGTGACGAGTTCCTGCGCGCTCGCGATCGTCAAGCATCTCAAGGACCAGGGCGAGAAGATCCTCTGGGCACCCGACCGCCACCTCGGCCGCTACATCCAGCAGCAGACCCACGCCGACATGCTGATGTGGAACGGCGCCTGCATCGTGCACGACGAGTTCAAGGGCCTCGAACTCGACCTGCTGAGGGCGCAACACCCCGGTGCCAAGGTGTTGGTGCACCCCGAGTCGCCCGAGAGCGTGGTGAAGCAGGCCGACGTGGTGGGCTCCACGTCGCAGATGCTCAATGCGGTCGTCAACGGCGACGCGCAGACCTACATCGTCGCCACCGACAACGGCATCCTCCACCGCATGCGACAGCTGGCCCCGGGCAAGACGCTGATCGAAGCCCCCACCGCCGGCAACAGCGCCACCTGCAAGAGCTGCGCGCACTGCCCGTGGATGGCGATGAACGCGATGCAAGGCGTCGTCAACTGCCTGGAGAACGGCGAGGGCGAGATCCATGTCGACGAGCCGATCCGCCGCCAGGCGCTCGGCTGCATCGAGCGCATGCTCGACTTCGTGAAGCGCAACCCCACCGCCACACAAAAGCCCGGCCTCGTGCCGAACATCGGCGCCGCCTGACGATCACCGCATGTACGACCAGAACGAAACCCTCGAACAAGCCCGCGAGCGCAACATCCACGACGCGCTCAGCGAAGACATCGGCCGCCACGACTGGACGGCGATGCTCGTGCCCGGGGCGCAGCGCGTGAAGGCCCGCGTGCTCGTGCGCGAGGAAGCGGTGCTGTGTGGGCGCGAGTGGTTCGACGGCTGCATCAAGGCCCTCGACAACGACGCCCGGATCGACTGGCACGTGGCCGAAGGCGCACTGATGGCCCCCGACACGCTGGTGTGCCACATCGAGGCCAATGCGCGCGCCCTGCTCTCGGCCGAACGCCCGGCGCTCAACTTCCTGCAGCTGCTCTCGGGCACCGCCACCATCACGCGCCGCCACGTCGACGCCATCGCCGGCGCCTCGCCCAACCCACGCGGCTGCGCCGTGCTCGACACGCGCAAGACGATTCCTGGCCTGCGCCAGGCGCAAAAGTACGCGGTGCGCGTGGGCGGCGGCCAGAACCAGCGGCTCGCGCTCTGGCACGGCATCCTGATCAAGGAAAACCACATCGCCGCCGCCGGGGGCGTGGCGCAAGCGCTGCGCCGGGCCCAGGCCCTGAACGCGGGTGTGGACATCCAGATCGAGGTCGAAAGCATCGAGCAACTGCGCGAAGCGCTCGATGCCGGCGCCCAGAGCGTGCTGCTCGACAACTTCACCGAACCGCTGATGCGCGAGGCGGTGGCGGTCACGCAGGGCCGCGCGCTGCTCGAAGTCTCGGGCAACGTGCAGCTGGGGCAGATTCGTGAAATTGCAGCCACCGGCGTCGACCGCATCTCCATCGGCCGCTTGACCAAGGATGTGCGCGCGGTCGACTATTCGATGCGAGTGCTCGAACGTCTTTGAGTCGTGCGCTCTCCACCATGAGCGCTGATTTCGAATCGATCCACAACCACTACGAGCGGATCATCTTCGAGGCCGTGCTGGCCTCGGCCGCGAAGTACCAGGTGCCGCGCGACCAGCTCGCCGACGTGGCCTGCGTGGCGCTGAACCGGCTGCCGCCGCGCTACATCCGCCACGACGTCGACCTGGTCTTCTACCTCACCGAAAACGAACGCGCCCACAACGAAGTGGCCATCGCCGAGGCGGTGAAGTACGCGTTCGAATTCGTGCAGGCCCGAAGCGCCATGCGCGCTCGCAGCTGAGCGCCATGCACGCCTGACGTTAGCGGCCCTTGAACACCGCGGCTCGTTTTTCGACGAACGAGCGCACACCCTCGGCCCAGTCTTCGCTCGCGAAGATCTTGCGCTGAACCGCTGCGAACTCGGCCACCGCCGCGGCCGGCCCCTCTTCCACCGCCTTGATCGCGTTCAGGCGCGTGGCCGTCACCGCGAGCGGCGCCTGCGCGGCGATGCGTTGCGCAATCGCCAGCGCTTCGTCGAGCACCTGGGCGTTGGGCACCACCTTCTGCACGAAGTTGAGACGGTAGGCGGTCGGCGCGTCGAACTCGTCGCCGGTCAAGAGGTACAGCATCGCGTTGCCGAGGCCGGCCCGCTCCGACATGCGCAGCGTCGCGCCGCCGCCCGGCATCAGACCGCGCTGCACTTCCTTCTGGCTGAACCGGCAGTCCTGACCAGCGACGACGATGTCGGCCCCGAGCATCAGCTCGATGCCCACCGTGAAGCAGATGCCCTTGACCGCCGCGATCACCGGCTTTGTGCGGCGGCGGTAGCCGGGCTTGCCGAAGTCGTGCGGCTCGACCAGGCCCTCGGGGATCAGCTTCTCGCCGCGCTCCAGGTGCGACTGCACGGCCGGCATGTCGAGGCCGGCGGTGAAGTGGTCGCCGAACGCATGCAGCACACCCACGCGCAACTCGGGGTCATCGTCGAGCCGCGTGTAGGCCTCGCCCAGCTCGCGGAACATGCGGGGCGTCCAGCCGTTGCGCTTGGCGGGCCGGTTGAGGCCGATGAGGAGCACGTTGCCGACGACTTGCGTTTCGATGCAGCCTTCTGGCGGCGGTGGGGTGGTGACGTGGAGTTCCATGGGTCTCTTCGGGTTTGTGCGGAGGAGCGGCGCAGAGCCGGTTCAGACGCCGCATCTTCCCGCAGGAAGGCGCCAAACGCCTGACACCCGCGCGACTGCCGATCGAGGCCGCGCGGCCTATCCTTTGCCTCTGTCGTTTCAGCCGGAAGACCTTGCCATGACCGCCCCTTTCGACACCCTCCTCGCCCTGTGCGGCCCCTTGCGCAAACCCCGCCAGATGCTTGCCGAGCAGACCTACGGCGGCCACCTCTCCATCCACGACGACAAGACCGCCGAAGACCTGGGCCTCAGCGCCGGCCCCATCGAAGGCCCTACGCATTTCAGCCAGTTCGACCCGCTGCTCGTGAGCCTCTTCGGCAACGCCTGGTTCGAGAGCGGCTGCATCAGCGCGCACTACCAGAACATGGTGGTCGAAGGCGAAGAGGTGCGGGCCTTCGTGCAGCCGCCGTCTCTGGGTCAAGAGCGTGGCGACGCGAAGCTCGTGCGCATCTGGGCCGAGAAGAAAGACGGCACCCCCGTGCTCACCGGCACGGCCTCGGTCGGCAACGTGCCCGATGCGCAGCACGAGATCCCGCAGCGCATCGCCAAGCTGCGCCCCGCCACCGGCCTCGTGATCAACCGCGACCTGAAGGTGGGCCAGCGTGGCGCGCAGAAGGAAACCATCGCCATGGGCTTCGACCAGCACATGGGCGACTACTACCCCTTCACGCTCAACTCCAAACTGAAGGTCATCACCGAGCCTTCGCCCTGGTACACGGCCGAAGGTGGCCCGTCGTCGCCCTGGGGCAAGGCGATCATCCCGATCGAGATGATCAGCGTGCTGCTCGGCAGCACCTCGGCGCTCGCGGGCTTCAAGGGCAAACAACCGGCAGTCGGCCTCTTCGCCGGCCAGCAGATCCGCCTCGTCAAGGGCCCGCTCTTCGTGGGCCAGGCCTATGACCTCGAGCGCGAGATCATCGCGTTGAGCGAAAGCGCACGCACCGAGTCGTGCTGGATCCGCACCCAGGTCTACGTGGCAGGCACCCGCACGCTGGCCGCCGAAATGATCCTGAACAGCGCGACGCTCAAGGCCTCGTACGCCAACTATGAAAAAGATGCGCGCGAACTCGGCCTCGTGAGCTGAGGCAGCAGCCAAGCCCAGACGACGACAGGAGACAGCCATGACCACACTCGACACCGGCACACCCGACCTGCAGGCCACGCTCCACAGCGGCGTGCTCACGTTGACGATGAACCGCCCCGACGCGCGCAATGCGCTGTCGCGTGCCATGCTGCAGGCCATGCAGCAGCAGCTGGTCGCCGCGGAGTTCAACAACGAAGTTCGCTGCATCGTCCTCACGGGTGCAGGCAAGGCCTTCTGCGCCGGTGGCGATGTGAAGGGCATGGCCGCTGCCGGCGACGGCACAGTCGGCCAGCGCACCGTCGACGAGGCCATCCACCAGCAGCGCCACAGCCAGCGCGAGACGGCCGGCCGCCTCTTCAAGATGCCCAAGCCCACGCTCGCCGTGCTGCCCGGCGCCGCGGCCGGTGCGGGTCTGTCGCTCGCCATGGCGTGCGATCTGCGGCTGATGTCGAGCAGCGCCTTCATGACGACCGCGTTCGCCAAGGTGGGTTTTGCCGGCGACTACGGCGGCACCTACTTCATGACGCAGCTGATCGGCGCTGCCAAGGCACGCGAGCTGTACATGCTCTCCGACCGCGTCTCGGCCGAGGAAGCGCTGCGGCTCGGCCTCACCAACTGGGTGGCCGAACCCGAGCACCTGGGTGCGCGCACCAACGAGATCACCGGCCGGCTCGCCAAGGGCCCGGCCGTGGCCTACCGCTACATGAAGGAAAACCTCAACCGCGCGATGGCCGGCGAGGTTGACGAGTGCCTGGACCTCGAAGCCACGCACCACATCCACTGCGGGCAGACCGAAGACCACAAGGAAGCCGCCAAGGCATTCGTCGAGAAACGCGAGCCAGTCTTCAAGGGGCGCTGAATGCCCGAACCGATGCTCCGCGCCCAGGCGATCGCCGAACTCACCTCGCCGGGGCAACCCGGCGAACTGGTCGACATCGTCGCCCATGGTCGCCAGGTGAAGGCCTTCAAGAACGCCCCTTCCACGCTGCGCGACTACTACGGTCTCTACGTCACCGACCTGCCCTTTCTGATCTACGAAGACGAGCGCTACACCTTCCGCGAAGCCTGGCAGCAGGCCTCGCGCATCGGCCACGCGCTCGTCCACCAGTGCGGCGTGAAGCCAGGCGACCGCGTGGCGATCTCGATGCGCAACTACCCCGAGTGGATGATCGCCTTCAGCGCCATCACCTCCATCGGTGCCATCGCGGTGGCGATGAACGCGCACTGGCAGGCCGACGACATGGCCTATGCCCTCGTCGACTGCGGCGCCAAGGTGCTGCTGGCCGACCAGGAACGGCTGGACCGGCTGGCGCAGAAGCCCGTCAAGGGCCTGCAGGTGCTCGCGGTGCGTGCCACCGAGCTGAGAGCCGGCGCTCGCGACCTGAAGGCGGTGACGGCCTCGCTCGGCAATGTGCCGATGCCGCCGGTGGCGATGCAGCCTGACGACTTGGCCATCATGCTCTACACCTCGGGCTCCAGCGGCCGGCCCAAGGGCGTGCCGTCGACTCACCGCATGGTGATCTCGGCCTTGCTCTCATGGGAGCTGGACTACGCCATCCTCGACAAGGTCAACGGCGTCGTGCGCCCCGAGCCCGCCGAGCAAGGCGGCACGTTGCTCGCCGTGCCGCTCTTCCACGTGACGGGGCTGCATTCGTCCTACCTCGGCAGCTACCGCCTGCAGCGCCGCCTCGCCAGCATGTACCGCTGGGACGCCGAGAAGGCCGCCGAGCTGATCGACCGCGAACGGCTCACCTCGCTGACCGGCCCGGCCGCCGTCACCGGCGACCTGATCCGTGTGGCGCAGTCGGGCCGCTACAGCCTCGCCACCCTCGCCTCGCTCGGGGGCGGCGGTGCGCCGCGCGCGCCCGAGCAGGTGCGCCAGATCGATGCCAGTTTCACCCAGGCCATTCCTAACATCGGCTGGGGCATGACCGAGACCAACGCCATCGGCGCCGGCATCGTCGGCCAGGACTACCTCGACCACCCCAGCAGCTCGGGCCACTGCTCGCAGGTGCTGGAGCTGCGCGTCACCGATGAGAGCGGCCGTGTGTTGCCACCCGGCGAGCGCGGTGAGCTGTGGGTGCGCGGCACCTCGGTCTTCACCGGCTACTGGAACAACCCCGACGCGAACAAACAATCGTTCGACGGTGACTGGTTCCGCACCGGCGACGGGGCCACCATCGATGCCGAGGGCTACCTCTACATCGTCGACCGCCTCAAGGACCTGATCATCCGTGGCGGCGAGAACATCGGCTGCGGTGCCGTCGAAGCGGCACTCCTGATGCACCCCGAGGTGATCGAGGCCTCGGTCTATGCCGTGCCCGACGAGCGCCTGGGCGAAGAGGTCGGCGCCACCGTCTACGGCACCGACAAGCTCGACGTCGACGAGTTGCGCCGCTTCCTCGAAGGGCATCTCGCGAAGTTCGAGATTCCGCGCTACATCGAGCGCGCGCATGCACCGCTTCCCCGCACGCCCTCCGGCAAGATCCTGAAACGCGAGATCAAGCAGGCCGCCATCGCCCGCCTGAAAACCTAGAAACCCACCCCAGAGGACTCTCTCCATGAAGACCCGCATCACCGAACTCTTCGGCATCGAGCACCCCATCATCCAGGGCGGCATGCACTACGTCGGCTTCGCCGAGATGGCCGCGGCCGTCTCCAACGCCGGTGGCCTGGGCATCATCACCGGGCTCACGCAGCGCTCGCCCGAGTTGCTGGCGAATGAAATCGCGCGCTGCCGCGAGATGACGAAGAAGCCCTTCGGCGTCAACCTCACCTTCCTGCCCTCGGTCAACACCCCCGACTACCCCGGCTACATCAAGGCCATCATCGACGGCGGCGTGAAGGCGGTCGAGACGGCCGGCAACAACCCGCAGAAGTACCTGCCCGCGCTGAAGGAAGCTGGCGTGAAGGTCATCCACAAGTGCACTTCGGTGCGCCATTCGCTGAAGGCCGAGGCGATCGGCTGCGATGCGGTCAGCGTCGACGGCTTCGAGTGCGGCGGCCACCCCGGCGAAGACGACGTCCCCAACTTCATCCTGCTGCCGCGTGCGGCCGAAGAGCTGAAGATTCCCTTCGTCGCCTCGGGCGGCATGGCCGATGGCCGCTCGCTCGTGGCCGCGCTCGCGCTCGGCGCCGACGGCATGAACATGGGCACGCGCTTCATCGCCACGAAAGAAGCGCCGGTGCACCAGAACGTGAAGGACGCGATCGTCGCCGCCAGCGAGACTCGACACCCGCCTCGTGATGCGCCCGCTGCGCAACACCGAGCGTGTGCTGAAGAACGCCGCGGTCGAGCGCCTGCTGCAGAAGGAGCGTGAGCTGGGCGCCTCGATCAAGTTCGACGACATCGCCGCCGAAGTGGCCGGCGTCTACCCGCGCATCATGAAAGAGGGCGAGATGGACCTCGGCGCGTGGTCGTGCGGCATGGTGGCGGGCTTGATCAAGGACGTGCCGACCGTGAAGGAGCTGATCGACCGCATCATGGCCGAGGCCGAGGCGATCATTCAGCAGCGCTTGGCGCGCTTCGCAGCCGCCTGAACGTTATCGCCAGAGACCCGTCGGGCCCGCGCCGCGAGGCTGCGGCCCACGCTGCGTGCGCCCGGCCGGCCGCATCAGGATGGTCGGGAAGCTCACCGGCAGCGTCTGCGGGAAGTCGCGGCTGAAGTGCAGGCCGCGGCTCTCGTGCCGCATCAAGGCCGAGCGCACGATGAGCTTCGGCGCAATCGACGAGGTTGCGCAGCTCCAGCAGGTCGCGCGTGACGCGGAAGCTGCCGTAGTAGTCGTCGATTTCGCCACGCAGGAGCGAGATGCGGTGCAGCGCACGCTCCAGCCGCTTGGTGGTGCGCACGATGCCCACGTAGTTCCACATCAGGAGGCGCAGCTCGTCCCAGTTGTGGGAGATGACCACCTGCTCGTCGGAGTTCTCGACCTGGCTTTCGTCCCACGCCGGAAGCGCGCTCTCCTCGCGCGCACCGAGCGTGAGGATGCTGTCGGCACAGGTGCGGCCCAGCACCACGCACTCGAGCAGCGAGTTGCTGGCCAGGCGGTTGGCGCCATGCAGACCGGTGTAGGTGGTCTCACCCACCGCGTAGAGGCCGGGGATATCAGTGCGGCCGTGCAGATCGGTCACCACACCGCCACAGGTGTAGTGCGCGGCCGGCACCACGGGGATGGGCTGCTGCGTGATGTCGATGCCGAGCTTCAGGCAGCGCGCATAGATGGTCGGGAAGTGTTCCTTCAGGAACTCCGCGCCGAGGTGCGTAGCGTCGAGCAGCACGTTGTCGACACCATGCTTCTTCATTTCGAAGTCGATCGCACGGGCGACGATGTCGCGCGGGGCCAGCTCACCGCGCGAATCGTGCGCATGCATGAAACGCGTGCCGTCGGGCAACTTCAAGTGGCCGCCCTCGCCGCGCAGCGCCTCGGTGATGAGGAAGCTGCGCTCCTGCGGGTGGTACAGGCAGGTCGGGTGGAACTGGATGAATTCCATGTTGCCGACCCGGGCGCCCGCACGCCAGGCCATCGCGATGCCGTCGCCGGTGGAGGTGTCGGGGTTGGTGGTGTAGCGGTAGACCTTGCCGGCGCCGCCCGTCGCCATCACCACGGCCGAGGCCGCGAGCGTCTCGACGCGCTGGTGGTCGATGTCGAGGGCGTAGACGCCGTAGCAATGCGGCTGCTCGTCGCGCTTGAGGTGGCGCGAGGTGATCACGTCGACCGCCATCCAGCGCTCGCGCAGCTGGATGTTGGCGTGCTTGGCCACCTCTTCGAGCAGCACGTCGTGGATGGCCTTGCCGGTGGCATCGGCGGCGTGGGCGATGCGGCGCACCGCGTGGCCGCCTTCGCGCGTGAGGTGCAGGCCGAGCGGGCCTTCGGGATCAGGTGAAAACGGCACGCCGCGCGCCACCAGCCACTCGACGGCCGCTGCACTGTGCTCGGCGATGAATCGTGCGGTGTGCTCGTCGACCAGACCGGCGCCGGCATCCTGCGTATCGCGCACGTGGGATTCGATGCTGTCGTCGGTGCCCAGCACGCCGACGATGCCGCCCTGGGCCCAGG